>DATGGM010000219.1:0-48735 GCA_035308525.1 Bryobacteraceae bacterium
CCAGTTCGCGGGCCCATTCGCCGGGAACCTTCTCTTTCTTGCGCGGCTTCAACCCCACCGGGCGCAGCCGCCGCTTGGCGCTGGGTAGCCTGCGCCGCAGCCGCATGCGCTTGGTGTCGAGCCACACCTCCTCGCCCGAAATGCGCACCGTTTGCAAATCGCTGGCGGTTTGTTGCGGCGGATAACGGCCGGCGGTCTCCCAAACGTCCCAGCCGTAGTTGTCGTCCACGATGCTGCGCGCCGCCACCGCCAGGTCGAATACTCCCGGCATCAGGGCATTGTCAACCAGCGCCAGGTTTCGCGCATAGCGGGCCAGCAGCCGCCGCTGCCAGTGGGCCACGCGCTCGCCGGTGGACGCTTCGTAGCTCTTTTCGGCATCGCGAAAGAGCGCCAGTTGCGCATGCCGCCGGTCGATCCAGTTGGAATCGGTGAGCAATTGCCGGAACTGTTCGTAGCGGAATTGCAAGTAAGGATACTCGATGGTGATCTCCGCCAGGCACTCGGGATGCGGATTCAACACCCGCACGCCCTCTCGCCGCATGCGCGACATGGGCTGCGCCTGAGGCTCCTCCATGGAGTCCAGCACCGGGTCCAGGAGATTCAGCGAGACCACCACCAGCACGCGCGCCAGGGGATCGCAGCCCTGCAGCTTCCAGGCGATGCCGTCGGCGTGCCGCGCGATCTCTTCCGACCGCTCCTGCGGGTAAACCCGGTAAGCCTCCACGTATTTCTCAAGGCCGATGTGGCGGATGGAATACGGGTCCGGATAGGCGTCTTTCAGGTGCGGGCGCTGGCCGGAATCCGGATCGGCGAAGACCACCTCGGCGCCGGTTTCGTGCGCCGTGCGAATGGCCTCCACGAACGGGTCGGCCGGTTCCACGGGAACATAAACGGCGCGGTCCTCTTCGCTCTCATCCGGATATACGATTACGGACATTTCCGGCAAGCGGGCCACCGCGCGCATGTACTGTTGCTGCAGCGTGACCGGCAGTTCCAGCGCGACAACCTGCGGCCGGTCGTGCAGAATGGCGCGGCGCACTTCGATGGCGAACTCCAGATGTCCCGGCACTACGGGCAGATACGTGAAGCGTCCGCGCCGCAGACTGCCGGCGGCATCGGGCCGATCAGGGGGCTGATCAGGAAGGGCGGGTTCCCCGGGCATAGCGCAGCGCTTCCTCTCCCAGCGTTTCCAGGATGGCCGTCTCCAGCGCCTCGGTCTCGTGCGCTTTCTCGGTGGCCAGGCTTTTCAGCTTGATGGCGAACCGTCCGATGTTGATTCCGTCGCGCACCGTGTACCGCTCGTCGGCCGCGTGCGCCTGCTGCAGGAAATCCGTCACGTAAGTCAGGATGCGGTCTTCGGCGAACGGCAGGTTCTCTTTCAGGATGTGATACTCTTCGTCGCGCTCCGGAAAGTCGATGAAGATCTGCGGCTGCAGACGCGAATGTATATACTCGGGCAGCTCGAACGTGGAGGCATCGTCGTTCATGGTGGTGACCATGCGGAACTGCGCGTGCGCCTTGATCTTGATCCCCGCCACGATGGACTCCACATAGCGGCGGTTGTCGAGCAGCGGCGCCAGGCTCGCCCAGCTCTTCTCGCTCATACGATTGCCTTCGTCCAGAATGGCGATGCCGCCGCGGACCATGGCGGTAACCAGCGGCGATGCCACATACCGCAGGCGCCCCTGGCCTTCGATCACCGGCGTGACCAGCAGGTCTTCCGGGCGTGTATCCATGGTGGCTTGCATGATGTAGACGTCGCGGCCCATGCGCTTGGCCGCCGCGTAGGCCAGCGTGGTCTTGCCGACGCCCGGTTTGCCCAACAGCCGCGGGTTCATGGGCAGATCCTGCTCGCTCACCACCAGCCACGCCGCCAGAAGCTGGCGCATCAGCTCCTCCTGGCCCACCCAGCGCGCCGGCAGCTCGTCGGGATGCGCCAGGTGCAGGGTGACGCCTTCGATGTCGACTGTCATATCTGGCTATATTATCGTGCATGGGCAGCCCGGGTGCGCGGCGGCGGTTGGATATCTCTAATGGACCTCATTCAGATACAACAGGCCATCACGGAGCAACCCGGGGAGCGGGAATGGAATTGCTCGACAGAGTGAAGAAGCGGGTGCGTGACACCGCGTTCCCGAATTCCGGGATACGATGATCGGCTGCCGGCTCGCTCCCCTAGCCCGCTGCCAGAAGCTGGCGCATCAGACTGATTATCGTTCAGATGGCAGCACGTCCTGAATGATGCTTTCCACGCGGGATCGGAGGGTGATGGGCGCCCGGTAGGCGGGGCGCCGGGACCGCACGGTGTCGAGGAAGGAGGACGCGTCTGCTGCCGCGCGCCGGCACCTGGCACAACGACGCAGGTGAGACTCGAGCGCTGCCCGTTCCCAGCCTGGCAGTTCGTCATCCAGGTAACGGATAATCCGGCTTTGATTCTCGCTACACGGCCTCATGTTTCATTGCCTCGAATCACGGCCGCTGGCTCCATTCGCTCAACAAAGTTCGCAGTCTCTTTCGCGCCCGATCCAGCCGCGACATTACGGTGCCGGCGGGACAATGCACAATTTCGGCAATCTCTTGGTAGCTCAGTCCTTCAAACTCCCGCAGTACGATCACTTCCCGGTAGAGTACGGGCAGCTGTTCGAGGGCGGCCCGTATGCTCTCCCTCTCCGCCCGGGCTACATAGGAATTGTAGGGATCGTCATTGGAGCACGCTCTCCCGATGGTGTCTTCATGGTGTTCGTCGTCCATCCCTACAAATTGCGGGCCGCTCTGTAGGTGGCGGATTTGATTCAGCCAGGCATTGCGCAGGATGGCGTATAGCCAGCTCTTGACATTGCTATCGGGCGCCAATTGGTCCATTGCCCGCACGGCCTTTACGTAGGTATCCTGGACCAGGTCCTCCGCATCCGCCTGGTTGTGAGAAAGACTCATGGCATAGCCGTAGAGTCCGTCCAGGCAAGCCAGCGCCGCCTGCCTGAAATCCGTGCAGCCGTGAGCTTCCGCCATGACCATCAATAATCAAAACACACGAAACACTTGCATATTCCAATTGATCTCTAAATGCGGTAGCGCGCTTGTGGGATGAGATAATCCCCGTTAGAAAGCGCAGATCAGTAGAGTGTACTTCGGCGGCCTGCTAAGCGCAAGGGGGGTGCGGTTCCGGGGAGTCGGACGGACAGGATTGCGGCACTATTGCGTGCGCAGACTGGCCATGAGATCGCGGTCCTTGGGACTGGAACTTGCATGGCAGATGATACACGCTTGCGACGGGTGCGCCAGATCCGAAACCAGAGCGTAGGTCATGCGGGTCTTGGGGCCGGACCATGTAATCACGTGATAATTATCGACCGTGTCGTAATAGACCGTGAGGCTCTTCATCTTCACTCCTTTGCCGCGTAAAGGAGGGGTCAGGGATGTTGGCAGCGCTACTAAACTCACGGGCGTCCCTCCCGTCTCGTAATTAATGTAGGCCGCTGAAGCATTGTGGTACGAGACGAGGGTGGCGCCTTCATACCGGTAGGGTTGCGATTCACTGGGCGTCTCATCATAGGAGGGAAGGTGTACTTTGAACGCTGCCCTGGCGTTCACCCAGTCCGTGATTGCGGCAGGTGATTGAGACTCCATTGCCAGCGTCAGCTTTCCCTTTACGCGGGCCTTGTGAACCCGCACCGCCATGGCCGCGAATTCCGAATGAGAATCAGAGCGGGAGGTTGCCATCCGTCCGAACCACAGCCCGCCCAAGGTCAGGACTGCCAGCCCGAGCGCCCCCGCGGCCTGTAGCCTGGGCGAGTGCCATCCGGGAAGGGCGGAGATTATTCGCCCGAAGAATTCGCTGAAGTTCGCGCGTGAGTGTTCCTGCCCCATTTCCCCCGGCATGTCCCGGAGGATATTCTCCACCCGCTTCCGAAGCCTCGGCGAAGAGCCATATTGCGGGCGCGCGGAATGCAGGTCATCCAGAAAGCGCCGCTCGGCATCAACCGCGGCCTGGCAGGCGGCACAGGCTGCCAGATGAGTCTCGAAGGCGGCCAATTCCTCGTCGCGCAGTTCATCATCCAGATACAGCGCAATGCGTAGACGATTCTCATCACATGGCTTCATTTAGTCACCTCACGCAGCGGTGCTGCGTCAACCGGCGCCGCGCGGAGGCTCGCGACATCGCTATAGGCATCGTCAAACTGTCGACAGGCCACGTTACGGAACGTGGTCCCGGCCGGGCTGCTTGCCTGCATAATTCCCCGTCAGGCACAACCCGCCAGCGGACGAAAAATTCCCGGCCTTTGCAATTATTTTTTTATTAATGCCTGGCGCATCACCCACGCTTCGGCAAAAATTCCCCAAAACACCCTGTACTTTCAACTACTTGGCGAACCCGTGCGTAAGCGCCGGGAAGAAAGAGGCTTCCGGCGTGTTATTGCCAGTACGCGAGTTTAGGCTGGATTCTCCGGCGTCAGCGGCTCGCAAGGAAGCAACAGCGCCACTGAACCTGTAAGGAGAACTATGCTCCGATCAATGGAACCATTCGTCGGCCTGGCTGCCCTGGGGGCAGCCTCGGCGGTCTATTTCATGTACCGGTTCAGGCTGGCGGCCCGGCTCGCGTTGGAATGCCTGCGGAGCCGTATCGCCTCGGATCTGCACGATGACATCGGTGCGACTCTCGCGCAGATCGCGCTGCTTACCGAGTCCGTCACCCGCCGGTCCAATAAAGATCCGCAAGTGGCAGGCGTGCTCGCGGAGATTGCGGCGTTGTCCCGCCAACTGGCGGACTCCATGAGCGATATCGTCTGGTCCATCGACCCCGGCAGTGATTCGCTGGGCCACACCATTCAGAGAATGCGGGCGTTCGCAAACGATGTATTTCCCGCCTGCGGTATCGCCTGTCAATTCCGGGGCCCGAGCCCGCATGACGAAGCGAAGCTCGGCCCGGATACACGGCGTCAGGCACTGCTGGTCTTCAAGGAGAGCACTCATAACATCGTCAGGCACGCGGAATGCGAGCGTGTGGAAGTCGATATAACGATCGACGGGAAATGGCTGGCCCTCAGGCTGACGGACGACGGCAAAGGCTTCGATTGCCGGCGGGTCTCCCTGGGTCATGGGCTCAACAGCATGGCCAACCGCGCGCGCAGTCTGGGCGGGGAATTCAGCGTAGCGAGCAGCTCCCGCGGCACAACTGTTCAACTCCGGATTCCTCTTTTGGGGCGGCCGCTTCCCGTTGTGCGCGACACTTGTAATCACGCCTTGAGGCGCAGCTTGATGGAGTCGATGTGGAAAACGCGACTATCCGCGTAAGCATTATTGAAGATCAAAAACTCACGCGAGAGACGCTCAGGACTCTGCTCGACGAGTCGGAAACCTGCCGGGCCGCGGGCGTGTTCGGCTGCATGGAAGAAGCTCTTTCGCGGATCGGCAGGGATCTCCCGAATGTGGCTTTGGTCGATCTTGGGCTGCCGGGGATCTCGGGCATACAGGGCATCCGATTGTTGCGCGAACGATACCCCAGCATTTTGTTGGTGGTTCTCACGGTGTACGACGACGATGACAACATTTTTCGAGCGATCTGCTCCGGGGCGCACGGATACCTGCTGAAGAGACTGCCATTTGCGCGCCTGCTGGAGGGCATCCGCGAGCTCATGGACGGCGGATCTCCCATGTCGCCGCAAGTGGCGCGGCGAGTGATCGAGCTCTTTCGCGACACCCGTCCCGAACAGCGGGCCGATTATGAGCTGACGCCGTACGAGACGCGCCTCTTGAAGCTCCTGGCGGACGGTCACACTTACAAGACCGCGGCCGCTGAGTTAAGAGTGACCGCATATGCGGTTTCGTTTCACCTCCGGAATATCTACGACAAACTACAAGTCCACTCAAAGTCCGAAGCCGTGGGCAAAGCGATGCGGAGCTGGCTGGTCCGCTAATTCTCCTGTCACAAAGCTACTTAGATACGTAGTGACTTGATGAACCGGGTCTGACAAGATAACTACCGTGGTGTTAGTGGGCGCATCGCGTTATTTGACGCTCCATGGGATGCCACAACTTCAATCAGGAGAATGGACATGAACACTAAGACGCATATGACCAAGAACTCGATTGCGCCAATCACCCTGGCGTTAATGACGGGTGTGATGGCATCGTCGGCGCTGGCCTCCAATGGAATCACTCCGCCTCCCACGCCGCCCGCCATCACGCCGCCAGCCGGCAACACCGCGTTCCTCATGGGCCACGCCAACGGAACCCAAGGCTATGTCTGCCTGCCATCGGGCGCCGCCGCCTCCTGGACCGTGGATTCTTCCAGGCCGCAAGCAACGCTCTCTATAACCGTATTCGGCAATTTCACACAGCAGATCCTGACTCACTTCCTCAGCCCGGATACGAACCCCAACCAGTTTGCGCCGAACCCGGTTCCATTTGGCAGCCCCACGTGGCAAAGCTCGTTCGACAGCAGTGTGATCTGGGGTAACAAGCTGAACAGCATCACTGCCGGCACCGACCCGAGTTGTCCGAATTCGGGTGCGATTCCCTGCCTTCTGCTGCAGGTAATCGGTTCCCAGAACGGTCCTTCTTACCCCTTCGGCGTGCTGACAAATGCCACCTACGTCCAGCGGCTCAACACATCGGGTGGAAGCGCGCCAGGTGCCGGATGTGCTGTCTCAACCGACGTCGGCCAACAGGTGCTGGTCCCTTATACCGCTGATTACTACTTCTACTCTGCCCAGCACTAACCCTGCAGCAGGTGCACGCTGGCGCGCGATTGGGGAGTCGCGCGCAGGTGCGCCGCCCGGCCCCGGCCCCGGTCTACTGAAGTTAATGCTGAGGGGGAAGAAAACAGCGCCTGGTGTGTTATATCCATTGAAACCAATACACGGAGGGCGTGGTTATGGCTACTGGGATTCCCGATCAACTCACGGCGCTGCAGCGTATCGCGGCGTTTTCCGCCGCTGTTCGCGGCCACGAATTGGGCGAATGGCATTCCGGCGAGGATTTCGCGCGGGCAAGCTGCACGCGATGCGGCGCCGAGTTGCGAGTTTACTTCCCGGCCTTCCAACCCGACATGGAGGGGACGGCGCTCCGGCACGCATGCGATCCGCAGGCAGTGGCCGAAAGGGCAGCCTGAAGCCGCCATGCACTCGGTCATCTTCATTCATGGCGCATGGACTACGCCACTTTGCTGGCGCTATTTCGAGCCCCTGTTCGCGCTGAAAGGGTATCGCACGCTGGCGCCCGCGTGGCCGCTGAAAGACCGCGCGGTTTGCGATCAACAGGCGCATGCCGATCCCCGGCTGGCCAAGGTCGGTATCCCCGAAATCGTGGCGCACTACAAGGCAATCATCGGGCGTCAGTCGGAATCCCCGGTACTCATCGGGCACTCTTTTGGCGGACTCATCGTGCAGCTCCTGCTCGATCAGGGCTACGGCGCTGCCGGCATCGCCCTCAGCTCGGTGCCGCCGCGCGGAGTGGCCGCGGTCGGCCCTAATCCTCTGCGGGCCGCTAAGAAATTGTGGACCCTCTTCGGCACGCCATCCCGCTGGCGGGGTATCCTCCCTCCTCCGGAACGCGACGCGGAAGAAAAGGCCCTGCGCCAGGTCCAGGGAATCGAAATGAATCTGGTTCCCGAGAGCCGGAGGATCTTTTGGCAGTTACTCACCGCGGCGGCCGAGGTCGACTTTCGCAATCCGCGGCGTGCGCCGCTCTTGTTGGTCGGATGCGGCAAAGACCGATGCCTTCCGATTGAGGCACAGCAGCGCAACTGGGAACGCTACCGTACCTCGCCCGCGCGGACCGATTTTGCCTTGTTTCCCGACCTGACGCATATGTCCATCGCCGAACCGGGACACGACGCATTGGCGGCATATTGCCTGGCTTGGGCGGAAGACCGCCTGGCAAAAAACGTCCCTTTATCCGCGGCAAATACGACTCCGCTGGGATGTTCACCTGCCCGCGGGCTTCTCTTGCGGCGTTAACCGGTCCTCGTAACCGCTTCGCCCGCCGCGCGTCCCCTAGCGCCGCCGTACCGTGGAGTTTGGGCCGACGGCCAATGATACGGTTCCGCCACGCCCATGAAAGTGCGCGAACTGGTGCGCTTGCTCGAGGAGCATTGATCGGTGCGTATGCGCAGCGGTTGGCGACACAGAGGAAGACACGCGCCGAATTTCAAGGATGCCCTGGCGGCACGCTTCGAGGCGCCTCCATCTCCCTCACCGTCGCGGCTCAGTGCTGACGCTGAACTCGCGTTCCTCATAATAGCGCTTCACCCGCCGCGCCGCCGCGCGTCCCACCACCCCTGCGAGCTGCTCCTCGCCTGCCGCCCGCACCAGCTCCGAGCTGCCGAAATGTTTTAGCAGCTTCTGCACCGTGCGCGCGCCCACGCCCTCGATCTGGTCGAGCTCCGAAGTCAGGTGCTGCGCGTTGCGCCGCGTGCGATGGAAAGTCACGGCGAAGCGATGCGCTTCGTCCCGGATGGATTGCACCAGGTGCAGGATGGGCGAGAAGCGGTCGAGCACGATGGGTTCGTCCTCCTGCCCCAGCACGTAAATGATCTCCTCGCGCTTGGCAATCGACGCCAGCGGCTGGTTGATGATGCCGATGGCCTCCAGCGCGTCCGCCGCGGCGTGCAGCTGGCCGATGCCGCCGTCGATCAGGACCAGTCCCGGCATGGGCTGGCCTTCCTGCTGCAATCGCGAGTAGCGGCGCGTCACCACCTCGCGCATGCTGGCGAAATCGTCGTTGCCGATCACGGTGCGGATGATGAACTTGCGGTAATCGGACTTCTTCATCTTGCCGTCTTCCCAGACCACCATGCTGGCCACCTTGTCGGTGCCCTGGATATGCGAGATATCGAAACACTCGATGCGCTTGGGCGCTTCGGGCAGATTCAAGGCGTCCTGGACGGCTTCCTGAATGGCGCGCGACGACGGCTTCAACACGCGGAAGCGGGCGTCGAAACTGTGTTTGGCGTTGGTCTCCACCAGGTCCAGCAGGGCTTTCTTCTGCCCGCGCTGCGGCGTGTGGATCTCCACCTTGCGGTTGCGCTTCTCGGACAGCAGCTCTTCCAACTCCTCCCGGTCTTCAAAATCCACGGGCACGTGGATGATGGCGGGCACGTAACGCTGGTCGAGATAGATCTGCTTCAACAGGGCGGAGAAGAATTGCGGCTCGTCGTATTCGTCCTGATCTTCCCAGAAGTGTTCGCGGCGGTCCACGATCTGGCCGTTGCGCAGGTGGAAGACGTTGAGCGCGACCAGCGGCGGCTCCGCGTACGCCGCGAAGATATCGATATCGTCGCCTTTGGCCGCGGCCATCTTCTGGCGTTCGTCGAGTTCCTGCACCGTGGACAGCAGATCCCGCAGCGCGCCGGCCTCCTCGAAGCGGGTCGCGTCCGAGGCCGCCTCCATGCGTCCGCGCAGCTCCGCTGCCAGGTCGCCGTGCCGCCCCTCCAGAAACAGGCGCACATCCCGCACCGCGCGGGCGTACGCACCGTCCGTGGTCAGGCCCTCGACGCAGGGTCCCAGGCAGCGATGAATGTGATACTGCAGGCAGGGCTTGGGATGATAGCGGGTCAGATCCACCTTGCAGGAGGGCACCAGGAAATGCCGGTGAATGAAATTCACCAGCCGGTGCGCCAGGTTGCCGGGAAAGTACGGCCCGTAGTAAGTGGAGCCGTCCTTGCGCAGCCGCCGCGTCACGTACACCCGCGGATACTTTTCGGCGGTCAGCTTGATGTAGGGATAAGTCTTGTCGTCGCGCAGCAGAATGTTGAAGCGCGGCTTCCACTGTTTGATGAGATTGTTCTCGAGGGCCAGCGCCTCTTTATTGTTGTCGACCAGGATGTAGTCGACATCGGTGGCTTCCGAGATCAGCGTGCCGGTCTTGACATCCGCCAGACGATCTTCGGAAAAGTAGCTGCGCACGCGTTGCCGCAAGCTCTTGGCTTTGCCCACATAGATCACCCGTCCGCCGGCGTCTTTGTAGAGGTACACGCCCGGGGAGAGAGGCAACTGGGCCGCTTTGTCTTGCAGATCCATCGCAATGGAAGGCTATACTTTAATTATGTCACGCTGGGTCTTCGCTCTGCTGTTTTCAAGCGTGTTGGCGCTGCCGTCGGCCGCGCAGGACCAGCCCAAACAGCCCGCCAAGCCAGCCGCCGAGCAACCGCCGCAAGAGCAGGAGCCTCCCGAAGAGGACGCCAATCTGAAGCCGAAGGAATATTCGTTCAATCCGCTGCAGGCCAATAAGGAATTGCAGGTTGGAAACGAATACTGGAAAAAGCACAGCTACAAGGCCGCGGCCGGGCGGTTTCGCGAGGCCACCCGGTGGAACCCGAACCTCACGGAAGCCTGGCTGCGGCTAGGCGAAGCGGAAGAGAAGCGCAAAAATCCCAAGGACGCCAGGGAGGCTTACAGGAAGTACCTGGAGCTGCAGCCCGACGCCAAGGACGCTGCTGAAATCCGCAGGAAGATAGCCAGCCTGCATTGAGAGGCGCGGACCACAGACTCCGGAACCTTACCGCGTAGACGTGGCTTTTTGTCCCTTGACCTGCAATTCGTTCACGACCTGCTGCACGTTGGGCACGGTGGATGCTAACTGCTGCGCCTCCGTCCGCGCATCTTCGGAGTCGACGGTCCCCGACAAGATCACTACACCATTTCTAGTGGCGTGCCGGATGGTCCCGGGTATTCTCGTCTGGATCAGGGCCGCGTCCAGATTGCTTTGGATTCCCTTGTCCAGATCCGCGTACATTGTTTTGATCTCGCTGCCGCTGTGCGGAGGAACCACGGCGATCTCGTCCGCGACAACCTGAGAGCTGGCCAAACCCCGCGCAATCGACTCGGCTTGAGTCTTCTGAGCCGGGGTGGAGACGGTTCCACTTAACGTAAGTACGCCGTTCTCGCGGTCTTGAGTCACGGAGACCGTTTTGAGGCCGGCCTGATCCAGGGACTTGCGGGTCGCATCGGCAACCGCCGGCGTTTTCGTGGCCGCGCATCCGGCCAGCAAACCAATCGACAACGTGACTGTCAGGCAAATACTGTTTTTGAGACTGATCATTGTTGAACGCTCCTCTCTGTGTTTAGAAATACCGGCGGCCCATAACGCCGCGGCGTATCGCGTGGTACGCGAACAGAAATATAATCGAGCCGGCGGTAGCCACGATCACGCTGTGCACATCCAGCCGGCTGACGCCCGCAAATCCGAGGTGCGGTGCTGCCCAGCCACCAACCATGGCGCCCACAATGCCGAGTAAAATGTCGAGGACCATGCCTTCGCCCCGATGGTTCACAAGGTGGCTGGCAATGAATCCGGCGATGAAACCCAACACAATCCAGGCAAAAAGTGTCATTTGTAACCCTCCGTGCGCTCACTGGGCGCACACCACATGACCGTGCATGTTGGTTGCCACGCGGTTTGGGGTAATCGGCAATACAAATGGGAATCGCGCGGGTGATATTCTCTTGACAGGCCGTGGCTGAACCCTTCAATCTCGCTTCTTACTTTGTGGACCGGCACGTCGCCGAAGGCCGCGGCTCGCGAACCGCGATCATCTGCGAAGGACGGCGTCTCACTTATGCGGAGATCGCCGCGCAGGTCAACCAGGCGGGAAACGCGCTGCGCCGCGCGGGTGTCCAGCCGGGCAGCCGTGTGCTGATCATCCTGCCTGATTCACCCGAATTCGTGGCCGCATATTTCGGGGCAATGAAGATCGGCGCGGTGGCCGTGCCCTGCAACACGGCGCTGCGGCCCGCGGACTACGAATTTCTTCTGGCGGACAGCCAAGCCCGGCTGGTGGTCAGTGCAGCCGCGCCTCTGGACTGCGCGCGCGAGTCGCCGGAGCTGGAATCCGCACCTGCCTCGGGCGATGATGCGGCCTTCTGGCTGTGGACTTCCGGCAGCACCGGCTCGCCGAAGGCGGCCATCCATCGGCATGGCGGCTGGATGGCGTGCTGCGAGGGTTATGCGCGCGGCGTGCTCGACATCCGGCCCGACGACATCACATTTTCCTCTTCGAAGCTATTCCACGCCTACGGCCTTGGGAACGGCCTGATGTTTCCGTTCTATGTGGGCGCCACTACTGTGCTCTATCCCGGCAAGCCGCTGGCGGCCGCCATTCTGGCGTGCGCCCACCAATACCGGCCGACGTTGTTTTTCTCTGTCCCCACGCATTTCGCCGCCATGTTGCACGAGACCGACACGGCCAACCCGTACGACCTGCGCAGCGTGCGCCTGGGCATCTCGGCCGCCGAGCCGCTACCAGCCGAGATCGTCCGCCGGTGGCGCGAGCGATTCGGCTTCCAGGTGCTCGACGGCATCGGTTCCACGGAGGTACTGCACATCTACATCTCGAACCAGCCGGGAGGCGTGCGGCCCGGCAGTTCGGGCGTGCCCGTGCCGGGCTACCAGGTCCGCATCACCAACGAAATCGGGTGCGAGCTGCCGGCCGGAGAGACCGGCGATCTGTGGGTGCGCGGCGCCAGCAACTCCACCGAATACTGGAATCGCCCGCAACTGACGGCGGAGCGCATGCGCGGCGGCTGGTTCTTCAGCGGCGATAAATATCGCGTCGATGCGGAGGGCTACTACTGGTACGCGGGCCGCTCCGACGATATGTTCCGCGTCTCTGGCGAGTGGGTCTCGCCCATCGAAGTCGAGAGCGCGCTGATCGAGCATCCCGCCGTGTTGGAAGCCGCCGTGGTGGCGCGGCGTGGGGAAAGCGGACTGCCCGTGACGTGCGCTTTCGTCACGCTGAAGGAGCCCGCTTGCGCCGGTGAGGCCCTGGCGGACGAGCTGCGCGCGACGGTCCACGAGCGCCTGGCCGGCTACAAATGCCCGCGGCGCATCGAGTTTCTGGAAGCGCTGCCCAAGACCGCGACCGGAAAGATACAGCGATACAAACTGCGATGAACGCCAAACCGGTTTACCTGGATTACAACGCGACGACGCCGCTCGATCCGGAAGTGATCGCGGCAATGCGGCCGTACCTGGAGGAGCACTTCGGCAATCCCTCGAGCAGCCACTGTTATGGCGCTCGGCCGCGCCGGGCGGTGCAGGAAGCTCGCGGCCAGGTCGCCGGTCTGCTGAACTGCGCGCCCGACGAGGTGATCTTCACCAGCGGCGGCACGGAGTCCAACAACCACGCATTGAAAAGCGTGGCAGCGGGCGCCGGCAAGGGCGGGCACATCATCACTAGCGCCATCGAGCATCCGGCGGTGACCGAAGTATGCGGCTGGCTGGCGCGGCGCGGCTTCGAGATCACGGAACTGCCGGTCGACGAGCACGGCCTGGTAAGCGTGGCGGATGTGGGGGCGGCCCTGCGCCCGGAGACGGTCCTGGTCAGCATCATGCACGCTAACAACGAGGTCGGCACGGCGCAGCCCATCGCGGAGTTCGCTGCCGTGGCGCGTCCCAAAGGCGTGCTGCTGCACACCGACGCGGCGCAGTCGGCCGGCAAGATCCCGGTGGATGTGGAAGCGCTGGGGGTCGATCTGCTTTCGCTCGCCGGCCACAAGCTCTACGCGCCTAAGGGAATCGGGGCGCTGTACGCGCGGCGCGGCGTGGCGCTCGAGAAATTCATGCATGGCGCGGGCCAGGAACGCGGGCTGCGCGCCGGTACGGAGAACGTTCTGGAAATCGTGGGCCTGGGCAAGGCATGCGAGATTGCGCGGCGGGACCTGGTGCGCCACGCGGCCCACATGCGCGATATGCGCGATGCCCTGGAATCCGGCCTGCGCGCGCGTGTGGCCGGAATGCGGGTGAATGGCCATCTCGATCGCCGTTTGCCCAACACGCTTAGCGCCGGCTTCCGGGGAGCTGACGCGCAGGATTTGCTGCATGCCATCGGAGACCGCGTGGCGGCATCGGCGGGAGCTGCTTGCCATTCGGGCGGCGTGGAGATCTCGCACGTGCTGCGCGCCATGCACGTGCCCCTGGAGTGGGCTCGCGGAACGTTGCGGCTCTCGACCGGCCGCATGACCACGCGGAACGATATCGAGCAGGCTATCGATGCGATAGCGGCCGCCTGTAGCCGGATTGCCGGCTAGCTCACGATATAAGGGCTGCGATACACAGGCCGCGTGGACATAGCGGTAGCCTCCTCGTCGCCCATGAAACTCCCGGTAGCGCTGTCATAAGTCAGCCTGCGCCCCACCCGGTAGCTGATGTTGGCCATGTGCACCAGCGCCGCGGATGTGGTGCCCACCGCGACATCCGCCGTCAGGTCCGCTGGATTCCGGCTCTTCACGGCTTTGAGGAAGTTGGCCATGTGCGGAATGGTATCGTCGATCTCCGTCTCCGTGTGCTTCATGGCTTCGCCCGGCTCGCGTTTGTCTCCCAGGAAGATCTGGAAGCCGTGCTCATCCACCGCCATGAAACCCTTGCTGCCGAAGAACGTGACGCCGATGAAGTTCGGTCCGGAAGCCGGTATGCCCATCTCGCCGCCCGTGTTCAGCCCGCGCACTTCGAACACGATCTCCGCATCGCCGTAATCAAACGTAGCGATCTGGGTGTTGGGAGTCTCCTGATCGTCGTCGTACACGTACTTGCCGCCGGTCGAAACCACGTGCTTGGGCAGTCCGCGGTCCAGCCCACGGCGCGCCAGGTCCATTTCGTGGATGCCCTGATTGCCGATGTCGCCGTTGCCCGTGTCCCAGAACCAATGCCAGTTGTACAGGTAGCGGTTCTTGGTGAACTCGCGCATGGGCGCGGGGCCCAGGAACAGGTCCCAGTCGAGGCCGGCCGGCACGGGCTCGGCCGGCGTATGGCCGATGGACGCCCGGCGTTTGAAACAGATACCGCGCGCCATGTAGACCTGCCCGATGGCGCCGGCGTGCAGCAGATCCATGGCACGCTGCTTGTGCGTGATGGTGCGGCCCTGCATGCCGATCTGCACGATGCGCTTGTTCTTGCGCGCCGCCGCTTCCATGGCGCGGCCCTCGAAAAGGTTATAGCAGGCCGGCTTTTCGCAATAGACGTCCTTGCCGGCCTGGCAGGCCCAGATGGTGGCCAGCGCGTGCCAGTGATTGGGCGTAGCGATGGATACCGCGCCGACGTCCTTATCGTCTAATAGTTTTCGCAGGTCTTGATAGACTTGCGGCTTGTTGCCCTGCAATTTCTCGACGATTTGCGTGGCGCGCTCGGTCTGCGCCTGGTTCACATCGCAGATGGCCACTACGCGCGCACCCGGCAGTTTGCTGTAGTAATGGAGATGGTCGCGGCCGCGCCCACCCAGGCCGATCACGCCGATGCCCACGGTGTCGTTCGCCGCCCGCGCGCCGAGCGAAACCAGTCCGGCTCCTATGAGAAACGTTCGTCGTTCCATGATGCCTCCCGGCTAAAGACAATCGTATATCATGGATGCAATTCAGGTGGCACACGCAGGTTTGCCGCATCCACTGCAAGGCTGGGCGAAGCGCGGCGGCCGCAGCGGAGTCTTCGCTTCCAATACGCCGTTGATGCTGCCCAATGGCGCGGCAGCAGCTAGGTATTTGCCCCGCCGTTTCCGTTTCCGTCTTCGACGAAAGCCCGCAGCCGGTGGCTCCGGCTGGGATGCCGCAGCTTGCGCAAAGCCTTGGCCTCGATCTGCCGGATGCGCTCGCGCGTGACCGCGAAGTTCTGTCCGACTTCTTCCAAGGTGTGCTCGCTGCCGTCTTCAAGGCCGAAGCGCATCTTGACGATCTTTTCCTCGCGCGGCGTCAGCGTTTTCAGCACTTGGGCGGTCTGTTCGCGCAGGTTCAGATTGATCACCGCATCGGAAGGCGAGAGACCTGCCTGGTCGATCAGGAAATCTCCCAGGTGGGATTCTTCTTCCTCGCCGACCGGCGTTTCGAGCGAGATGGGCTCCTGCGCCACCCGCAGCACCTTGCGCACCTTGGAGACCGGCAGTTCCATGCGCTTGGCGAGCTCCTCGCTGGTGGGCTCGCGCCCCAGTTCCTGAATGAGCTGCCGGGAGGCGCGGATCAGCTTGTTGATGGTTTCGATCATGTGCACCGGAATGCGGATGGTGCGCGCCTGGTCCGCAATAGCACGGGTGATGGCCTGCCGCACCCACCACGTGGCATAGGTCGAGAACTTGTAGCCGCGCCGGTACTCGAACTTCTCCACCGCCCGCATCAGGCCGATATTGCCTTCCTGGATCAGATCGAGAAACTGCAATCCCCGGTTGGTGTAGCGCTTGGCGATGCTCACCACCAGCCGCAGGTTGGCCTCGATCAGCTCCCGCTTGGCGGTCTCGGCTTCGCGGTCGGCCTTCGTAATGATGGCCAGCGTGCGGCGCAACTCCGCCGCGGCGGAACCGGATTGCTCCTCGATCTGCTGCAGCCGCTGCGTGTAACCGCGATGCTCCTTGCGCAGGTCCTTGATTCCGTCGGCCCGCGTCGGCGAAGTTTCGATGCGGCGCTGCACGCGCGTGATCTCGCGCTCCACAGGCGTCAGATCGTCGACCGCCGCCCGGATCCGCGCCGTGAAATGCCGCAGCGTCTGGCTCTGATAACGCACCGTCCGCACCCGCCGCGAAACCCGCACCCGCGCCCGGTTGGTTTCCCAAAGCAGGCGCCGGTACTGTTTGGGCTTCAGCCCGCGCGGCACCGCGATCAGTTTCTGGCGCAGTTGCTGGAACCTTCTGAAGAGCCGGGTCACGTCGTCGGCCACGGCCAGGAATTCCTGGCGGCTCTCTTCGGCCGCTTCATCCAGGATGAGCGGGTCGGCCACCAGGATCACGTCGCGCGCCGCCACCGTGCCGCGCTCCACCTCTTCCGCCAGGTTCAAAATCTCCTGGATCACCAGCGGCGTGCGCGAGAGCGCCTTCATCACCGTCATCTGGCCGCGTTCGATGCGCCGCGCGATCTCGGTCTCGCCTTCGCGCGTAAGCAGGGCCACCGCCCCCATCTCCCGCAGGTACGTGCGTACTGGATCGTTGACCTTGTCCCCCGCCGAGGGGCCCAGATCCAGATCCAGCAGATCTTCGGCGTCCGCAAGCTTCTGATCGAACTCGATTTTGGGCTCTTCGAGCAGCTCGATGCCGGCTGTTTCGAGTCCGTTCAACAGACCGTCGAGTTCCGTGCCGTTGCTGAGATCGGCGGGCAAGGCATCGCCCAGCTCTTCATAAGGGGCGAAGCCCTGTTCTTTGCCCTTCTCCACCAACTGCTGCAGCCTGTCGAATTTATCTTCCGGTGCCACTGAAGCTATCTACCCCGCGAGAACTGTTTCCCACATTGTACACCCGCGCATCTTTCGCGCAGCGATGTTAACCGGCTTTTTCGATCCTTTGCAATTCTTCCGCCAGCCGCAACGCCTCGCTCAGATTTCCGGCGCGCTCGGCTTCCTTTACGCGTGCTTTCAATGCGGCCAAGCGGGTCTTGAGGCCAGTGCGCTCCAGACTGCGGAGACAATCCTCCCCTAGCTCTAGTGACACGACGGAGCCATCTGTTTCATCTTCGAGCACCGCGGATGCTAATAATTCCTGATCGTTCTCCTCCAGCCGCGCGTGAAGTTCCTCATAGTTAACTTGGCCGCCGGCGTGCAAGGCAAATAGCGCGGTGAAGATCCGTCGTGTGGCGAACTGCTCCAGCGCGGGCAGCTCTTCCAGGCGCGGTATCAGGCCCTGCCGCGCTTCGGGGCTGGAGATCAGCAGATTCAGCAGGATCTTCTCATCGGCGCGCAAAGGCTCGCGCACGCGCGCTACCTTCTTATCGCGCCGGTCCATGGCGGCTTTGCGGAAATTCTCCAGCACCAGCCCGGCATCCACGCCCAGGTACCCGGCCACATCGTTAGCCACCGCGACCCGCTCGATCTTCTCCGGCAGGCGCTGAATGGCCGGCAGCAGGAATTGGAATCCGGCCATGCGGCCCTCGGCGGTGCGCAGATCGAATTTGGTCCGCGCCCGATCCGCCAGCCAGTAGAAATAGCTCTGCGCCTTATCCAGCTTCGCGCGATAGCCCTCCGCGCCGTGCTGCAAACAATACTCGTCGGGGTCGAGCCCGCCTTCCAGTTCCAGGATGCGCACGTGCATACTTTCATCCAGCAGCAGGTTGATGGAGCGTTCCGCGGCGTTGCCTCCCGCCGCATCCGGATCGAAATTCACCACGATCTTGTCCGAATGCCGCCGCAGAGACTGCACCTGCTGCGCCGTGAGCGCCGTTCCGCAACTGGCCACCACCTCGCGTACGCCCGCGGCGGACACGCCGATGGCGTCCATGTACCCTTCCACCAGCACTGTCCGGTCCGCCTTACGCATGCCTTCCTTGGCCCGGTGCAGGTTGTAGAGCACGGCGCTCTTCTTATATATCGGCGATTCGGCGGAGTTCAGGTACTTGGGTTCGTCGCCGGGATCGAGCGCGCGCCCGCCGAATCCGATCACCTTGCCCGATTCGCTATGGATGGGAAACATCAGCCGGTGGCGGAAGCGGTCGTAAAATGTGCCATCGTCCCGCCTGCCAAGCAGGCCGGAGTTCTCCAGTTGTTCGCCGGTGAAACCCTGCTTTTCGAAGAGGCGCAGCAAAGCCCGGCCGCCGCGCTCCGCGTAGCCCAGCCCGAACTGCGCGCTCACATCCGGCGCTACCCCCCGCTTTTCCAGATAGCGGCGCGCCTCGGCGCCCTCCGCCGCGGCAAGCTGCTCGCGGAAGGCGTCCTGAGCCAGTTCCTGCATCTGGAACACGGCGGCCCGCAGGCGCGTGTCGGCGTCGGCATACTCCGTGCGCTTGGGCATGGGGATGCCGTTGCGCTCCGCCAGCAGCTTCATCGCCTCGGGAAAGCTGACGTGCTCGAACTCCATCACGAACTTCAGCACGTCGCCGGATACCCCGCACCCGAAGCACTTGTAGAACTGATGCCCCGCATGCACGGAAAAAGACGGCGTCTTTTCGCTGTGGAACGGGCACAAGCCGGTGTAGCGCGAAACGCCGGACTTGCGCAGGCGCACGTATTCGCCGATCACCTTGACGATGTCGACGGAGGATTTCAGCTGCTCCTTGAAGTCCATGGCCCCTGTCGAAGCCCATTATCGCCGAACCGCGCGGCGCCTCGCCAAACCATCACGATCAGGAGCACCGCGGCGCCCAGCGAGATCGCCGCGGACACCATCAGGATCGTGGGATGGAACTCCATGCGCAGCACGTGCCTGCCTCCCGGTACCACGACCCCGCGGAACGCGATGTCCGTGCGATAGATTTCCGTTGGAGTTCCGTCCAGCCAGGCCTCCCATCCTGGATAGAAGCTCTCCGACATCACCAACAGCCCCGGCGCGGTGCTGCGCACGGATAGCTCCAGTGAATCCGGCTCGTAATGAGAGACGGCCACGTCATCGGCGGCATCCGCAGCACTGGCGGCCGCGAATGGAATGCTTTGCTCCGCGATTGCCGTGCGGCGGAGGTCCATCGCGCCGTTGCCGATCATTTTGCGGGCCTCCGCCAGAGATGCCGCCGCCTTCACTTCATGTACCACGAAGAATCGTGGCATCGCGGACGAGTTCTCGAACAAGTCATATCCCGCCAGGCTTTCCAGACGCCGGAATTTTGGGTCGGCAAGCAGGGCTGCGGATCCCGCCGGACGCGTAACGATGTAGCGCACGTTCATCAGGTCGAGGACCGGGGAACTCGCGTGCTCCACGGGATAGTGCCACCCCCAGCGATTTCCGTCGTGCAGGAAAAGGCGAAGCTGAATGATGTTCTCCAGCGCCAGCGGACTCACGCCATCGGCATCCGGCACGCGAGTGATGGGCGCGCCGGTCGCCCAGTTGATGCTGGCATCCACCGTATCGATGCGCCAGGGCGGAAAGTTCTCGCCGGTGTAGCGGCGTACGGCGGTGAGAAGAGGTGCGCTGCCCTCGAAAGACTCACGCGTCACAACCGGATCGTCTTTTAGAGATGCGCAATTCATGGGCCGGCTGGACCCCACCAGGAATAAGTCCACCGCGATCACCATGCCGATGAGCCAGCGAATCGCCTGCGGCACACGCAGCGCTTCCAATCCCATGGCCGCCAGGCCGGCGATCGACAGCGTGACGATGCAGTAAGTGTATTCCGGGTGAATCCCGATCCTGACGGTCTCAGGCAGCAGGGGATAAACCGCGCGCCACACCGGAGTCTTATCGCCGAGCATCCACAGGATGCCGGCGAGCAGCATGATGGCCAGCCCGGCAACATAGCGCGTGCGCAAAATCAGTAAAGCCATGATAGCCAGTGACAGGCCCGCGATGCTGCAGTACTGATACATGAAGGTGATGTCGCCGGGTCCCTTGAATAGGTGCATGTCGAAGATGTTGTAGTGATTCGGAAGTATCAGGGAGACCAGCGTCTGCCAGGGTAGGCCGCCACCGGTGCCCAGCCAGCCCGCGCGGTACTTGGCGACGCTATGCTCGGTCAATTGCGCCGTCGGTATGAACTGGACGGCCGCCAGCGCGATCCCCAGTACACAGCCCGCCGCGGCCCAGGCCACCAGTTGCAAGCGGGCCGCGCGCACAGCCACGAGCACCATAGCCAGTACCATGGTTGAGGCAAAGACCGCCAGCGTCGGCTGCGGGAAGCCGCCCAGGATCGCCATGCCCAGCGCGAAGCCCAGCGTCGCCAGCCATGCGAGGCGCGGACCGCGGCGAAGCTTGAATATCGCCAGCCAGGCCAGCGGCATCCAGGCCACCGCCATGATGGCGCCGATGTGCTCCGCGCGCGAAGCAAAATAGCCCCCCGTCTGGAAGATCACCGCGCCGGCCCAAGCCCCCGGACGGCCTGCTCCCAGTTCCCGAAACAGATGATAGGCCGCGATACCCGCTCCCCAGATCTGTAAAACGACAATCCACTCCAGCATCATCGGCAGATAGTTCAGGGATGTGTGGCTGCTGATCAGGGCGCTCAGAAAAACCAGCGGGTGAAATAAGCACGCCTCTATGTTCTCGAAGACCGGGTATCCGCAATAGTTGAAGGGATTCCACAAAGCCATGTGGCCTTGCCGCAACTGGTCGGACAGGAAAGTAACTAGGGGCAGTTGTACGCCGTGAAAATCCCATGGAAAGCTGTATTCCGTGCTAAAGAGGGGTTTGTGAAAAAAGATCACTACGTCGGCCAGCAGCGAAACGTAAATTGGCGCGGCTGATCGCGGCAGGTCGGAAATCGAACGCATCGAAGTCTACGTTCGCTGGAACAGGCGTTCGGTGCCTTGCGAGAGCAGAACCCAGAGTCCGTAGATGCCCAGGGCCGTGCCGAACGGCACGTGGATCAGGTCGATGACGGAAAGCACGATCGTCAGAATACGCGCCCAGGGCCGGAATTGCAAGAGCCCCAGACCGGCGATTATACCCGGTAGCGAAAGCATCAACAGGACGAAGAATATCAGGGCGCCGATGCCGCCCACGATGGGGATCGAGAGGTGCGCATCCCCTGAGTAGTCCGAGGCGCCGATCAGCCCGGCGATACCGCCGAAGAGCATTAACATGCCCACCGCGACCAGTAGCCCGAATCCGCCAAAAACGATGTGCAATACGGCCAGCGTCTTGACATGCGTTTCCATAACGCTCCTTACGACAACTTCTCCAAGATGGTACCACTGGTCCTGAGCGCGGGGGCAAAAGTAACCTGGCGTCGCCGCAACCGATCGGCGCGGCCATCACCTGGAGCGCGCAGGCCACCGACACCGGCTTTTGCGGGCGCCTCACAAAAAGTGACAACAATTCCGGAGTCGCAAGGCATTCACTAAGGGAGGCGCTCAGCGATTCAACCGCTCCGTGAGGGTCACCGGCGACTTCAACCGAAAGCTGACTTTGGTCTCCGTGGGCAGAGAAACGGCCCTGGTGCGGGTCATGGCAACTCCGCCGACACCCGCTGCACCGCCCGCGCCTGCCCCTATCGCCGCGCCCTTGCCGCCACCGGCCATCGCCCCGATAATGGCGCCGACGCCGGCTGCGGCGGCCACCATACCGACGTCCTCCCCGGTTGCTCTAGGCGCCTGCTTGTGAAACATTTCGGTTTGAATGGCCACGTGCTGTCCGTCGGAAGTGTGCAGGGTCGTCAATTCAAGTGTCAGAACGGCGTCGCCTTTCAACTTGCCGGACCTCTGGGCCTCCAGCACGCGCCCTTCGACGCGGGCGCCGCGCTCGGCAATCACAAATCCGTCGGCTGACACGGGAGCGTCGAGCGTGGCGGTAAACGTATCGCCCGGCTGATTGTGGTCGCTCGAAAGACTCTGGCCCAGCCGCACCGGAAGGAGTAGTCCAGCCTGCAAAGTCACCGATGGAGCCGGTTGGGCAGCCTGTTCTTGTGCCGGTTCGGCCGCCTGATCGGGAGCAGGCTCGGGTGTGGGTTCCGGCGCTGCCGGCGCAGGCGGCGCTGCAACCGGTGATTCCCTGACCGGCTCGCGGGCCGGTGGAGGGGCGGGCGTCTGCCGCGGCGCCGGCTGCAGATTCCGTGCCATGGTCACAGGGGCGTGCGCCGTCCGCACGGGCTTGGTGCGGCGCGCTTCAGAAACGGCTGCGGGGGCCGCTCGCAGTTCGGGGGTTGGTTTTGCCGGCTCGGGCATTGCCGTAGGCTTCGTTTCCACCGGAGCGGGCGCCGCGGTTGCCGGCGCAGGCTTGGGCGCCGGCACGGCGCTGACGACCGGAGCCGGGACCGGCCTGGGCCGCTGCATGAACTTCATGATCACGGCACCACCCAGGGCCCCCGCCAGTACGAGAAGTCCAATTTGAAGTGGTTTCATCTGGTCCGCGTATCCTTTACTGAGTCGGACGCCCCGGCTCACAGTTTCGTTTCCAGTGTAGCTCCGGGTAAAATGAAGATTCGAGTGATGTACCGCTTCCCATCCGAATTCGCGATCGGGCCCGTGCGCGTGGCTCCCGCCACCGTGCTGGCGCCCATGGCCGGCGTCACCGATACCGTCTTCCGCCGCTTCATCCGCAATCTGGGCGGTTGCGGCCTGCTGATGACCGAATTCACCAGCTCGCACGGTGTCAGCGCGTCCCTGCGCGCCAATAAACCGACCCGCACGCTGAAGTATCTGGCGTTTGAGCCCGTCGAGCGCCCCATCACCGCGCAGCTATTCGGCGCGGATCCGGCCGTGATGGCGGATGCCGCGCGCGTTTGCCAGGACCTGGGCTTCGACATTGTGGATCTGAATTTCGGCTGCCCGGTGAATAAAGTGGTGAAGTGCAATGGCGGATCCGGCCTGTTGCGCGACTTGCCGCTGGTGGAGCGGTTGTTGCGGCAGGTGCGCGCCGCCATCTCCATCCCGCTGACCATCAAGTTCCGGGCGGGTTGGAACGACCGGGAACTGGTGGCCGTCCGCATGGCGCGCCTGGCCGAAGACTGTGGCGTGGCGGCCCTGGCCCTCCATCCCCGCACGCGCGAGCAGGGCTATAGCGGGCAGGCGGATTGGACGCGCATCGCCGAAGTGAAGGCAGCCGTGCGCATTCCCGTGGTTGGAAACGGGGATATCAACTCGCCGGAAGATGCCGTCCGCATGGTCGCTGAAACCAACTGCGACGCGGTGATGATCGGCCGCGCGGCTTCGTCCAACCCGTGGATCTTCCGGCAGATCGCCCAGTATCTCGAAACTGGAACCTACGATCAACCCACCCAGCGCGACCGCTACGACATGATGCGCACTTACTATGCCATGCTCATCGAGCGGCAGGAACGCGACAGTGTGGGCAAGATGAAGCAGTTCGCCACTTACTTCACGCATGGGGTCCGGCATGGCGCGCAGTTGCGCGCGGCCATCTATCACGCGGCCGAGGCGCCTCGCATTCTGGAGTTGGTCGATGAGTTCTTCAGCCGCGAAGTAGTGGCCGCGTAGGTCCGGTGAAGCAGGTCAAGATCATTACCGACGGTTCCTGTTTGGGCAATCCCGGCCGCGGGGGTTGGGCCTGCATTCTGCGCTATAACGAACACAAGCGCGAGCTGTATGGGTTTTCGCCGCACACCACCAACAACCGCATGGAGCTGACGGCGGCCATCGAAGGTCTGAATGCCCTCAAAGAGCCTTGCGCTGTAGAGGTGATCACGGACTCCGAGTATTTGAAGAACGGCATCACCGAATGGGTGCCAAACTGGAAGCGGCGAAACTGGATGACCAGCCAGAAAAAGCCCGTGATCAATCGCGACCTTTGGGAACATCTGGAAGCGGCCGCTGCCCGGCACCACACCACCTGGGCGTGGACCAAAGGCCACGCCTCCCATGCCGACAACAATCGCTGCGACGAACTGGCGCAGGTGGCGGCGCGCGAACAGCGTCGCGGCAGCCGGTAAGTTGCTATAATCCGACGCGGCGGGGTATCTTCGCATGAAACATTTGTTAACCATATTCGCGGTAGCAGCGCTCCTGGCCGGCGGCGCCGGGGCGGCTGGTAAGACGCAATTGATCTACAGTTTTGCCGGAGATACCGACGGCGAGTATGCCGACACCGATCTGGCGATTGACGGCGCCGGGAACATTTTCGGCACTACAGTCCAGGGCGGCCAGTTCAGTTCCGGCACGGTCTTTCAGTTGGCGCCTTCGGCCGGCGGCTGGATTCATACCGTGCTCTACAGCTTCACGGGCGGCGTTGACGGCGGTGAACCGTATAAGGGAGTCACCCTCGACGCCCACGGCAATCTCTACGGAACCGCGGGCGTGGGCGGCCTGTATACCGGACCATGCGTCGACACAGGCTGCGGCGTGGTCTTCAAGTTGACTAACTCCGGCGGGACCTGGACCCCACAGGTGATTCATAGCTTCACGGGTGGCACTGACGGATACGGTCCCGGCGCTAGGGTTACCGTGGATAGCCACGGGAACGTTTACGGGACGACGCCCACCGGTGGGGTAGACGGATTCGGCATCGTCTATCAATTGAAACCGGATGGGAACGGCGGTTACACCGAGAAAGTCGTTCACACTTTTACAGGCGGCATGGACGGCGCGGGCGGCTCTGCGGGACGGCTGATCGTGGACAATTCCGGCAATATCATTGGAGTGTGCACCACAGGCGGCGCAAACGGCGCTGGCGTGATATTCGAACTGAGACCTACTGCCACGGGTGAATGGAACGTGACCGCGTTGTACGCTTTCAAGGGCGAGCCTGACTCGGGGTTCCCCTACGGTGAGATCGTGGGAGACGGGCGGGGTAATCTCTACGGCACCACTTACTACGCGGGCGCTCATGACTTCGGCGCGATTTACAGGCTGAGCCGCCAAAACGGCGTGTGGACCGAGACGTGGCTCTACAGCTTCCAGGGCGGCACGGATGGGAACGGTCCGATCAGCACGCTGGTAGCCGATGCCGCGGGCAATCTGTATGGCACCACCAGCGCCGGCGGCGCGGCATGCAATTGCGGCACGATATTCAAAATCGATCCGGCTGGGTCCATCCCGGCGTACAGCGTGGTCTATCGCTTTAAGGGTGCGCCGGGTGGAGGGTTCGTCTACAACGGCATGACAGCCGATGCCACCGGCAGGCTCCTATACGGCGCCACCGTGCACGGGGGACCGACTGACGACGGCACGATTTATCAGTTCACGCCGTAGGGCGTCGCGTTTCAGATCCCTTCCGCCCGTGAATAGAACCCGGCCAGGTCGGTCTTTAACTGTTTCAACGCATCCACGTTCAGATAGATCATGTGACCGGAGTGGTAGTATGCGAACTCGATGTTGCCTCGCAGCTTGGGTTCCAGCTCCATGTGCGCGAGGTCATACTCGGTATTGAAGAACGGCGTTGCCAGATCGAATAATCCGTTGGCGGAGAATACCTTCAGGCGCGGGTTCTTTCGCATGGCATCGGCCAAATCTCCAGCCACGTAGGGCTCGTGGAGCGGCTGCCCTTGCGGACCGCCGGGTCCCCCGCCGCCCGGCCTGCGATGGTTGTGGTCCCACTCCTCGTTCACTTTGGGACCACGCGGGAAGTAGGTCTCTTTGGTCGTGTATTTCAGCTCGCGGTCGAGATAGTCGTGCAACGCGGATACGAAGGCGCCGGTGATGCCGCTGCTCGACGGATCGTAGCCGGGATTCTCGCCCGCGGCATCCACGTCGGTTCCTTCAAAGCGCAAAGGGGCGCGTTTTGCCGCGCCGCCATACAAGCCAGGAACTCCTCAGAGTCAAGCGGCGCGGGTCGCCCCGTCTTGCGCGTGTACCTCAAAAGCGCGCATCATAGCGGCCCAGAATGAGGCGCTGATCCCGCAGCAGCTCTTTCCGGAAGCGCGGGGGACTCACTCTCAGGTTGGCTTCCTTGATGTACTGCGCGCTGAGGCCGGTGTAACCGGCCAGCTTGGCGGCCATGGAATCCACCTGGCTTTGCGGCAGGTTCTGTCCCTGCGCCAGAGCCTCGGCATACGGACCGCGGGCGAATGCCCGAACTTCATCGAGTAACGCTTTCTCATCGCGCCCCTTGTGAGCGATCTTTTCGAAATGCCAGGCGATGGCGGCGTAGGAGGGCAGGTTCCCGATGAAGACCGCATCGCTGCCCGGGGCCAGCGTGAAATAGTTAAGAATCGTGGACATCAGGATCACGCCGTTGAACGACATGCCATCGTTCTCGAGCGCATCTACCAGCGCCGCGGAACGCGTGGTGCCGTATGATTCGCCGAACAGGAACTTGGGCGAGTTCCAGCGGTGGTTCACTTCCACGTAACGCTGGATGAATCTGCCGAAGGCCTGCACGTCCTGGTCGGTTCCCGCGAAGTTCTTGATAGTTCCTTTGCCCACCGGCCGCGAAAACCCCGTGCCGACGGCGTCCACGAACACGAGGTCGGTCTTGTCCAGCATCGAATACTGATTCGGCACGATCTGGTAAGGCGCCGCGCCCGTGGCTTCCGGACTGGAGGTCACCACCCGTACCGGGCCGATAGATCCCATGTGGAGCCACAGGCTCGCCGAACCGGGACCGCCGTTGTAGAGAAACGTCAGCGGCCGGGTGCGCAGGTCGCCGGCCCCGCTCAGCGCATACGCGACGTAGAAGACGGTTCCGTAGGGCTTTTCCTCGTCATTGTTGATCAGCAGCGTACCGGCGGTCGCCTTGTAGTGGATGGTTTTTCCGTCCAGGACCAACTCGTGGTCGGTGGCGGATGCGGTCTCGGGAGGGATGGGGGTAGTCTTCTCTTCTGCCGCGGAACCTGCCGGCTTGTTGTCGTCGGCCGGCTGGGGACGCTGGGCGGAAGCGCATAGGGCCCCGAACATCGCCAGAGCGCCGCATAACAGGCAGATAGGGGCGAATCGCAATCGCGGCATGCATTCTCCTTTCGGCGTATTCTCTCACAAATCCACGCCCGTCGAGCGCACTGTTACAATCCAGGAATGCCTAATGAAATTTACGCCCTCTTCGATACCACCGAGGGCCAGTTCAAAGTGAAGCTGCACGCCGAAAAAGCTCCGCGCACGGTGGAGAACTTCGTCAGCCTGGCCGACGGCACCAAGACCGGCAAGCCCTTCTACGACGGCACTATCTTCCATCGCGTGATCCCCAATTTCATGATCCAGGGCGGCGATCCCGAAGGCACCGGACGCGGCGGTCCCGGTTACAAGTTCGCCGATGAGTTTCATCCCACCCTGAAGCATTCCAAACCCGGACTGCTGTCGATGGCCAATGCCGGCCCCAACACCAACGGCAGCCAGTTCTTCGTTACGGTGGCCGCCACGCCGTGGCTCGACAACAAGCACAGCATCTTCGGCGAAGTAGTCGAAGGCTATGCCGTGGTGAAGAAGATCAGTGAAGCGCCGCGCGGCAGCCAGGACCGTCCGGTCAATGAAGTACGTGTCAACTCCGTCAAGATTGAAAGGACCTGAGCCATGAAGCGTCTCGTGCTGTTGCTGGCCTTCGCGGCCGCGGCGTTCGCCGAAGAAGGTTTTCAGCCGCTGTTCAACGGCAAGAACCTGGACGGCTGGGATGGCGATCCGCGCATGTGGAGCGTGCGCGACGGCATGATCGTGGGCGCCACCGAGGGCGTCGCCATGAGCGACAATTCTTTCCTCATCTCCAGACAGCCGTACCGCAACTTCATCCTGCGCGTGGAGATGAAGCTGCGCAATCACAACAGCGGCATTCAATTCCGCAGCGAGGCTCTGCCCAACTGGGTGGTGCGCGGATATCAAGCGGATGCCGCGCAAGACAACTACTGGGGCAACATCTACGACGAGAAAGGCCGCGGGACGCTGGTGGATGGGTGGAAAGGCAAGGCCGAAAAAGTGGTCAAGCTCAAAGACTGGAACGATTACGAGATCCTGTGCGACGGCGACCACATCCAACTGACGTTGAACGGCACGGTGACCGCCGATCTGCACGATTCGGCGCGCCTGGAGGGCATCATCGCTTTTCAATTGCATCGCGGCCCGCCCATGGAAGTCTATTTCCGCAACGTGCGCATCAAAATTCTGAAATAAGTTGAGACTGGCGATCTTCGGCGGCACCTTCGATCCCATTCACAACGCCCATCTGGCGTTGGCGCGGGAGGCTGTCGCGAGCTTCCAGACCGACCGCGTGTGGTTCATTCCCGCCGGTAGGCCGCCGCACAAAAAGGGCGTGACGCACGCGCCCTTTGAAGACCGCTTCCACATGGTGGAACTGGCCTGCCGCGGCGAGCCGGAATTCGAAGCGTCGCGCCTGGAACAGGGCACCGCCAGCAGTTACTCGATCGACACCATCACGAAGGTCCGCGCCCGGCTGTCGGAGGGCGATGAGCTCTTCTTTCTGATCGGCGCCGACGCCTTCGCCGAGATCGAAAGCTGGCGCCGCTGGCACGATGTGATTCGGGCCGTGGAGTTCATCGTGGTCAGCCGGCCGGGCCATCCATATGCCGTTCCCGAGGGCGCCACCGTCCACCGCCTGGAAACCGTGGACCTGCCGGTATCCTCGTCCGAAATCCGGCGCAGGCTGGCGGCCGGCGACCAGCGCGTGGAAGTGCCCGCGCCCGTGCTCGAATATATACGCGCCAAAGGGCTGTATCGTGGATAGGCGCCGCCCGCTGGCGTATGCCTCGCTGGCCGCGGCCCTGCTCTTCGGCTGGCAATGGCTTACCGTGCGCGTCAACTACGGCGGCAATTGGACCGCGCTATATTGCACGGGGGCGGTGCTGGGTGTGCCCGATACGCTGAGCGCGGAGCACGTTTATCAGTTTCCGCACAGCTACGGATACGACGGGCAGATGTATCACTACGTCGCGCACGATCCGCTGATCCGCACCGAGGATTTGAAAGCCCACGTTGATAATCCCAGCCTGCGTTATCGCAGGATTCTGGTGCCGGGCCTGGCTTATCTGCTGGCGTGCGGCCGCGCGGACTGGGTGGATCCCGCCTACTACGCGCTCATTCTCCTTTTCACCGCCGGCGGCGTTTATTGGACGGCGGCATGCTGCCGGGCGAACGGGCGCGCCGCGGCCTGGGGAATCGTATTTCTGTTGTTGCCCGCCACGCTGGCCAGCATGGATCGCATGGTCGTTGATGTCGTGCTGGCCGCGCTTGTGGCGGCCTTCGTCTGGCACGTCCGGACGCCTTCGTGGCGCCTGTTCGTAGTGCTCGCCGCGGCGGCCCTGGTGCGCGAAACCGGCTTTCTTCTGCCGGCCGCTTATTGCGGATATCTGCTTTTGCGGCATCGCTTCGCGCAAGCGGCCGCTTACGCGCTGGCTGTAGTGCCCGCGCTCGCCTGGTACGCGTATATCCGACTGCATACCTCGCCTGCATCGTTCACACTCAACCCCATACCACTCTCCGCGATTTGGACTAATTGGTTGCATCCTCTGGTATACCCGCCGGCCGTGCGGCTCAAATGGCTGGCCCCCATAGGCGACCGCCTGGCATTGATCGGCATGATGATGGCCTTCGCGCTGGCTCTGTACCGGAGTGTCACACGCCGGTTCGACCCCGTCGCGTTGGCCACGCTCTCTTTCGTGGCCATGGGTGTCCTTCTCCAGAGGAACGAAATCTGGGCGCACGTATATGATTACGGCCGCGTCTATTCACCGGTCCTGGTGTTCCTGGGGCTCGCGAGCTTCGAGCGCAGGCCCTGGATCGCGCTCGTGCCGCTGGCGTTGATGTTGCCGCGCATCGGCATGCAGCTTGGCGGCCAAATACTGGGAGTGGTTCACTGGCTCTGAGGGGCGGAAATCAGCAACAGATCCAAGCCGTCCGCCAAGCGGTCTAGATTGGCGAGCGACGGCGTTGCGAGCACGGCGGCGAGGGCCTTCTCCCAATCATCCGGCAGCCTGGAGCAGAGGCGGCGGGCATGCTCCGCCAGGCGCTTCTCGCCGGGGTGCGGCACGGCATTCACCGCGAACACAATGTCCCAATAACTGGCCAGAAACGCCGTGAGGCGATGCTGGACGCTGACCAGATCTCCGCGCCGGATGGCTGACTCGATCTGACGCCGGTAAGAAGAAATGTTGCCGCGCAGGATCGGAAAGTTCTTGGCGATGATGGCACGCTGCAACTCCGTGGGATACGGCTGGCGCGCAGTCTGCTGCAGGCCGGCATACCAGCCTTCCCGATCGTGAAGCGCCTGCGAGTGCAGGACGTTCCACCAGAAGCACGTCGAGTATCCGACGGAAGCTTCGTGGCGCACGAGCACCCGCGCCAGTTGATCCGCGATCCAGGCCGGGCTGCGATACATAATGTCGATGCCCCGGCCGGAAGTCCGCTCGATCCACTCATCGCCCGGCTCCCAGAAGCGATTGTCGATCTCCATGCGCGTGGCGAAATCGCGGGCTATGGCGGCCCGCGCCTCGGGCGGAATTCCGGCGCTGGTGTAGACATACAAATCGATGTCCGAAAGCGCGTCTGGCTCGCCGCCGCCCTCCGATCCAGCCAGTGCTATAGCCGCAACTTGCGGGAAGGCCGCGAAGCGCGCGGCGATCGATTGCGGAATCACGCGTGGCTCTCCAGCGGAGTCACCGGATCGAGGAAACGCCACAGAAAGGCCGCCATCACATAGATGGCCGCTGAAACGTAGAATGTCAAGTCCCAGTTATTGTTGGTCCAATGGAGCATGTGGCCGATCACCGTGGGAGAAACCGCTCCGCCGATATTGCCCATCATGTTCATGGCGCCGGAGAGGGTGCCCGCATATTTTCCGCCGACGTCCATGCAGGCGCCCCAGGAGCCGGGCATCACCAGGTCGTTGCAGAAGCTGGCCAGCCCCATGACGAACATGGCGGCCAGCGGACGGTGCATGTGCGTGGAAACCGCCAGCAGAAGGGCCGCGCCGCTGAATCCCACGTAGGCCAGACGGCGGCGCGTTTTCAAGAGGCTGCCGGTCTTGCGTGTGAGCGGCTCCGCGAGGAATCCGGCCACGAATGAGCCGACGCCGCCCAGAAATAGCGGCAGGATGCTCAGCATGGCACTGGCGCCCAGTTCCATGCCGCGTGCTTCCTTCAAGTATGTAGGCAGCCAGGTGATGTAGAAGTACCAGCCGTAAGACGAGCAGAAGTATTGCCAGCACAGCAGCCAGACTTGCGGCGATGCCGCGAATTTTCGCCACGGCACCCGCGCGTGACCGGCCGCGAGTTCCTCGTTGGGCGCCAGCAGGCGCCGCTCCGCGTCGTTCAGGCTGCGGTTCTCGCGGGGATGATCGCGATACCAGGCATAGAAGAAGACTGCCCACACCACGCCGATGGCGCCGAACACCTCGAAAGCATGCCGCCAGGACATCAGCCGGATCACCAGGTACACCAGTGGCGGCGTAAACGCGCCGCCCCAGCGCGCGCTGAGCCACATGATCCCCTGCGCCCGCACACGCTCGTGAGCCGGAAGCCAGGTGGTGAAGGTCTTGGTCAGATTGGGGAAGCAGCCGGCCTCTCCCGCGCCAAACATAAAGCGGGTTACGGCGAGCGAAAGGAAGCTCCACGCCAAACCGGTAGCCGCCGTGAAGCACGACCACCACAAAACGATGCGCAGTAGCACGCGCCGCGCGCCCATCCAGTCTCCCAGAAATCCGCCTGGAATCTCAAATAGCGCGTATGCCCATCCGAAGGCGGAAAACGTATATCCCATCTGCACCGCGGACAGGTGCAGGTCTCGCCGGATGAATCCCGCCGCAAACGAGATGCATACGCGGTCGATATAGGTGACCACCGCCAGGGCGACCGCGAACACCACCACCCAATAACGCACGCGCGTGGGACGCGACTCCTCGTATGGACGCAATCCTCTATTAAGCCACAGATGGCGCCCGACCGATATGACTGATTTGACCGGAGCGGCCGCCGCGCGGTAGGATGTGATTGCGGGGTGGAGCAGTCTGGTAGCTCGTTGGGCTCATAACCCAAAGGTCGGTGGTTCAAATCCACCCCCCGCAACCAGAAAACTCCATATTTTCATCGTTACCCTGCAACCATCAAAGCGGCGTGGCAAACCTCTTTGTGCGACTTCGTGTAGGTCGCGAAGACGCGCGCGCATCAGCGCAATGGTCAACCGCTAGCCAATCGTTCTTATCCCAAGCAGGAGGTTCTGTTCAGCTCAGCAAATCGATGCAAGATTCGACGTTTGCGTCCGAGACAATTGCGAGTGCGACGCGTGCGCGTGCAGCGAGTTCGATCGACCGGAGATTGTCGACGTACCAGGCGTGGGCGATGCGGTCGATGCCTGCGCCGACGAGGGGGGCGGTTGTTCGGAGACTGGCTCGCAGAGCGACGCCATCGGTTTTTGCCCAATGCAGCACGAGGTTGCGCTGCCGGTATAGTCTCGTGAACGCGTCGGTGATATGGGTCTTGAGGTCGTCCAAGGTTCTTCGGGGCGCAGCTAAGAGCTTCCCCATGCGAGCGAGTGCTGCGTTGTCCGCAAGATGTGGCAGCGTGAGGTTTGTTCCTTGTCGGATTGCGCGCGCCACGACGAGGGAGCGGTCCCGGTTCTCTTTGCAGACACTCAGGTCTGCAGCGATGGCGGGCTCGCAGCGTTCCAGGAGGTAGGAGAGCACGGTTAATTCGGCCCGTGGAAATGAACAGGCGACGAGAGTGGCCAATCGCTCCGCTGCTGCACCGCGATCGTTTGGTTCGCTCAACAATGCCTCGATTGCTCCCCAGCCACCCGCGACGGCAGCGCTGGGTGAACTGCTTTCGAGGTGCGAAAGCATTTCGATTGCTGGATCAAGAATGGCTTGTCCTTTGGCGGTCGGGATAATCTGTCCCTCGCGATAGAGAGCCCGCACGCGAACGCCCCGAAGTCGACGCTTGAGTTCGGTGGGCGTCTGTTCTCCCGCGACCCAGACAGTTTGCGTCACGTCAATCGAGTCCCCAGTCCCCACGCTTGCCCTGGCTCGAAGATTGTCGATGAACTCTCCGGCGAGTTCCGCCGCGGTGCCGGGATCTCGTGCCTCGATCGTTCGAAGCATGCCGCCTTTTACCGCGAGCCCTGAAACATCAAATCGATTGTCGGAAAGCCACGCGCCAACCTGGCCTGGAGTGAGCCAATCAGAGGGGTAGCCCGCCTTCGACCGAGGAGACGATAGAAATGCAGCTAAAACCGTGAATTCCTGGACGGGTCTGCGTGCGAGGGTATGGGCCTCCTCTACGATATCCGCGAGCGATGCCGCGCTTTTATCGTGACGGAGCTTATAGAACCACCATCGGTGCAAGTAGTTTGCTCCAAATCCGAGATCCAACAGATGCGCCGCAATGGATCGTGCGGTGCGTTCGACCTTGGGAGGATCGGGGCGGCGGAGAGCTGCCGCCCAGCGCTCGAGATAATGGCTCTCGATGTTCTCGGCAATCTGGCTGACCGCGTGGAAGTCCAAACCGTCAAACCGTAATTTATTCGTCAAGGCTTGCTGCAATGAGCGCGATGCCTGTTCGCCTCCGGCCCCGGGATCAAGCCCGGCAACGCGAGCGCAAGTGTTCCCTAGGCCTTTGACGGACTCCTCGCTCAACACACCAGCGCGTGCCGCCTCGACGGCCTCGAGAATCTCCCGGAGACTAAGCACAAGACCTGTATTCCAGAGCCGACGGTGCCAAGGGGTTGGGGCCGCAAAGAATTCCAGCAGCCGAGCTGCAATCACTGGTTCATCTGTTTTGACGGGAACAAGCACCGAGTGGTATTATCGCATCAGGACGGTATGTCCGCGATCTAAAGGGGCAAGCACCTTGAGCCCGGCTCCTAGAGCCATCGGCCAAGCGTCAACGCCCCTTTTCCTTTTTCCTCTTCGGTCCGGCGTACGCCCCGCGCTCAAGCTAAGTTATTGAAAACTCGTATTCGATGGTGTGCGCGTTTGGCGCGTTGCAGTGGGGAGGCGATCCTGCGACAACTGTCGACAGGCATGCTTTTGGCGAAGCATTGAGGAAGTTCTGCTGTAGTCGCTAAGTGATTGAAAACTGGTAGGTGACGCGATGCGCGTTTGGAGCGTTGCAATCCCCGCAACCAATCCTTCCTTTTCTCCGCTCCGGCTCCAAACAAAACCATAATCTTAAACGCCCAAGTCCGTTCGAGCGCCGCTTGACATGCGTGGTCTTTGTTATGTAAAGTACTTCAAGAAGCTGCGGGCGGTGCCATGACTCTCTCTGATTTACTCTTCCTGGCGTCGGTCCTGTTCGTCGCCATTTTGTTGGTGTGTATCGCCGTATCCGCGCTGCGGCGCCGATGGGAAATGACTCGCCGATTGAGCCGGCTCATGGGGATATTTCTGGCGCTTTACACGGTGGCTCTGATTTGCGTATCGCTCTCACTCCCGCGACGGTTCTACCCTCCTGGCGAACGCCGCTGCTTCGACGATTGGTGCCTGACCGCCCTGGATGCAGCAGTCGCGGACGCCTCGGTCGGCATGCCCTGCCGCGCCGGCCAGGCCGGCCGCGTTTGGGTGGTAAAACTTGAAGTGTCGAGCGTCGCCCGGCGCATCCGCCAGAGGGCCCCCGATGCGCGAGCCGAGGTGGAAGACCGCCAAGGTACGCGCTACCAGCCCTGCGCCGCGCCGCTAGCCGAAGGGATCGGACCCGCACGCCTCCTTTCGGATCAAATCGGACCAGGCGAATCGTATCGCGTCCTGTTGCCATTCCGCCTCCCTGCCGACGCCACGCCGGCGGGCGTCGTTTTGCATCACGGCGATGTCCCTGGGGTTGCCGTCATCGGAGCGGATCAAAGCCTGCTGCATCGGCCTGCGTTGCAGCGGCTGGCCGACGCCCCTCGGCGTGACGGCCGGGCGCCTCAGTCTCCCCGATGAATGACGGTATGCAATGAGAATCGTTGTATGACCGCGATGCTAAGATGAAGTCGCATGCCGCACCCCATCCCCACGGTGGCCATCGTGGGCCGGCCTAACGTCGGAAAATCCACCCTGTTTAACCGCATCACGGGCCAGCGGCGGGCGATTGTGGGCGATGAACCCGGCATCACTCGCGACCGCCTCCACGGTGCTGCCGAATATCACGGCCGCCGCTTCGAGTTGATCGACACCGGCGGCATTGTGGTGGACGACGCCGAGTACATTCCCAGCCAGATCCTAAAGCAGGCCAACCAAGCCCTGGCGCGTGCCGCGCACATCATCTTTCTGGTGGATGGCCGGAGCGAAATCACCGCGCCGGATCGCGACCTGGCGCGCATGTTGTTGCGCCTGGGCAAGCCCGTTTCGCTTGCCGTGAACAAGGCGGATAGCGGGGAGCGCGAGAGCCTGGCGCACGATTTCTATTCGCTTGGTATCCGCGACATCTTCCCGGTTTCGGCGGAGCACGGCATCGGCGTAGACGCGCTGGTCGAGCACGTCACCGCGGGGTTCGAAAAGGCTGCCGAATCGGCCGCCCCGGAAGAGCCGGTGGAATCCATCAAAGTGGCGATTATCGGACGGCCGAACGTCGGCAAATCGACCCTGCTGAACACGCTCACCGGCGAGGACCGCGCCATCGTATCGCCCATCGCCGGCACTACCCGCGATTCCGTGGATGAGACCATCACACGCGATGGCGCCAGCTACACGTTCGTTGACACGGCCGGCATCCGCCGCAAGGGCAAGACCAGGGAGATGGCCGAGAAGTTGAGCGTGGTGATGGCCCGCCGCAGCATTCGCATGGCGGATGTGGTGCTGGTTCTGATGGACGCCTCCGAGGGCGTGCTCGCTCTGGACGCCACCATCGCCGGCTATGCGCACGAAGGCGGCCGCGGCGTCATCCTGTGCGTGAATAAGTGGGATCTGATCGCCGAGAAGAAAAAGAGAGAGTTCGAGCGCAATCTGCGCGACCGCTTGAAGTTCCTGGAGTACGCGCCGGTGTTGTTTCTTTCGGCCAAGACCGGCGCCGGCGTGGACCGCATCTTCAAGCTGATCCGTGAAGTGTATGTCTCGGCCACCAGGCGTATCCCCACCGGCGAAATGAACCGCTTCGTAGAGCGCTTGCGCTTCGAAGAGCGCAAGATTTACTACATCACCCAGGCGTCCACACGCCCGCCGACCTTCGTGGCGTTCACGGATCGCGCCGGGCCGCTGCATTTCTCCCACGAACGGCACCTGGTGAACCAGATCCGCAAGCATTTCGGGTTCAAGGGGACGCCCATCGTGCTGAAGACCCACGCCAAGGGCCGCTAACCCCGGCCGGTCCTCGAAATCTCGCGCCGAACTGCCGCGCGGGCCCCCGCGGACGGCGTCGACATCCAGCCCGGCGTAGCCGAAGAATTCGATTTCGCAGTGCCCGTTTCACGCCACGGTTTTCTGGCGCGCGTGAATCTCCTGCAGGCTCCATACGCGGATGGGGTCGCGCCGGCGCGCGGCCATGGCTTCGGCGGCGGCCCGGGCGCCGCTCATGGTGGTGATGCAGGGCACCCGATGCGTGACGGCGCTGCGCCGGATGGCCTTCTCATCGAAAAAGGCCGGCGCGCCCGCCGTGGTGTAGACCGCCAGTTGGATGGAGCCGGCTTTCAGCAGGTCCACGGCGTTGGGGCGCCCTTCGTTCACCTTGAAGACGACCTTACAGGTCAGTCCCGCCGACCGGATAGCCGCGGCCGTGCCGCGGGTGGCCACCAGCTGAAACCCCAGCGCCGCGAACTTGCGCGCCACATCCACGGCTTCGGGCTTGTGATGTTCGTTCACGCTGATGAATACGGTGCCTTTTTCCGGCAGCGGCGTGCCCGCGCTGATCTGCGCCTTGGCAAAAGCCTCGCCGAAGTTGGCGCCCACCCCCATCACCTCGCCGGTGGAACGCATCTCGGGTCCCAGCGCGGGGTCTACGCCGGGGAACTTGTTGAACGGAAACACCGGCGATTTGACGAATTCCTGCGGCACCGGAAGCACGCCCCGGGCGTCGGTATAGTCGCCGATGCGCTTGCCGAGCATCAGCCCCACGGCGATCTTCGGCAGCGCCACGCCGGTGGCTTTGCTGACGTAAGGCACGGTCCGGGAGGCGCGCGGGTTCACTTCGAGCACATAGACGGTGCCGTTCTGGATGGCGTACTGCACGTTCATCAGGCCGATCACGTGGAGAGCCTTGGCCAGTCGCACCGTGTAGTCCGCGATAGTGTCCAGTTGCTGCCGCGGAATGGATTGCGCGGGCAGCACGCACGAGCTATCGCCTGAATGCACCCCGGCCTCTTCGATGTGCTCCATGATACCGGCGATCAGCACATCCTCGCCATCCGAAAGCGCGTCCACGTCCAGCTCTGCCGCGTCTTCCAGGAACCGGTCGATCAGCACCGGACGATCCTGCGAAAACGTCACAGCCTCGCGCATGTATTCGCGCACGGTTTCTTCGTCGTAGGCGATCACCATGGCGCGTCCGCCCAGCACATAGCTGGGCCGCACCAGCACCGGGTAGCCGATGCGGCGCGCGATGGCGCAGGCTTCTTCCGCGCTGGTGGCCGAGCCGTTCTCCGGCGCCGGAATGCCCAGATCGTCAAGCAGTTTGCCGAATAGCTGGCGGTCTTCGGCCAGATCGATATTCTCCGGATCGGTGCCGATGATAGGTACACCCTGCCGTTTCAGGGGCAGCGCCAGGGTCAAAGGCGTCTGCCCCCCGAATTGCACGATCACGCCGTCCGGCCGCTCCGTGTCCACGATGTTCAGCACGTGTTCCAGTGTCAGCGGTTCGAAGTATAGCCGGTCGCTGGTGTCGTAATCCGTGGATACGGTCTCCGGGTTGCAGTTCACCATGATCGATTCATAGCCCAGTTCCTGCAGGGCGAACGACGCGTGGCAGCAGCAGTAGTCGAACTCGATGCCTTGTCCGATGCGGTTCGGCCCGCTGCCCAGGATCATGACCTTGCGGCGATCGGACGGGTCCGCCTCGCAGGCGCTTTCGTAGCTCGAATACAGGTATGGCGTGAAACTTTCGAACTCCGCCGCGCAAGTGTCCACGCGATTGAAGACCGCCCGTACGCCCAGGGTTTTACGCTTGTCGCGCACAGACAGCTCCGGCACGTTCCAGGTTTGGGCAAGCTGTGCGTCAGAGACGCCGTAGCGCTTGGCCCGCGACAGCGTATCCCGGGATGCGCCCGCCAAATTCTCGCGCGCGAGCTCCTTCTGGAATCGGATGACTTCTTCTACCTGCTCCAGGAACCACGGGTCGATGGCGGTCATCTCGTGAATATCCGCGGCCGTGTAACCGCTTTCAAAAGCGAACCGGATGTAATTGAAGCGATCCGGCGTGGGCGTGATCAGCTTTTGCGGAATCAGGTTCTTGTCGAGCTTTTCCGAGCCGAAGGCTTTGCCGGTTTCCAGGCTGCGCAGGCCCTTCCACATGGCCTGCTTGAAGGTCCGCCCGATGGCCATCACCTCGCCCACGGATTTCATCTGCGTGCCCAGCGTGGGATCGGCGCCGGGAAATTTCTCGAACTGCCACTTGGGAATCTTGACCACCACGTAGTCGATAGTCGGCTCGAAGCATGCCGGCGTCTTGCGCGTGATGTCGTTGCGGATCTCGTCCAGCCGGTAGCCCACCGCCAGCTTGGCGGCGATCTTGGCGATCGGGAATCCCGTCGCTTTGGAGGCCAGCGCCGAGCTGCGCGAAACGCGCGGGTTCATCTCGATGATGACCATGCGCCCCGTCTTCGGATCGATGGCGAATTGCACGTTGGATCCGCCGGTATCCACGCCGATCTCGCGCAGGCAGCGGATGGCGCCGTCGCGCATCATCTGGTACTCGCGGTCCGTCAGCGTCTGCGCCGGGGCCACCGTGATGGAATCGCCGGTGTGCACCCCCATGGGATCGAAGTTCTCGATGGAGCAGACGATGATGACGTTGTCGGCCAGGTCGCGCATCACCTCCAGCTCGAATTCCTTCCAGCCGAGCACGCTCTCTTCGATCAGCACTTCGTGCACCGGCGAGAGGGCCAGGCCGCGCTCGATCACTTCCACCAGGTCGTCGCGGTTGTAGGCGATGCCGCCGCCCGTGCCGCCCAGCGTGAAGCTCGGCCGCAGGATGCACGGATAGCCGATGCGTTCGGCAAACTCCAGGGCTTCCGCCTCGCTCTTCACCAGCTTCGAGCGCGGCGTCTCCAAGCCGATCTGGCGCATGGCGTCCTTAAAAAGCAGGCGGTCTTCTGCCTTCTTGATGGCGTCGATTTTGGCGCCGATCAGCTCCACGCCGTATTGATCGAGTATGCCGGCTTCGGCCAGCTCCACCGAAAGGTTCAGGCCGGTCTGTCCGCCGACCGTGGAGAGCAGCGCATCGGGCCGCTCCCGGCGAATAATCTCTTCGAGGTAAGGCAGCGTCAGCGGCTCCACGTAGGTGCGGTCGGCCAGCTCGGGATCGGTCATGATGGTGGCCGGATTGGAATTCACCAGCACCACTTCGTAACCATCGCTGCGCAGCGCCTTGGCCGCCTGCGTCCCGGAGTAATCGAATTCGCAGGCCTGCCCGATGACGATGGGGCCGGAGCCGATGATCAGGATGCGTTTGAGATCGTTGCGCCGCGGCATGGGTCAGCGTTCACCCGCCATCAGTTTGACGAAATCGTCAAACAGGTAATGCGAATCGTGCGGCCCCGGCGCGGCCTCCGGGTGATACTGCACGCAGAACACCGGATGGCTGCGGTGGCGGAAGCCCTCCAGCGTTTGGTCGTTCAGGTTCATGTGGGTGATCTCGACTTCGTTCAGGTTGAGCGAATCCGGGTCGACGGCGAAACCGTGGTTGTGCGAAGTGATCTCCACCTTGTTAGTCACCTTGTTGATCACCGGATGATTGGCGCCGCGATGGCCGAACTTCAACTTGTACGTGCGCCCGCCGACGGCCAGGCCCAGGATTTGGTGGCCCAGGCAGATGCCGAACACCGGCTTCTTCCCGATCAGCTTGCGCACCTGGCTCACCTGCCTCTGCAAAGGCTCGGGATCGCCCGGACCGTTCGACAGAAACACCCCGTCGGGGTTCAGGGCCAGCACGTCTTCGGCGGAAGTCGGCGCGGGCACCACCGTGACGCGGCAGCCCACCTGCACCAGGCGCCGCAGAATGTTCTGCTTGATGCCGAAATCGTAGGCGGCCACGTGGAAGCGCGTCCCCGCGGCCGCCGGCACTATCTCGGATGGGGAGCACGGCTCCACGGGCTTATCCCAGCCGTATGGTTCGGCGGTAGATACCCGGCTGGCCAGGTCCAGGCCGGCCATGGTGGGAATCTGGCGCGCCCGCTCCACCAGTTTCGCGGCGTCGGTTTCCACCGCCGAAAGCACGCCTCGCATCACGCCGCGCGTCCGCAGGTGGCGCACCAGGGCGCGCGTATCCAGGTCCGAAACTACCGGGATGCCGTGCCGGGAGAGGAACTCGCGGGTGGCTTCATCGGAGCGCCAGTTGCTGGCGATCGAGGAAAACTCCCGCACCGCCAGTCCTTCTATGAAAGGATGCGCGGATTCGTTATCCGCGGCGTTGGTGCCGTAGTTCCCAATCTGGGGGTTCGTCAGGATGACGATCTGGCCGGCATATGACGGATCGGTGAATACCTCCTGGTAGCCGGTGATGGCGGTATTGAACACGACCTCGCCTGATCGCTCGGCGGACGCACCAAAACTCCTGCCCTCGAAGACGGCGCCGTCTTCCAGGGCGAGGATAGCGGATGGCAACTCGATTGTCCTCCCGGGGAATGGATCAACCTATTTTAGCAGGGGCTTGATGGGCGCGTGATTCCGGGTGGTCTGGCTAAGACTACCCGCTTCCGCCCAAGCGTATCCCGTCTGCGGAAATAGACGCCGGCTGCTTCACGCACATCGTCGAATACGTGCGCGGTATTCCCACCACCCGCCGGCGGAACCATCGGTTGGCCCGGGCCGCCCCCACCCTCGCCCATAACGTTCCGGATAAATGCAGCCGATTAGACCTCAGGACGGTACAAAACATCCGTGAAGCCCGTAAGCGTCTTCCACGTGACCCCTTCGTTGCCCGAGCCGCTGGAGCCCCTGCGCGAAATCGCCTACAACCTCCGTTGGGCCTGGGACCACGATTCCATCGAACTCTTCCGCCGCCTGGATGGCGATCTCTGGGAATCCACCAGTCACAATCCCGTGCGCATGCTGGGAAGCATCGATCAGATGCGCCTCGTCTCCGCCGCCGCGGATGATTCCTTCCTCGCGCACCTCGGGCGCGTTTCCAGCGCTCTCGAAGCCCGCACCCAGGGCCAGAGCACCTGGTTCCACCGCGCGCATCCCTCCGTCGCCGGCCTGCAGGTCGCGTACTTTTCCGCCGAGTTCGGCCTCACCGAGTGCTTGTCCATCTTTGCCGGCGGCCTCGGCATCCTGGCCGGCGATCACGTGAAATCGGCCAGCGACCTGGGCGTGCCTTTAGTCGCGGTAGGGCTGCTCTATCAGCAGGGTTATTTTCGCCAGTATCTCAGCGCCGGCGGATGGCAGCAGGAAGAATACGTCAACAACGATTTTCACAATCTGCCCCTGCGCCCCTTGACCGGCGCCGATTCCCAACCGCTCACCATTCAGGTCCAGTTTCCTGGCCGCCTGGTGTCCGCGCGCGTCTGGATGGCGCTGGCCGGCCGCGTCCCCGTCTATTTGCTCGACGCCAATCTGCCCGTCAACAGCCCCGCCGACCGCGAGATCACCGGCGAACTCTACGGCGGCGACAACGAGATGCGCCTCCGGCAGGAGATCCTGCTCGGCATCGGCGGCTACCGCGCCCTCGAGGCCGCCGGCGTCCAACCCGCCGTGTATCACATGAACGAAGGACACTCGGCGTTTTTATCGCTCGCGCACGTGCGCCGCCTCATGGAACGCTACCGCCTCTCCTTCGCCCAGGCGCGCGAGCTGGCTTCCCCCAGCCTCATCTTCACCGGCCACACCCCCGTGGAAGCCGGCCACGATTACTTCTCCGCGGACCTGATGGATCGCTACTTTACCGAATATGCCCGCGCCCTGGGCCTCGATCGCCGCGACTTTCTGGCGCTCGGCCGCCGCCACCCCGATGATCAGGGCGAGCAATTCTGCATGACCGTCCTGGCCCTGCGCCTGGCCGCTTCCAGCAACGGCGTCAGCCAACTGCACGGCGAGGTCAGCCGGCGCATGTGGCAGGGTATCTGGCCCGGCGTGCCTGTCGGCGAAGTGCCCGTCGGCCACGTCACCAACGGCGTGCATTTCCGCTCCTGGATTTCCAACGAGATGAACCAGTTGTACGACCGCTACCTGGGCCCCCAGTGGCGCGAGGCCGCCACCGGCGATTTGTGGAACCGCGTCGAGTCCATCCCCGGCGCCGAGTTGTGGCGCACTCACGAACGCCGCCGCGAGAGGCTGGTGGCTTTCGCCCGCCGCAAGCTCATCGAACAACTCAAGCGCCGCGGCGCGCCGCAATCCGAAGTCGAAGCCGCCGAAGAGGTACTGGACGCCGGCGCCCTCACCATCGGATTTGCGCGCCGGTTCGCCACCTATAAGCGCGGCACCCTGCTCCTGCGCGATACCGCGCGCTTGCAGCGGCTTCTGGCGGACAACCAGCGGCCCGTTCAGATCATTTATGCCGGCAAGGCGCATCCCCGCGACGCCGGAGGCAAAGAGCTCATCCAGCGTATCGTCACCCTGGCGCGCGATCCTGCCCTCCGCCGCCGCGTGGTCTTCTTGGAAGATTACGACATGGCCATCAGCCGCTATCTGATGCAGGGCTGCGACGTGTGGCTGAATACCCCCTTGCGCCCGCTCGAGGCCAGCGGCACCAGCGGTATGAAAGCCGCCGCCAATGGCGCGCTCAACCTTAGCACCCTCGATGGATGGTGGGACGAAGCCTGGCGCGCGCCTCGGCCCCCCGGCGAGCACATCGGCTGGGCGATCGGGAATGGCGAACTGCATGCCGATCCCGCGCAGCAGGATCAGATGGAGGCCGAAGCCCTCTACGATCTCCTGGAGCGCGACGTGGTTCCCACATTCTATGACCTGGGAGCCGACCGCCTGCCCCGCCGATGGATCGCCATGATGAAGGGGTCGCTCAAGAATCTCTGCAACACCTTCAACACCCATCGCATGGTACGCGAATACACGGAGAGGTTCTATCTGCCCGCATTCGAGCGCTTCGGCAGCCTCGCCGCCGACAACGCCGCCGCCGCCCGCAACCTCGCCGCCTGGATGTGCCGCGTGCGTAGTGAATGGCCCCACGTCCGTCTCGAAACCATGGAGGACGGCCCCGCCGGCGAGACCAAAGTCGGCGACCTCATCAGTGTCCGCGCGCGTCTGTGCCTCGGCGCGCTGTCCCCGGACGATGTGATCGTCGAGCTATGTCTGGGAGCCCTGGACCCCGCCGGCCAGATCGTCGAGCCCGCCTCCTTCCCCATGCGCCACACCGCCAGCCCCGGCGACAGCCGGCACATCTTCGAGGCCGCTGGCGTGCCCTGTACCCGCAGCGGGCTGCAAGGCTATACCGTCCGCGTTCTACCGCACCATCCCGCCCTGGCCGCCCGCTTCCTCCCCGGCCTCATCGCGTGGGCCGCCTAGAGAGACAGGACGCCTCCCAGCCTGTTCCAACATGAGTTGCCGGAGGTTGGGGATGTTCGCGCCGGTTCTCCACATGCCTTCCACCCCATTTGGACGGGTGAAGGAGAGCTTCTCTTGCTGATCGAAAAGATTCAGACTGATTAGCTTGTGTCGCGGGAACCGCCATCCGATCCCGGCCGAAATCGCCAGTGCGCAAATCGCTGGAGCGACTCCAATCAACGTGGAACAAAGGTACAAAAGGATGGCGGCGAGTAGCAGCACACCGCCAATCGGACGGGCCAGAATGAATCGCAAAAGCTCTTCGAGGAGCCCTTCGACCAAAACGGCCATTGACCCTGATTATCGTCGATTGTTAAGCCGTTGCCAATCGCTGCGTTCGAGCGCTCGAAATGGCTCGGTGATGGCGGCTGAATCAAAAGCGCAAAGGGGCGCGTTTTGCCGCGCCGCCATACAAGCCAGGAACTCCTCAGATTCAAGCGGCGCGGGTCGCCCCGTCTTGCGCGTATTCCTCAAAAGCGCAAAGGGGCGCGTTTTGCCGCGCCGCCATACAAGCGACGAACTCTTAGATTCAAGCGGCGCGGGTCGCCCCGTCTTGCGCGTATTCTTCAAAAGCGCAAAGGGGCGCGTTTTGCCGCGCCGCCATACAAGCGAGGAACTCCTTAGATTCAAGCGGCTGCGGGTCGCCCCGTCTTGCGCGTATTCCTCAAAGCGCAAAGGGGCGCGTTTTGCCGCGCCGCCATACAGGCGACGAACTCCTTAGATTCAAGCGGCGCGGGTCGCCCCGTCTTGCGCGTGCTCCTCAAACGCGGTGACAAATCTACAAAAATCTCTTCCCCCGCCCTTTCAACAACTTCACCGCCCCGCATCCCCGGAATCCCCACCCCCGCCCGGCACCATGGTATCGGCAGGCTGGATCTCAAAATCCAAATCACGCCCGCCCAGGAGCATCCCATGGCCACCGACGCCCAGATCAACGCAAATCGTCAGAACGCCAGGAAAAGCACCGGACCCCGCACCGCCGGCGGCAAAGCCGTATCCAGCCGCAACGGACTCCCTTCCGTCACACACTTTCTGGCCGAAGACGGCGCCGATCCCGCCGACTTCTTCAGCCTCCTCCAGGACCTCGACGGCCGTTTCCAACCCTTCGGCCCCGCCGAAGAGGGCCTCGTGCTCCGCATCGCCATCGCCCAGTGGCGCCTTCACCGCGCCATCCCCTTCGAAGCCGGTATCTTCCGCGACCGCCTCCGCATCCTGGCCAAGGTGGCCGCCAGCCGTGCGCACTGGGAAGCCGAGTGCCGTGAAGAAGATGTGGAAGGCGCCGAGTATGACCACGGCGATCCCGCCACTCAGCCACCCAGCCCCGAACCCACGCCGCCCGCCGCCCCGGACCCCGACCTCCTCACCCAAGCCTTTATCAATGATGGCGACGGCCCCAACCACCTCGCGCGGCTCGCCCGTCACGAAAGCCACCTCGAGCGTTCCATCGACCGCTGCCTCCGCCTGCTTGCGCGCTACCAGGCCGCCCGCCGGAAGGCTGAAGAGCCCCAAGAACTCAACAACATCACGGCGAACCCAAAAAATGGGGGTGGTGTACCCGCAAATGAGGGCGCCAGGCCTCTAAAAACCCGCCCGCGAGTCGGAAATCCTAAGGCCGCCGCCTCTCACTCACCGCCTCGGCCCTCTGACCCGCCGAAGAATCGTCGAATTTGACCCAATCCCACCTCCATCTCGCCCCCGGTCCCCAGGGGTACACCCGCTCTACGTCCAACGACGCAACGCAAACTCCGCCCCGCGCATCTCTCGCTCCGACCGAGAAATCAGCGGCCGCCGCGCCACTAATCCGGAGATCACCTGTGCGCCGACTAAAATACCTGCTGCTCTTTTTTGTATTGCCTCTGTTCGGTGCCCGCCTCGAAGAATACGCGCTAATCCTCAATGATCCGCCCCTGGCCCGCCACACCGCATCCCGCGCCCGCATCCAGTCCGCCCATCAGGACCTGCGCCGCCAACTCGCCAGCCGCAAAATCAAAGTCACCGGCGCCGCCCAAACCCTGCTGAATGCCGTCTTCGTCCGTATCCCCCGAAGCCGCGCCGCCGAGCTGCGCGCGCTTCCCGGAGTCCGCCGCCTCGTCTGGCTCCCGCCTCTCCAGCGCAAGCTCAACGTCGCCGTCAACCAGCTCAACATCCCCGCCGCCTGGAGCGCCCTGCCCGGTGGCCTGTCCAACGCCGGAGCTGGAATCAAGATCGCCATCATCGATAGCGGCATCGACCAGACCCATCCCGCCTTTCAGAACACGTCCCCGCCGCCCGCCGGCTATCCCCTGGGCGACACCGCCTACACCAACGGCAAGATCATCGTCGCCCGCAGCTATCAACCCATGTTCGCCCTGCCCGACGACCCCACTCCCGTCGATCGCTCCGGCCACGGCACCGCCCTCGCCATGATCGCCGCCGGCCAGACCAACGCCGGCCCGCTCGCCTCCATCACCGGCGTCGCCCCCCGGGCCTGGATCGGAAATTACAAGATCTTCGGTACCCCCGGCGTCAACGACAACACCACTTACGCCGCCGCCATCCAGGCGCTCGAAGACGCCGTCTCGGATCACATGGATATCGCGGTCCTCGCCTTCGGCAGCCTGCCCCTCAACGGTCCCCTCGATAACGGCCCCGCCTGCGCCACCACCGGCGTCCCTCCCTCCTATCAGGATGATTGCGACATACCCGCCCAGGCCGTCGAGAACGCCGTCGCCATGGGACTCACCGTGGTCGTCTCCGCCGGCAACGATGCCCAATCCAGCCTCGAGACGCCCGGCCTGAATACCATCGACTCCCCGGGCACCGCGCCCTCCGCCATCACCGTCGGCTCTTCCACCAACGCCCACGTGCTCTACGCGTCCGTCAACGTCAACGGCTCCGGAGTCCCCTCCAATCTCCAGTCGCTCGACGCCCTCGCCGATGACGGCGTCAAACTCGCCCACCCGCTCACCGCCGCGCTCCAGGACGTCTCCACAGCCGATCCCACCGGCCTCGCCTGCTCCCCGCTCCCCAATAGCTCGTTCTCCAGCTCCATCGTCCTGATTGGGCGCGGCAACTGCGATTTCTCCACCAAGATCAACAACGCCCAGCAGGCCGGCGCCATCGGCGTCATCATCTATCAGGATCAGGGCCACTCCACCGATCCCCCCTTCAGCTCTCTCGGCGCCGGGAACACCGGCATCCCCGCCATGATGATCTCCGACCCCGACGGCCTGGCCCTCCACAGCTACCTCGCATCGAATCCCAACGCGCAGGCGACCCTCAACCCGGCCCTCCACATCCAGAACGCCGTTTCCAATTTGCTCACGGACTTCACCTCCCGCGGCCCGTCCATCGATTACTCCATCAAGCCGGAATTGATAGCCGTCGGCCAGGGAATTTACACCGCCACCCAAAGCCTCGATCCCGTCGGCGATCTTTATGACCCCACCGGCTACACCACCGTGGAAGGCTCCAGCTTTGCTGCCGCCATGGTGGCCGGCGCCGCCGCGCTCGTCAAGCAAGCCAACCCCGGCTTCTCGCCGGCCCAGATCAAGTCCGCCGTGGTCAATACCGCCTCGGTCAGTCCCAACGACATCATTGATAATTCCAACTCCGGCGAATTGCTGATCACCGCCGTCGGCGCGGGCAAGCTCAACGCCGCCGCCGCCCTCACCCCCGGTGCCACCGTCGCGCCCGCCACTGTGTCGTTCGGTTGGATCGGTCCCAACAACGCGCCCGGACCCCTCGTCGTCCCTCTGACCCTCACCAACACCGGCAAATCCACCGCCACGTTAAACCTTGCGGTCGTCCCCGATCCCGCCGCCCCCGACCAGGACACCTCCGACCTCGTGCGCATCTCCATCTCCAGCGTCTCGCTCGCCCCCGGCCAGTCCACCAATTTCAACGCCGTCCTGAGCGGCGCCTTCACCGTCCCCGGCATTTACGACGGCGCCATCGTCATCACCGGCCCCGGCGTCAACCTGCGCGTGCCCTACTGGTACCTCGAAAGCGACGGCGTCCCCTTCGATGTCCTCCCCGTCTACGACGGCAGCTTCACCGGAACCGTGGGCGACACCTGCTGGTATCTGGCCTTCAAGGTTCTCGATCAGTTCGGCATCGCCGTCCCCAATCAGTCGGCCACGTTCAGCGCCATCCAGGGGAACGGATCGCAATCGACCGCGTCGTCCTGTCCGTCCGGTGTGTCGCCCGGTCCGTCCCCCCAGACCAACCAGGACGGAGTCGCCTGGACCAACATGGACCTGGGATCTTCCCCCGGAGATCAGACCTTCATGGCCCAGGCCGCCGGCCTCTCGGCGTACTTCTACGCCTACGTCCGCCCGCAGCCCTCCATCAACGCCAATGGCGTCCTGGACGCCGCCAGCTATCAGGCCGGCAGAGGCTTCGCGCCGGGATCCTACATCACCATCTTCGGCTCCGCGCTCAGCGACGCGGTCCAGGACCTCTCCACCACTTTCCTGCCTTACTCTATGTCCGGTGTCAGCGTCAGCTTCGCCCGCGCCGACAGTACCGCCGACTGGCCCGCGCGCCTCTGGTACGTCAGCCCCACCCAGATCAACCTGCAAATTCCGTGGGAGCTGCAGGGCCAGACCTCCGTGCAAATGAACGTCACCACCGGCGATATCAGCGTCCCCTATACCCTCCCCATCGCTCCCTGCCTGCCCGCCATGTTCGCGTACGGCAACCATCTGGCCATCGCTCAGGATGAGCGCTACCAGCTCGTGACCGCCGCCAATCCCGCGCTGCCCGGCCACTACATCATCATCTATGCCAATGGGCTCGGCCCCGTCGACAACCCGCCGCCCTCCGGAGAAGCCACGCCCGGCCAGCCCCTGGCCCGAACCACGTTCCAGCCCAATGTAACCATCGGCGGCGTGACCGCTCCGGTACTGTTCAGCGGCCTCACCCCCGGCAGCATCGGCCTGTATCAAATCGATGTGACGGTGCCCTCCAACGCTCCCTCCGGCCTC
>DATGGM010000220.1:0-32155 GCA_035308525.1 Bryobacteraceae bacterium
AGCCGCGTTTCGAGCAACAGGTTGGCGCTGTCCAGGCCCGTCACGATCGCCGGACCCAGCGGCGCGAAGGTGTCGGCGCCTTTGGCGCGCCACCATTGCAGATCCTTGTGCGGCCCATGCTGCCAATCGCGCTCGCTGACATCGTTGCCGCAGGTCAGACCGAAAATCGAGGCATTTTTCCCGATCACGATCACCAGCTCGCCCTCGAAATGCACGTTTGAGGCATCCGGCGGAATCACGATCGGGTCTTCGGGATGCTGTAGCGCGCTCACCGGCTTGAAAAACATCTCGGGACGCTCGGGCGCCTGGCGATCTCCCACATGACTTTTATAATTGCGCCCCACCGCCAGGATTTTCGAAGGCTCGCAAGGGTAGCGCAGCTTGACTTCGCGGAGCGGATGCGTCACGCCGGTTTCTTCCAGGCTGCCGAACAGATCCCCGCGAATCTCGCGGATAGTCGCGCCCTCCAGCACACCATACGCCACCGTGGAAGCGATGCGGTATCGAACGTATTTAGTCAATGCTAGGCTCCCGAAAGAATCAACTCGAAGCGGCGATTGACTTCGCGCAGGTAAGGGCCGTCGCCGCTCTCCAACTCCACCGTGGCGGTGCCATGGTAGCCGATCTCGCCCAACGCCTTGTAGACTTCCGGCCAGTTGATGTCTCCTTCACGCAGCGGCACGAATTCGGCCTGCATCTTGCGGAAGCGGAAATCCTTGATGTGCAGCTTGGCGATGCGCCGGCCTACAGTGCGGATCCAATCCTGCGGATACCCGGTCAATACGACGTTGCCCACATCGAAATAGGAGCGCACCCAGGGGCTCTGGAAATCGTCGACGTACTTACAATATTCGAGCGGGCTGAGCAGGAATTTGTTCCAGACTTCCTCGACAGCGATGATGACCTTCAGTTCCTCCGCCATGGGGATCAGCTTGCGAATCTGCTGCTGCGAGCGCGTCCAGGCGTCCTGGTAGCTGGTCTGCGGATTCACCACGGCAGGCACCAGCAGCACCGTTTCGGCTCCCCAGAAGTGCGCGTTGCGCAGGCTGGTTTCCATACCCTTGACGCTTTCGGCCACCACCGCGGGATCCGCTGAAGACAGCGGGTATTTCCAGTGCGCCATGTTCATCACCGAATGAATGGGCAGCCCGGCGGCGTCGGAAGCCTTCTTGATCTCCTCGGCGGTGGACTGGTCCGGCGTGGTGGGGCATTCGGTGGCTTCGAAGCCCGTATCGACGGCCAGCTTGAAGCGGTCGGCGATGCTCAGGGATTTTGGGAGCATCTCGTAAAGCACGGCTTTGCGGATGGGCAGCCGTGCGGTAGCAGCCAGAGCCGGCAGCGCGGCGGTGGCGACGAAATCTCTTCTGGTCATGCGAATGTCACTCCTATCTGGCCGGCGACTTTCTGTATGTAGCGCTTGCCTTCTTCATATTCCTCGGCCGTCTTCAGGTGTTCCAGCATCAGCGGCGTTTCCGCTGGCAACTGCGACAGCTCGCTTAAATAGGTACGGTAATCGATCTCTCCGCGGCCGGGAATCACTTCCTGGAAATGCACGTTCAGCTCCACCACCCAGGCCAGATCCTTGGCGTGACACGAAACGATCCACGGACCCAGCTTGCGAAAGCAATCGGCGATCACCTCGCTGTTGCGGTAGAAGCGTTCCGGCGAGTTGATCACGTTGCAGACGTCCAGGTGCACGCCGAAGGCGGAGCGGTCCACCGCCTTGATGAGCTTGAGGTAGGAATCGGGACCGTCGGGGATCGACCAGCCCATGGCTTCGATCGTAAACTTCGACCGCTTAGGCTTGATTTCGTCGATTACGTGCCGGCAGTTGTCGACCGTGGCGTCGAAGAACTGCTGCGAGAGGTTCTTGGGATGCGGCCCGTACCAGACCGTCGGGTGATAGGAGCCGGCGATATCCACGCAGCACAGCGCGCCCACGGCCTCGGCCAGAGCCATCCGGTCGACCACATATTGCAGGTTGGCGCGGCGCTTCTCGGTATCCGGATCGAGCAGGTTCACCCAGGCGCCCACTTCGGCGATGAAAACGTTTTCCGCGGCGAAGGCTTTCTCGATGGCGCGCACACGCGCGGTATCGGCGGCCTTGGCCGGCGGGCAATAGGCTGCGCTATAGCCGAGGCGGCGGTGCTCGCGCGCCAGTTCGGCGGGATCGTCGCTTTTCAGGAAGACAGGTCCGCCCAGGCGTACGGCGCGGCGGCCGGCGGCGTGAACGGAACTGGCCAGTGCGGCGGCGCCGGCCGACAACAGGAATGACCGGCGGCCCGTGGGTGCCATGCCCCGATTCTAATCTGATTCGCTCGGAAGCAGTATCCTCCTAAACCTCGAGCCGCACTTAGCCGATGAATCATTGGGATCGTTCAGGCCATGCCCGGACTGTCCGACCAACGTCAAGGAGACAACATGCAAGTGAGCACGATGCCGCCGCAGGAAAGCGGTCCGGCCGCCAAGACCGACAACCGCGTCGGAAAATATCTTGCCTTCCATCTGGGACGCGAGGAATTCGCGATTCAAGTATTGAAGGTCCGGGAAATCATGGGCATTCAGGACATTACGGCCGTTCCCCAAACGCCGGTGTATGTCAAAGGAGTGATCAACCTGCGAGGGAAAGTCATTCCGGTGGTGGACTTACGGCTGAAGTTCGGCCTGCCCGAGATCGAATACACGCAGCGCACCTGCATCATTGTCGTGCAAATCCAGGCTCCCGGTGGGGGCGTGTCGCTGACCGGCATCGTGGTGGATGAAGTCTCCGAGGCCGTCAATGTGGCGGCAGGCGAGATCGCCGACACGCCGGACTTTGGGGATGGCGTGGCCACACCCTACATCCTCGGCATGGCGAAAAGCAAGGGAAAAGTGAAGATCCTGCTGGACATCGATCAAGTGCTATCGAGCCAGGATCTGGACGGCCTTAAGGCCTTGATGCAGTAACCGGAGGAAAAATGCTTACGAAGACTACGATTGGGGCAAAGTTGATGGGCGGGGCCGCCGCTATGCTACTGCTGGCGGCTATTCAGGGCTATTCCAGCCTGCACACCGCTGGCATTTTCAGGGAAAGATTCGACCGTGCCGTGGACGTCACAGTCCGCAAAGTCGTGCTGGCTGATCAGCTTGCCACGACTAGCGCCGCCATGATATCGGCGCAAAGAGGTGTGGTGCTGGCTGCTTTCACCAAACACCCGTCGGAAATCGACAAATATGAACAGGCTTACCAGCAGGCGAGCGAACTGGTCCGCAAGTCTCTGGCTGAGGCGCGGCCACTGTTTGTGAAAGAAGAGGCCAAAGCGAAGGCGTCCGAGATCGAAGCGGCTGTTTCGGAATGGCGCCCGCACTTTGAGGAAGTCGTGCGGCAGTCCAAGGCCGGGCACGCGGCCGAAGCCGACCGCATACGCACAGACGTTACGTTGCCCATCTACAACAGAATAGGACCGGCTGCCGAAGGGCTGCGAACCATCCAAACCGAGATTCTCGCCGCCGAGAAAGCCAGTGTGGATGCGGAAAATGCCACGAGCCGCCAGATCGCGCTCGTCCTCCTGGGCCTTTGCGTGGTCGTTGCCGGCGCTTTCGTGGCCATCACCCGGGGGATCACGCGCGATCTCCGCCGCGCGGCCATGCATCTTTCCGAAGGCGCCGGACAGGTGGCCAGCGCCGCGACGCAAATCTCATCCGCCAGCCAGTCGCTGGCCCAGGGCTCCTCCGAGCAGGCTGCCTCGCTCGAGGAGACTTCCTCTTCCAGTGAGGAGATCAATTCCATGGCTCGCAAGAATGCCGAGAATTCCCGAGTGGCAGCCGAGTTCACCACGCAAGTGGATGAACGGGTGGCAGCCGCCAACGCAACGCTCGATCAGATGGTGGCTTCCATGACCGACATCAACACGTCCAGCGAGAAGGTTTCGAAAATTATCAAGGTGATCGATGAAATCGCCTTCCAGACCAACATTCTGGCTTTGAATGCGGCAGTGGAGGCCGCCCGCGCCGGCGAGGCAGGCATGGGCTTTGCGGTAGTGGCGGACGAGGTGCGCAACCTGGCCCAGCGCTGCGCGCAAGCCGCCAAGGACACCGCCTCACTCATCGAGGAATCCATGGCCAAGTCGCATGATGGGATGGCCCGCCTGGATCAGGTGGCTGGAGCTACCCGCTCCATTACGGAAAGCGCCGCCAAGGTTAAGACACTGGTGGATGAAGTCCATCTGGGCAGCCAGGAACAGGCGCGCGGCATCGAGCAGATCGCCAAGGCAATCGTGCAGATGGAGCAGGTGACTCAGAAGACCGCCGCCAATGCCGAGGAAAGCGCATCCGCGAGCGAGGAGTTATCGGCCCAGGCCGAAACCATGCGGGCGGTGGTCGCCGAACTACAAGCTTTGGTGGGCGGGGGAGAACCGGCTGGCGGCCGCGGAGTCGCGGGTATGCCGGGATCCAAGACGGCTTCGCCCGTGGTCCAGGCGGCCAGCCTGGCTGCCTTGCGCTCGGCTGTTACACCCAAAGCGGCAACGGCCGCGGCGCGAAAGACGCTGGTGGCTACAGGCGCGCTCGACCGCTCCGCGCTTCCCTTAGACGGCGAATTCACGGAATTCTAGAAAGGAACGGGACGCGCGCATGCCCGATCTAATCGAACTGCGCCAGGAAATCGAAGCCCTGGCCATGAAACTGGTGGTCGAGGATCTGTCTCCCGAGGCGGGTGTCAACGGTTCTCTGCTGGCTCTGGCCGAGGCGATCCGCGGTATCCGCGACCGCGCCCAAGCCGGCGGCTGCGAGGAGGTCTGCCACGTCGCGGCCGGGCTCTATGAGACAGTGTCCTCACCTGATGGCGCCGGGGGCGAAGCGCTTTCTCAAGCGCTTCAAGCCGGCGTCACCGCCTTGCAGCAGGCGCTCGAGACGCCTCACGGCACGGCTGCGCCGGAAGCCCCGTCTTATTCCCTGGCGCAGGATCCGGAGCTGCTTTCCGATTTTGTGCTGGAATCGCGCGAGCACCTGGCGGCCATCGAGAGCCGCTCGCTCGCGCTGGAGCAGGATCCCGGCAATGCCGAAGCCATCCATTCCATCTTCCGGGCATTCCACACCATCAAAGGGCTGGCGGGATTTCTGGAACTGGATGCCGTGCGCGAGGTCTCTCACAATGTGGAGACCGTTCTCGACCTGGCGCGCAACGGCACGTTGAGCATCACGTCGCAAGTGATCGACATCGTGCTGGAAAGCGCGGACTACCTGAAAGGCTGCGTGGACGGTTTGGATTCCCGGCTGCACGGTCACGCAGTTCCGGGCGCGCCGGACAATTCCCGCCTCTTGGAACGGGTCCGCAATCTCATGAACAGCCCGCCGGCGGAGGGGGAATCGAAGCCGGTCCCAGAGCCGGACGCCACCGCCGATCGGCAGCCATTGCGCGAAGATGACTCTGCGGTCACGGCCGCCGCCTCCCGGCCGCAGACGTTGCGCGGCGAGGCCACCGCCGTCAAAGTCGACACCGGCAAGCTGGATTACCTGGTCGACATGGCCGGGGAACTGGTCATCGCGCAGTCCCTGGTGCGCCACGACCCCGATCTTGCGGCGCTGAAGAGTCCCCGGCTGCAACGCAACCTGGGGCAACTGGCGCGCATCACTGCCGAGCTCCAGAAAACATCCATGTCGATGCGCCTGGTGCCCATCGGCCAGTTGTTCCAGCGGGTGGCGCGGCAGGTCCGGGATCTGGCACGCAAGATGGGAAAGCCCGCCGAACTGGACATCAGCGGCGAGGAGACCGAAATCGACCGGACTATCGTGGAGGAGCTGGCCGATCCGCTGATGCACATGGTGCGCAATTCCCTCGACCATGGCATCGAGGATCCGGACGCGCGGGCGGCCGGCGGCAAACATCCGGTGGCCCGCATCGGCTTGCGCGCCTGCCACCAGGCAGGCCACATCGTTATTGAAATCTCCGACGACGGGCGCGGGTTGGACGCCGAGCGGATTCTGGCCAAGGCGCTCGAACAAGGTCTGGTCGGAAATCGGGAACATCTCTCGGAAAACGACATTTTCCACCTGATTTTCGAGCCGGGGTTCTCGACGGCCGAGCGAGTCACGGACGTGTCCGGCCGCGGAGTCGGCATGGATGTGGTGCGCAGGCAGATGCAGAAGCTGCGGGGGCACATCGAGGTTCAATCCAGTGCCGGCCGCGGCGCCACCTTCACGCTTAAGGTGCCTTTAACCCTGGCCATCATCGATGGCTTGGTGGTGGGGGTGGGGAGCGAGCGTTATATCGTGCCGTTGTTCGCCGTGCGCGAGATGTTCCGGCCCACGGCCGATACGGTCTTCACCATCCGTGACCGGTCGGAAATGGTCATGGTGCGGGGGGGCCTGCTGGCTGTCGTGCGCCTGCATCGCAAGTTTGGGATCAAACCGAAATCGGAAGACCCCTGCCGGAGCCTGCTGATTGTCGCGGAAGGCGCCGACCACCGCTTCTGCCTGATGGTGGACGAATTGATCGGCAAGCAGGAAGCGGTCATCAAGAACCTGGGTGACACCTTCAAGAACATTGCCGGAATTGCAGGCGGCGCCATCCTGGGAGATGGCCGCGTCGGATTGATTCTGGACCTGGCTGGGCTGGTAAAGGAACGCGCATGAGCGGCCAAGTGGGCCGTCAGGAGGCCCCGCCCGGCCAAATCCAGCGGCTGAAACCCGGCGAATTCGAAGCCATCCGGCGCCTGGCCTACGAAAAATTCGGGCTGGACCTGCGCCGCGGCAAGGAAGAACTGGTGGCCGCCCGCCTGAGCAAACGCATGCGCCAGGGCGGCTTCACATCTTTCGCGCAGTATTACGAGCACGTGCTCGGCGACAACACCGGCGAGGCGCTGATTGGAATGATCGACGCGCTGGCCACCAACCACACCAGCTTTCTGCGCGAGACGGCGCACTTCGACTTCTTGCGGCAGCAGGTGCTGCCGGGTTTGCGGGAGCGTCCACGAGTTGACTTATGGAGCGCCGCCTGTTCCTCGGGCGAAGAGCCTTATTCGCTGGCATTCACGATCCGGGATCAATGGGGCTCGGAAGCGTTCCAAAAGGTGCGCATTCTGGCGACTGACATTTCCACCAAGGCCCTGACGGCGGCGCAGAACGCTGCCTATCCTGCCGAGCGCTTGAGCGCCGTGCCGCAAGCCTGGCTGCGGCGGGTTCTGTTGCGTGGCGACGGCCGCTGGAAAGGCTGGTACCGCGTCAAACCCGAGGTGCGCAGCCAGGTCGAATTTGCGCGCCTGAATCTGATCGAACCCTTCACGCATGCGACTCTGTTCCCGGTGATCTTCTGCCGTAACGTGATGATCTACTTCGACAAGGCCACCCAGGAAGGCCTCGTCAAGCGCCTGGCGGCCAGCCTGGAACCAGGCGGGTATTTGTTCATCGGCCACGCCGAAAGCCTGACGGGCGTATGCCACGAACTCACCTACGTCCGGCCGGCGATCTATCAAAAGCCGGGGACCGCGCCGAAACGGGGTTTGCCATGGACAGCATAGTGGTGGGGATGGCGGATTGCCAGGTCAGCAGCTCGCGAGATCAGGTGTTGGTGACCTATGCGCTTGGTTCTTGCATAGCTGTGACGATACACGATCCGGTGGCCGGGGTCGGCGGGCTTCTGCATTACATGCTGCCGGAATCCGCGATCTCGCCGGCCAAAGCCGGCGAAAACCCTTACATGTTCGCCGATACCGGCATCCCGCTGCTGTTCCACCGCGCGTATGAGTGCGGCGCCCAGAAGCGCCGCCTGGTGGTACGGGTGGCGGGCGGAGCTCAAGTCATGGATCGTGAAGGCGTGTTCAATATCGGCAAACGCAATTACCTCGCGTTGCGCAAGATCCTCTGGAAAGCGGGCGTGCTGCTTCAGGGAGAGCATGTGGGCGGAAACCTCTCGCGCACCGTGCGCCTGGAAGTTGGCAGCGGCCGGTTCTGGCTGCGCGAGCCGGGATCGGTGGAGCAGGAATTGCCCCTCTCGTCGCACGCGCTGAAAGGAGCTCAAACATGGCCTTCCGCGTCTTGATCGTCGATGATTCGTCCGTGATGCGGGCCTTTATCCGCCGCATCATCCTGCTTTCCGGCATGGACGGCGCCGAGTTCATGGAAGCCTCCGACGGACAGGAAGCTCTGGGCGTGCTCCGAAACGAGTGGGTGGACGTAGTGCTGACGGACATTAACATGCCCACCATGGACGGCGAACAGCTGGTGCGCTCCCTTGCAGCCGACGAGTTGTTGAAGTCCGTGCCGGTCGTCATCGTCTCCACGGACGGCACCGAGAGCCGCATGCATCAGATGCTGGCTTTGGGGGCACGCGGCTACGTCAAGAAGCCTTTTCTGCCGGAAACCCTCCGCGCGGAGCTGGAGCGCGTACTGGGGGAGACTTATGCCTGAAAACCAATGGAATCGCATGTTGGCCGACGCCGCCAGTGAAGTTCTGGAAACTATGTTCTTCACGGAGGTTCTGGGCCCGGCGCTGGGCGGGGAAGCCGAACCCGAGCCGCGCCGGGACGTGCGCGTGGCTTTTGCCGGCACGCCTAGCGGCGCCCTCACGCTGAGTGTCTCCGGGCCGGCGGCGCGCACTCTGGCGGGTAACTTTCTGGCTCCCGAACAGGATGATTCCCTGCCGCCTGCGCAACTCGACGGTGTAGTGTGCGAACTGGCTAACATGATTTGCGGATCCCTTCTCAGCCGCGTAGAAACCGAATGCCGATTCCGGCTATCGATCCCTGAACTGGCGCCTGCCAACGCCAGCCACGCGTTTGCCCCGCCCTGCCAGTCGCTCGACTTGGGGGAAGGCACCATCCATCTGTGGCTCGAACTGGACTCACATGCCAATTGACGGAAGAACTCGCGTGCTGGTGGTGGACGACTCCGCTATCGTGCGCAAGATCCTGACTGAGGCCCTGTCGGGTGAGCCCGATCTCGAAGTGGTCGGCACGGCGCCCGACCCCTACATCGCGCGCGATAAGATTCTGGCGCTCGCCCCAGACGTGCTCACCTTGGATATTGAAATGCCGCGCATGGACGGTCTCACCTTCCTCAAGAAGCTGATGCACTTCCGGCCCATGCCCGTCGTCGTGATCAGTTCCCTGACCCAGGCGTCCTGCCAGACGGCCATGCAGGCTCTGGCGCTGGGAGCCGTCGAGGTTCTGGCTAAGCCGGGAGGGCCTTATTCAGTCGGCGAGCTGCGCATGGAGCTGGCATCCAAGATCCGCGCCGCCGCCGCTTCCCATGTACGGCGCACGGCCGCCTCGGCCCCGGCAACGCCGCCACCGCCGCTCACGGCCGACCAGCCGGCGCCCTCCTCGGTGATCGCCATCGGGGCATCCACCGGCGGGACCGAAGCCATCGCGGCGCTGCTGCCGAAACTGCCGCCCGGCACACCCGGCGTCGTGATCACCCAGCATATTCCGGCAGGATTCTCGAGGGCATTCGCCATGCGCCTCAACCAGATGTGCCCGCTGGAAGTGAAAGAGGCCGAAGACGGCGACAGCCTGGGTCCCGGCCGCGTGCTGGTGGCCCCGGGAAATCTACACATGGTGCTGCGCAAGAACGGCGATGCCTACCGCGTGGCGGTGAAGAGCGGTCCGCGGGTCTGTTACCAGCGCCCGTCGGTGGATGTGATGTTCGGTTCCGTGGCGGATGCCGCCGGCGCTCGGGCCGTTGGGGTGCTGCTCACGGGCATGGGTTCGGATGGGGCCCAGGGGTTACTGAAAATGCACCAAGCCGGCGCGCGCACGATTGCGCAGGACGAAGCCAGCTGCGTGGTCTTCGGCATGCCCAAGGAAGCCATCCGCGCCGGCGCCGTGGACCGTGTCGTCGCTTTACCCGGTATTCCGCAAGCCATTCTGGCCGCCATCGCCGCGCGTTAGCAGCCGATCCATCAAGCGAAGCGGTAGACCAGAATGGTCAGCACGCCGCTGAGGCCGATGCTGATCAAGGTTACGTCCTGCGGGGCAATCTTCAGTCCGCACCGCGGCAGATAAAGGAAGCACAAGATGCAGATCAGTGTGCCCGCCAGAACGGCTCGGATTCCTTTCTTGATACTCACTGCAATTCTCCGGGGTCTGCCGGAGTCTACCGCCCCTTTGCGGCGAAACGCAACGATATCCGAAGTGAGCCAACCGAAGTGACTAAGCCGGATAGCGTCCTTCGATATAGCCGCTCAACTGGTCGATAGTATGCGCCTGGGCCGAGATGATCGACCGCACTACGTCGCCGATGGAGATCATGCCCGCCAAAATATCGCCCTCCATCACCGGCAAATGGCGTATGCGGTGCGCCGTGATGATGCGCATGCAATCTTCCACCGAGTGATCGCAGGTAACCGTGAACACCGGGCTGGTCATGATTTCCCGCACCCGCATTTCGTGCGAATGCTTACCCTTCAGAATGACCTTGCGGGCGTAATCGCGCTCGGAGACAATGCCGGTCAATTTGCCCCCCGTAAGCACCAACAGGGCGCCCACACCCTTCTCGGCCATCATGGCCACGGCTTCGAAGACAGTAGCCTCCGGCGCCAGCCAGTAGATGTCCGATCCCTTATGCCGCAGCATCGAGCGGACGGTTTCCATGGGTCCCTCCTTGTCTGATTAATCTTTCAGACTCGGGGACGTATGTCAACCGTCAGGGGAGCTTTTTTCGCGGCCTTCTGTGGCGGGTTTTACTCCGCGCGAGCCCGTTTTCCAGCTCCTGAACGCGCCGGCGCAGCACTTCGAGTTCCTCGGCCGGCCCCGGCTGGGGAGCGGCCGGCGGGGTAAACAGGTTTCGCACCAGGTCCAGCGGACCCGTCTTCAGGGTGCTCTGCGCTTTCTGATACATTTCAGTCACGGTGGTGAGGTACCAAGTGAGGAATTCGTGCGTGGCCTTGTCGGACGCAACGATCAGTTTCCGCAACAGGTCCAGCGGCAGCCCCGACTCGTGGCCCTTGGCGTCCTCCATAATGATCTGGGTCAGAATCACGCGCGTCAGATCTTCGCCGCTGCGGGCGTCGACTACCTGGACGTCAACACCGTCGCGCACCATGCGGGCTACATCTTCCAGGTTGACGTAACGGCTGCCGGTTGTATCGTAGAGGCGCCGGTTCTCGTATTTCTTAATGATCGTCTTGCTTGCGTTCATACAAGGACAATAAAATCTTAAACTCCTTGACAGGCCACGCCACCGGCGCTATACTCATCCTGGATGCTGCAGTGCAGCATCACCAAGGAGTTTATCATGGAGAATACCAAAAAGGCTACCCCGGCCGCCGCATCCTTTGCCCCGGCCTCCACTCTGGCCTACTGGACCCGTCAGGGGGTGCAGGGCTTTGTCGCTACGCAAAAGATTCTGCTGGATTTGGCCGCTCAACAAAACTCGCTTGCCCTGGGCTTTGTGCGCGAGCGGGTAAACTTCTCGCCGCTCCGGCCGCTGACCGGAATCGTGGATCTGGCCGGCCAGGGATTGGCCAATTTTGTCGCAGCGCAAAAGATTCTGTTGAATCTGGCCGTCGAACAGAACGGACTCCTGCTGCAAGGCGTCCGGGACGGCCTGGGTCTCGCCGGAACCCCGGCCCTGATGACCGACGCCATTCGCGAGGGTGTCGCCGAGTTCGTAGGCATGCAGACCAGGTTCCTGGAAATGGTGGATGCGCAGGCGCAGGCCGCCGTCGGGATGATCACGGAAGGCAAGCCCTACGAGGGCAAGAGCTTCGTCGAGGTTACCCGCCAGAGCCTGGAAGGCTTCATCCACACCCAGAAAAAGTTTCTGGAACTGGTCACTGATGCGGCCACTGGCAAGCATTCTGTACTCAAGACCGCCCCGCGCAGAAAAGTTACTGCCACCATGCGGGAGGGTGTGGACAAATTCGTCGAAGCCCAAAAGAAGCTGCTGGACCTGGCCGCCGGCCAGATCGAGGGAGCCATGAAGACCGCCGAGGGAATGCTGCGGCCTTCGGCTGAGCCCTCCACAACTCTCGGCGAGTTTGCCCGCCGCAGCGTTGCGAATTTCATCAATGCTCAAAAGTCGCTGCTGGATGTGGCCCTAAAGCCCTTCCTTCCGCCGCCGCCGCATACCCCCGCGCACGCTCACGCCGGGCGCCGCAGGTAATTCCGGAACGGTTGGACCATATTGGATCGTGCCATACATTACAGATGCGTTCAAATAAGCTACACTGGAGAGCGCATGACGGGTCAAAGGTACTCCGTCCACGAGCGTCAGGAAGCCGATGTCTCCATGTGGCAGGAACTTCTGGTCGGCTTCGAACTGGTCCAACTCAGGCTGACCTCGGTCTTCTATGGTTTGGGCGTACCCAGAGGTAATGGCGACGCCGTCATTCTGATCCCGGGTTTTCTAGGCACCGATACCTATCTTGGCGAGCTGTTCTCCTGGTTCAGAACCATCGGCTACCGGTCTTACTTTTCGGGAATCGGCTGGAACGCGGAATGTCCTAACCTGCTGATCCGCAAGCGGTTGAACGATACAGTAAAACGCGCTTTCACGGCCACCGGCCGGAAAGTACATCTCGTCGGGCACAGCCTGGGCGGCATCATCGCGCGCTCGGTGGCCGCCCAGAGGCCCGAACAGATCGCTTCGGTGACTACCTTGGGATCCCCCTTTCGGGGGCCAGTGGCGCATTCCAACGTCCTGCGGGCCAGTGAAGCCATCCGCAACCATATTCTACGGGAGCACGCCGGTCACATCCTGCCGGGGTGCTACACCGAGGATTGCACCTGCGAATTCGTCGCGTCACTCAAGGACGTGTTCCCGGACGACGTAGCACAAACGGCCATTTACACCAAATCCGATGGCATCGTGGATTGGCGCTTCTGCGTCACGGGCGACCCCGAGATCGATTGCGAAGTGGCAGGTACGCATGTCGGCCTGGTGTTCAACCCGGCGGTCTACCGTATTCTGGCCGACCGTCTGGTGAGCGCGCGTAGCGGCTCACCGGTTCGGGCGTGATGCGGCGCACCTCCACCGCGTAGGGCGGACGGAAAATCGTTCCCAGTTGGGCCTCAGGGGTATTCTTCGGCATCAGCCGGAACGAGAAGACCAGCTTCACGTCGTGAGCGCCCGGCTGCGCCGCAAAACGCCACAAACGGGCGGCCTCCAGACATGCCTGCCGCAGCAGCGGGTTGCCATCCACGATTGCCGCGCTCGACACCGTGCCGCGTTCCGAGACATGCACCTCGGCGACTACGCCGCCGCTGACCCGGCCATCCAGCGCCGGAACGGGATAGGCCGGCGCCACCGCTTCCACCACTCCGGGGGCGGCTTCCTGGGCCATACAGCCCGCGCCGATCAGAATCGCTATGGCCAACCTCCACCGCACAGTCACGCCAGAAACCTCCCCAGGACGTCCAGATATTCGCTCGCGCGGCTGAAGGCCGGCGCATGCCCGGCGCCATGAAACGTGTAAACAGGGGCTTGCGGATAAATATCGCGCAGCGCTTTCCTGCGTTCCGCGTTGAAAATGTCGTTGTCGGACTCGATCACGAAGATCATGCCGGGCCATCCGGCGAGATCCCCCGGCGCAAAGCGGTAGCGTTGATGATACTCGAGCTGGATCGCCAGGTTCTGCAGCACGTCGGCCTTCGTCAGTTGCGTCTCGAAGAGTTCCTGCGTGTACGCCCGCCAGAACGGCAGTTCCCCGGCCGGCGCTCCCAACAGTTTCAGGATGCTCCTCGAAAGCAAACCGCGCAAGATCGGCCAGGGCATCGCCGACAAAACCGCGTTGGCGATCTTCCGGCCGCGCACCAGGTAGCCGAGAGGAACCCCGGTATTGGAGAGGATCAGCCGCTCCACACAATCCGGATGCCGCCGGATCAGGCACTGGGCCACCGCGCCGCCGAACGATGCGCCGAGCACCGTCGCGGGCACGGCGTTCTCGGCTCGCAGAATCGCCGCCACCCCGTCCGCCAGATCGTCCAGCGACGCTACGCGCGGATAGGCCGGATACGCCATGCGGAACTGCGGCGCCAGCGCCGCGGCCAGGTCGAAAGCCATGTCGTTGACCAGTTCACCACCCGGCAGGAGCAGCATCGGCCGCGACCCGTTACCACAGACTCTGTATTTCCATTCCACACCGCCGGCCGCCAGCGATTTGTTGGGATAAGCGGCGCGAAACGCGCGCAGCCTTTGCTCCTGGTTCATAAGTAACGACTATTGTCGCAAGGCGCGTTCGCGCGCATCGCGTTTTCAGTAGGATATAAAAGTATGGAAATCACCTGGCTTGGACACGGCACCTTTCAATTCCGCTGGCCTTCCGGCGAGACGATCCTGATGGACCCATGGACGGAGGGCAACCCCGCCTATCCGGAAGGTTACAAGATCGCGCGCGTGGACACCATTGCCATCACGCATGGCCACTTCGATCACATTCACGACGCGGTGCCCCTGGCGAAGGAGTTTTCACCCGCGGTGGTGGGGATCTTCGAGACCTGCCATTGGCTCGAATCCAAAGGCGTGGCCAATACTTGCCCCATGAACAAAGGCGGTTCGCAGAAGGCCGGCGCGGTGACCTTCACCATGACGCACGCCGTGCACAGCTGCGGAATTCTCGACGACGGCAAAATCATCTATGGCGGCGAGGCTGCCGGATATGTGCTGCACTTCGACGACGGCCGCGCGCTGTACTTCGCCGGCGATACCAACGTCTTCGCGGACATGCAACTGATCGAGCAGCTGTATCACCCGGAGCTGGCATTTCTGCCCATCGGCGACCTTTATACCATGAGCCCGCGCGAAGCCGCCCTGGCGGCCCGGCTGCTGAAGCCGAAGAAGGTGGTGCCCATGCACTTCGGAACCTTTCCGCCCCTGACGGGCCGGCCAGACCAGCTTGCCGCGCTTTTAGGCGACGTACCGGCGACCCAGGTGTGGGCTCTCGAACCAGGCAAGCCGGCAGAGTGGTGAGCGCGGCTAGCCTCACCCGCGTCAGGCCAGATGGAATACTTCTTCGAGGGGCAACATGCCTTCGTCCGGACGGCGCCCATCCAGCGCCTCGAAGAATGGCGCCATCTCCCGCTGCCAGCGGCGGTTCACCTCGCGGGATGCCATGCCGCGCAGCGCGGCCTGGAAATCGAGCGTTTCCAGATACCCCACCAGCAGGCCATCCTCGCGCAGAAACAGCGAGTAGTTGTGCCACCCGGTTTCACGCAGCGCCGCCAGCATTTCCGGCCAAACCGTTCTGTGGCGGTCCTTGTATTCCGCCAGCCGCTCGGGACGCACCTTCAGCAGAAAACAAACGCGCTGCATCATTTCACCTCCGCTAACGGAATTTTGAGAAGGGCGGCCAGTTTTGCGATGCGCGCCATGTTGTGACCCACGCCCAGGGCGCAGTGATGCGTGGGGCCCTCCCTGCACCAGCGATTGACGAATTCGGCCGGCGCGAGCGCAAAGCGCAGCCGCGAATTGGTATTGCCGATGCGTAGAATAGGACCCGGCAGCGATTCTCCCTCCGCGCCGATCAGCTTCAGTTGGCCATCCGCGGTCTGGGTCAGCCCCAGAATTGTAACCGGCCCGGTCTTGACCTTGAACTCCACTGACAGGCCCGCGCCGCGCTTGCCATGGTACAGGCCCAAGCTGCGCAGCACCGGCCGCGCGTCGCTAATGGCGATGTGGCCGGGGCCGTCGTGTCCCATCAGCACGAAATTCTCGCGGAAATCCATGGAGTAGAATTCCGTGAACGAGCCGCCCGCGCCAAACCGGTCCAGCACCAGCATCGCCAGGCAGGTCTTCAGATCGCCCTCGCCGGCTGCCGGAATACCGCGCGCCGTCAGCAGCGTATTTCCCAGGATCAGCGCGGCGCCCAGACGCTCGAACTCATTGCCGGCCAGGCCGCGGTAGTAATAAGTCAAGCCGTCGAGCGCGAAATCCGCGATCAGCCGGTCGAGGCCTACGGCGGCCTGCGCGGCCCATTCGAGATCGGCGGCGGGAACATCCGTATCCATGGCGAATACTTCGCGCGCCGTGTCCAGTTTCGCGCGGACCTCGGGCGCGGCCGCGGCCGGCGCTCGCCGGGCCAGGTCATCCATCTCGAGTATTTCAATATGCGCGCCGAGTTCTGCGTGCATCAGCGTGAAGTCCGCATACATGTCGAGCATGCCCGGGTAGGTGTGCCCGAGGAAGCCGATGCGGCACTGCCGGACGGCGCGCGCCACGGCGGCAGCGCGGCACCAGTCCTCGATTTCACGCCACGCCGCGGGATCCTCGTGAAGCTGGCCCGAGACCACACGAAAATCGATGCGGGCGCGGGCGAAAGCGTTGGATATCTCGGGCACGCAGCAGACCGAACAGCTGGCCAGCCATTCGGCGGTGTCCGCGGAGTCGTAATCGAGCGCGGCGTTGGGCTGCAGGTTCAACACCAGCACCGGGGCGTGCGGCTTCTGGACCACCGGCAACACCTGTGAGGAGGTGGCGTAGGTGGCCACGTAGCAAAGGATCAGGTCCACATCTTCGCGGAGGAAGACTTGTCCGGCCGCGCGGGCGCCCTCGGGAGTATCCACCAGCCCGGCCGAAACCACGTCGCATCCGAAGCCGCGCACGCGGTCTTCGAGTGTGCGCTGGTAACCCTGGAGGCGCTCCTGTAAGCCGGGAAACTGCGGCCAGTAGGCGGCAAGGCCGATGCCGAAGACTCCGATGTGCGCGGTCATGGCAGGTCACGCACATCATAGCGCGCGGCTGGCAAGCCGCTGCATACCGTATAATGCGTCGTTGAGACGGAAATTACTCGCCGCGGCTTATTGGGCAGTGCCTTCCATCCTCTGCCTGGTGATGTACTGGCCCGGCCTGTTGGCATGGTTCCAGCAGGACGATTTTGTGTGGCTGAACATGCCCAACCAGGCACACGGTTGGGACGGCCTGCTGCGGACGCTGTTTCTGCCGAACCCATCGCAGGGAAGCTGGCGGCCGCTGAGCGAGCGCGTGCTCTTTCTGGCGTTCGGGCCCATCTTCGGAGCCGATGCGCTTCCCTACCGGATCTGGGTCTTCCTCACGCAGTTCGCCAACCTGGCGCTGGCGGCGTCTATCACCACCCGGCTCACGCGTTCGCGGGCCGCGGGATTCTTGGCGGCGGTTCTCTGGGCCGCCAACAGCAAGCTGGCGGTCGCCATGTCCTGGACCTCGGCTTACAATCAGATTCTTTGCGGATTCTTCCTGTTGCTGGCTCTGCACTTTTTCCTGCGATACCGCGAAACCGGCGCCCGCCGTGACTACCTTTTGACCTGGGCTGTGTTTCTGGCCGGCTTCCTGGCGATGGAGAGCAACGTAATCTTTCCACTGCTCGCCGCCACCTATGCGCTCCTTTGCGCGCGTAAGCAGTTCCGGAGCACCCTGCCTTTCTTCGCGGCCTCCGCGTTGTACGGCATCCTCCACCTTCTCCTCGCGCCGAATCACGCCCCGGAGTACATGCTTCATATCGACGGCACGATGCCGGCTACCTTGTGGACGTACTGGCGGCGAACGTTTCAACCGAATCTGATTTTCTTCTGGCACTCTTTCCGGTTCTGGAGCGCGGTGGAACTGGCGGCAGCCAGCGTGGCCCTTCTGGCTTTCACGGTCTGGCAGGCCCGGCAGCGCCGCTGGCTGGCGCTGGTTTTTCTGGCTTGGTATCTCATTGCGCTGCTGCCCGTGATCGCCCTGCGCGACCATATCATGGATTACTATCTGACGCTGCCCGCCATGTGTCTGGCTATGTTGGCGGCCCTTGCGTTGACGTGCGCCTGGCGCGCGAGGCTGCCCTGGAAGGCTCTCGGCGTGGTGCTTGCCGCAGGCTTCCTGGTACAGTCATTGCCGGGCGGCCGCCGCGAAGCCAATTGGTATCGCAGGCGCAGCCAGGCGCAGGAGGCGATTGTTATGGGCGTCGCGCAGGCGCACGAATTACATCCCGGCAAAACCATCCTGCTGGATGGCGTCGATGATGACTTGTTCGGTCAACTCATCTGCGACCGGCCGTTTCTCTTCCTGAAAATCCTCGACGTCTACCTCACGCCTGGTTCCCAGAATCGCATTGCGCCGCACCCGGAGTGGGGCGGCGTGTCGAATTTCATATTCCCGGCGGACGCTACCGAACGCGGGCTGGAGCACGACCAGATCGTGGTCTATCGTGTGGGGCCCGGGCCGCTGCGCAACATTACGCATCAGTTCGTAGTTCCTGCCGGCCTCCCAGGTGCGCCCGCGCCGCTCAGCCTGGACCTGGCGGATCCGCTGGCCGCCGGTTTTCTAGGGCCAGAGTGGTATGGCAGAGAATCGGGATTCCGCTGGATGCCGCGCACGGCCAGCCTCCGTATGGCTGCGCCGCCTGCCGGCCGGAAGCTCTACGTGACCGCAATTTGCCCCGCCGCCCAGCTTCTGAAAAGACCGCTCGAAATGACGCTGACGGTGGATGGCGTCCGGCTGCCGCCTGTCGAATTCACGAAAGGCGGCGTGGAAACCACCTTCCCGTTTGTCCTCCCGCAAGGCGCTCCTGCCAGCGGGGGCGACCTTCACATTACCGTGGAGGTGAGCCGTACCGTGCGCGTAGGTGGGGATCAACGCGACCTGGGCCTGGCCGTTGTCCGCTTTGAAATAAAGTAGCTTCTTCGCAAAATGGAACTTTCCGGGGACCTCGTTCGTAATCCTCGAAGAACGGAGTAGCCATGTTTGGAAATCCTCGCCGCGGCGGCGCCGTGGCCGGCATTCTGTTGACGTTCCTGGCCTTGAGCGTACTGGGTATCGCCGTCCTGGTGTGTACCGGCTTGTACGTCGCCGATAACCTTCGTGTCACCGAGAACCACGCGCGTGGTGAAACCACCGTGGAAACCCCCTTCGGCTCCGTGCACGTGCGTGAGAGCGACCGGCTGGACCCCGGGCACATGGGCGTGCCTATGTATCCGGGAGCCGTGCGCGACGAAGACTCCCGCAAACTCGCCAGCTTCCATTTCGATTTCGGCAATGTGCACAGAGGCTTCGCCATCTCGGCGGCTTCCTACCGCACTTCCGACTCGATCGAGCGGGTCACGGATTTCTACCGGGACCAGCTGCCGCACTGGCTGATCAGCCAAAAGGACAACGGCCGGGTGCAGTTGTCGTTCACCAGGGGCGGCTACAAGCGCTTCGTGGTCATCTGCGAGGATAACGGCGAAACCCGCATCGCGCTTGCTTCCATAGGAGAGCCTGCGTCAAACTGATGCATGGGGGCCTGCGCTCCCAACCATGCCTGAATTCTGTAGCTGCGGCGCGGAACTGCCGCTTGATGCCCGTTTCTGCCACCGTTGCGGTAAACCCCAGCGCGAAGAGATCGTGCCGGACACCGTGGCGCAAATGCCCGAGATCGTCCCAGCCGTAAGCGCTGCTCCCGTCACGGAAGCCGCTAAGGCCCCGCGCCTCAATTTCCATAACGCCACCGCGGTGCGCATCGGGTTGTTGATGGCCAGCATTGGTTCGCTGCTCAGCGCGCTCCCGGTGCTGGCGGCCGGACTGGTGGGCCTGGCGATCTGGTGGCTGACCGCCGGGTTCCTGGCGGTGTACATCTATCGCCGCCGCACCGGCCACTTCCTCTCGGTGGACAGCGGCTTGCGCATGGGCTGGATCACCGGCCTGCTCGGCTCGACCATCACCGCGGTGGTCTTCACCGCCAGTGTGGTGCCGCTGATCCGGGGAGGCAAGATCGCCTCACTTTATGAAGAGCAGTTCCGCAAAATGTCAGTCAATGATCCCAACGTGCAGCAGGCCATCAAGCTCCTGGAGAGTCCCAGCGGGCTGGCGATGTTCGTGGTCATCGCGCTGCTGTTTTTCTTCTTGATCATCACCTTCCTGTGCACGGCGGGCGGAGCCCTGGGAGCCAAACTGGTGGGCGGGGTCGCTACGCAGGGTCCCAAGGGCGCTCCCTAAGGGGAAGCACTCGCAACCGATCACGTCAGATCAAACGAGTTCCAGCCCGCTATCAGGAGCGGTCTACACAAGTCCCTAAGGACTGCATCGCCTGTACCAAACTCGAATCGGGTTCGCCGCTCGTTCCGGAACTCGAACCATGGCGGCCGGGCACTGGTATCGCGCTCCCCGACGCAACGTTCACGCTCCGGTCCAACGAGTTGTTGTCCTAGCCTCCCAAGGTCACGGCCTGGCCGGCACGCAGTTCGCCCGCCCTGACGCTCGCCTGTGTCCGGATCAAAATTAAGCGGGACACATCGCTCGTCCCTCATAGTAACCCCGACGGCTGCCCCGCGGTTTCCGTCGCCAAACATCAATGTCTGGCCCACCCATCTGTCTTCCTCAAACGGCTCAACGCTATGTGTTTCAACCACAATGTTCGGTCGAAACTCTGCAGTGTTGCCGTCGAGCCTGAATGCTTTATAGAGGAGCAACCGCGGTAATTTGCTGGCTCTCAGCCATGGGAACCCACTCTTGTCACTGAGCCGCCGAAAAGCCAACGTGCGATCACCCTCAATGCCATGCCAACTTAGCCTTGCAACATCCAGTAATTCACCGGCCATTGACTTAACCGGGTAACGGTAGATGGCACTAATTCGTCCTAGTTCCATACTATGAAAAACGGTTGAGTTCTCCGCTCAAATCCCCATGAGTTTGTTAATCTCCGGCGTTGTCACGCACTGGTCGAGAAAACCGAACTGCCCTGCGTCCTTCACCTCGCGCGCAGCCTCGAGAAAACCGGTCATTGCCGCGCGATAGAGTGAGGTTGCCAGACTGACACGCCTCACTCCGGCCAAAGCGAGTTCACCCACGGAAAATGACTTTCCCTTAATGCCTGCCATGAAATTGACCGGCTTCGACACGGCCGCACAGACTGCGCGCACCGCGGCAAGGTCAGGCAGGCCCGGAGCAAAAAGCACATCGGCTCCGGCTTTTTCGAAGGCTTGCAGGCGATGGATCGTGTCGTCCAGGCTCGGGGTGGCATAGAGGAAGTTGTGCGCGCGTGCCGTGAGGACGAACGGAAACAGTAATCGACGTGCTGCCTGCGCGGCTGCGGCGATCCGTTCGACCGCCAGGCTGACCTCGTAAAGCGGGTTGTCCTGGTTGCCGGTGGCATCCTCGATCGTGCATCCAACCAGTCCCGCCTCGGCCGCAAGCCGGATCGTTTCCGCCACGACTTCCGGCGCGTCGCCGAACCCCTTCTCGAGATCCGCCGAAACGGGCAAATCCGTGGCATCCACGATTACTCGGGCGTGCGCCAGCGCCTCATCTCGCGTCAGCCCGCCATCCCTGCGCCCCAGCGCGGCGGCCGAGGCGGCACTCGATGTGGCCAATGCCTGGAAGCCAAGCCCGGCTAGCAGCCGGGCAGAACCTGCATCCCATGGATTCGGAATTACGAAAGCGCCAGGGCCGTCGTGGAGCGCGCGGAAGCGAACCGCCTTTTCGTTCTGGGTGACACTCACTGGAGTTACCTCGCGATCCTTTCTCTGGGAAGTTTCCACCATTATAGGTTTAACGGCAGTCCTGGCTGTGATAGGGTATGAATACTGAAGGGGAAATGGCGGCCCACCGAATCCTTGCATTATTCCTGGTGTTCGCACTCTGGGCGGCCTCGCCCGCGGACCGGCCGACCCTGGACTACGCCTTCTTCAAAGAGCGCGTGCAGCCGATCTTCCTCAAGAAGCGTCCGGGGCACGCGCGCTGCGTCACCTGTCACAGGCATGGCAGCCCGCCGCTCGAGCCGCTGGCTCCCGAGGCAGTTACCTGGAACGAAGAACAATCCCGCGCGAACTTCGCCGTCTGGAAGCAATTCGTCGTGCCCGGTAACCCGCTCAAGAGTCAATTGCTGTTGCATCCCCTGGCGGCGCAGGCGGGCGGCGACCACTTTCACGCCGGCGGCAAGCATTGGAAATCGCAAAGCGATCCCGAGTGGCAGACCTTGGCTGCCTGGGTAAACGGGGAGACGATTGGAGGTTCCAAATGATTCGCGCGGCGCTCGGCGTCTTCGCGGCGGTCGCGCTCCTGCAGGCGGAAGGAGCGCGGGTTCTGCAAACCAACGCGGCCGGCGATAACATCCATGTGATCGACCCCGCCACGAACCGGGTGGTAGGGACCATCGAGGATATCGAAGTTCCGCATGGGGTGGCCATCGCACCGGAGGGGATGCGCATTTACGTCACCGATGAATCCCTGAGCACGCTGGACGTAGTGGACGCCAGGACGCTCCGGGTGACCAACCGGATTCCGCTGAGCGGCCGGCCGAATAATGTCGATGTCGCAAAGGACGGCTCGCGCGTCTACGTGGGAATCGCCGAGGGGACCGGCGCGGTGGATGTCATCGACGCGGCATCCCTCGTCAAGTTGAAGAGCATACCGGTGAAGGGCGCCATCCACAACGTTTACCTGACGCCTGACGGCAAGTACGTGGTAGCCGGGTCGATTCCGTCGCATACCATCAACGTGATCGATACCGGCAGCGATCAGATCGCGTGGACCCTGACAATGAGCGCGGGGATCCGGCCGATGGCTTTTACGCGAAACCCGGACGGCTCGACCAAAGAGATCATCGTGCAGCTCTCCGATTTTCACGGTTTCGCGGTAGTCGGATTTGCGGCTCGAAAGGAAATCCGGCGCTTCACGCTTCCGGACCCGGCAGGGGAGAAGAAGGAGACCCAGGGCATCCAGGGAGCGCCCGCGCACGGACTGGCGGTCACCCCGGACGGAAAGACCCTTTGGGTCACCAGCAAATACTACGGCTATGTGGCCGCCTACTCGTTGGCCGATTTCAGACTATTGAAAGTGGTTTACGTTGGCAGCCACCCGGAGTGGCTCACCATCCCTCCCGGCGGAAGGAACTTGTACGTGGCCTGTGCGGGCGACGATCTGGTCGCAGTAGTGGATAACCGCACCATGGAGCTGGTGAAGACTATTCCAGTAGGCGCCGTGCCCAAACGCAACACCAGCGGCATGCTGCGGACAGACTGAATGGACGGGGCGTTGGATCTTTCGGCGCCCGTTCCGACGTGCGCCACGTGATGGGCGCCAGATTCACGGGCGACGCGGTGGTGATGCAGACGCAGTCGACCTCTCGATTTGGAAGTAGATGAGGCCGCCGCGCTCTGTCCGGGTCCGCGGCGCTGCTTCCAGGTTGCAAGACCGCTGATTAACTCTCCGGCCGATACCATTCCGGCGATGGACCTACCTTCGCCTCGATCTCCGGAACAAAGCTCCGATCCAGCTCCGCCACCAGAGCCGCCAGGTTCTCGACGATCTTCTGCCACCGCGCCGCATCCCCGATGGGGTATTGCCCGCCCACAATTCCGTTCGCGGAGACAGGCAGGAAAACGGCCGCCTTAAATCCCACGCCGAAGACGCGGAAAAATGCCAGCACGCTGTGGCCCCAGGTGCCCACATCCAGGTGGAGTTCGGCAGTCAGGTTTCCAGCCGTTCGCCGCCGCAAGTCGAATGAGCCTGATCCGCCCTTGCAGCTGTAGCCCATAGGCTTGAAGGCCCGCTCCAGCGCCGGCTTCCGGGGTCCCGATACGACTTCCAAGCCGGCATCCCGATACGCCTCCGCTCCCGGTTCGGGAAGTTCGTGAGGCAGCCCCGCCCGCGCCACGATCTCGCTCATCCGGGCGCGGTAGTCAACCGCAATGGCGTGGACAGCGCGCGCCGCTTCCGGATTCGCACTCGCGATCATGTGCCCGCCAGGCAGGCGAACCCCGGGTACCGGACCTGCCGGCATCTCGCCCGGAAGTGGAGCTTGCATGGTCTTCTTCGCCTTCCCGCACGCAGCCAGTACTGCGGCTACGGAATCCGGTGGGGGCGGCAACTTCCGGGCCGCCGCATCCGCCTCCACCATTGTGCACCCCGTGAGCGAGCGGTTGCGGCCGTTCACCCACCAACTATCCGTCAATAGGATTCCCGGCAGCGTTTCCGCCTCAGTTGGGGACACCAGCTTCACCTCGCCGAATTCCGGCGCATGGAAGTGCACCACGAAACTGTGCAGCGGGAAGGACCGCGGAACGCCGGCCGCGATGGCTTGCAAGGTCGCGAACGGCACGGCCTCGCCAACGGCAGGCGACATAGACCCGTTAGAAATCCGGCGCGACCCGGGAATAGCGGGCATGGGAGCGGCGGTCGTCACGAAGCGGTTTAACTCCGGATGGCGCTTGAGTATGCGGTCCACGCTTGATACGAAACCTCCCAGCGGCGCGTCGCCGAGGTTGAATCGAATAACTGGCTCACCCAGGCCTGCGTCCAAAAAAGCCTGATGTATGCGCTCCATCACCAAAGCAAGAGGGTCTTTCTTATTGGCTGCGAAATTAGTGAGAAGCGCGACGCGCATGGTTTCCGCTCAACATATCACAGGCCGCAAATGCAAGCAGCGCGATATGCTCAAGTGAGTGTCGCGTGCCATAGCCAACCGATGTCTGTGCCTGACCCTGGGACTCTTGACATCGGCCCCCGGAGCCCCCCAGATCCACCTGTCCACGGGGCTGCGGCTGGACCCCGTTGGAGAGTCCATTGAACTGGGCAGCATGCCGCTGGCGATGGCCCTTGCGCCGGGCGGCAGAATAGCTGCCGTGGTCCTCAGCGGCTGGCGCGAGCAGGGCTTGCAGATTGTCGACCTCGCGTCTCACCACGCTCTGCAGACATTGCCGCAGGAAGCCGCCTTCTTCGGGATTGCCTTCTCATCGAACGGAAAAGAGATCTACGTATCCGGCGGCAACGCCGACTCGATCTATTGCTATTCGTGGATCGGCGGTGTAGCTACACTCGATCGAAAGATCGCTCTCGCGGAGCATAAAGCCGACACGCCAGGAACGCGATATCCCGCTGGGATCGCTGTTTCGCGGCGAGGAAATTATCTGTACGTTGCGGAGAACCTCAGCGACACTCTGGCGGTCGTCGACGCGGCTACTTCGCGCGTCGTAGCGAGATTTCCCACCGATCACTATCCCTATGCGGTGGAAGCCGCATCCGATGGCCGCGTTTATGTTTCCGCCTGGGGAGCGGACACAGTTTCCGTCTTTCAAGCGCGGGCCGACGGCGCGCTGGAGACCGCTGGCAAATTGCGGGTTGGTTCACGCCCTTCTGCGCTTCTGTCCAATGCGTCGGGATCCCGGTTGTTCGTGGCCCTGGCCGCTACCGATCAGGTGGCGGTGGTGGACACCGCGCGCCAGAAAGTCCTGCGTTATTTGAGCGACCCCGCGCCGACGGGTCCCTCGGAGGGCAGCACGCCTAATGCTTTGGCCCTTTCCGGAGACGAATCGAAATTGTTCGTCGCCGAGGCGGACAACAATGCGATCGCGGTCCTGAATGTCTCCGGTTCACTGAACGGCCGTATCCCCACCGATTGGTATCCGACCGCGGTGATGGATGCGGGCGGCCAACTCCTGATCCTATCCGGCAAGGGGCATGGCAGCCACGCGAACCCTGACGGCCCCATCCCTGGCGAAGGCATCCAGCGGCCTTTCGGGTACGACCTGGGTCAGCTGAACGGAACGCTGCGAACCTTGCCCGATCATCTGTCCGCGAAAGACCTGGCGGGATGCTCGCGGCGCGTTGCGGACGCGAACAATTGGAGAGAGCGCCGTTCCATCAAAGCGTATCCGCCCTTCAGGCATGTGATCTACATCATCAAGGAGAACCGCACCTACGATCAGGTTCTGGGGGACCTGAAGCAAGGCGACGGCGATCCCAAACTGGTTTTCTTCGGGAGAGCCGTCTCGCCCAATCACCACGCCCTCGCGGAGCGTTTCGGAGTATTCGACAGGTTCTTCACCAACGCTGAAGTCAGTTCGCAAGGTCATATCTGGTCGACAGCCGCGTACGTGACCGACTTCGGAGAAAAAACGATTCCTTCCGCCTACTCGAACCGGCGGGAAGGCGTGGACGGCGAAGAACTCAATGAACCGATCCACGGATTTCTCTGGACCTTGGCGAGGAAGAAGGGGATCGGCTTTCGCGACTACGGCGAAATGATGAAGGCCCCCGAAGGTTGGCCGGTCACCCAGCGGGAGCTCGGCTCCGACGTGAGTCCGACGTACCCGCCCTTCAACTTGAAGATCCCGGATCAGGTCCGCGCGGACGCCTGGATCGCCGAGTTGCGCCAGTTCGAGAGCGAAGCGAAAATGCCGGATCTCGAGATCATGCATCTGCCTGGCGACCATACCGCCGGCGGACGCGCCGGTTACCCGACGCCCAGGGCCTACATGGCGGACAACGATCTGGCGCTGGGCCGGATTGTGGAAGCGCTCTCCAGATCCCGCTTCTGGCGGGACACGGTGGTGTTCGTTCTGGAGGACGATTCGCAGGCGGGCCCGGACCATGTCGATTGCCACCGTTCCGTATTCTTTGCGATTTCAGCTTACAACCGGGCCGGCACGATTCACAGATTCTTCAACAGCACCGACGTGGTGGCCGCAATTGAGGACATCTTGGGATTGAGCCGGTTATCCAAGTACGACTACTTCAGCCGGTCCCTGGCGGATATCTTCATCAGCACTCCGGATCTGTCGCCCTGGACAGCCTTCACACCCCAGGTCGACAGGAACGAAACGAACCCAACCGAAACGGCTGCGGCCCGTATGTCCCAGGGGCTGGATTTCAGCGCACCGGACCGGGTGAACGACGTGGCGTTCAACAACATCCTCTGGAGCATCTTGAAGGGATCGGAACCGTTTCCGATGGCTCGAGGGAAAGCGCCATTGCACCTCTTTGCGCTTGGCCGATGATGAGGCCGGCATGGGATGCGGGCATTCCATGCCGGCCACCAGTTGCTTACTGAATCGCGGTCGTAAAGACCAGGTCGACCCAGTAATTGCTGGATTGCGTCGCGGTAGCAGGGAACTGCTCGCTGGCCGCAAACAAGCCATTGGGCCCGTACTGTCCGTCTATGGGTGCGTAGAGCATCTGAGCCGTTACCCCGGAGGTTCCGAAATAGCCGGCATCATCCGCGTAGTGCCCGTTTGGCGACCAATAGGAGATCACGTAAACCGTATTGGCGGCGATCGGGATGGGTGTGGCAAAATCTGCCTGCTGCCAGCCGGTTGCTGATTCGCGGCTGAAGGTCACCGAGCCCAAAAGCGTGCCGGTGGCGTTCCAGAGATAGCCGAAGTGCGTTCCGGTGTTCTGGGCGCTCTTATAGAACCGTATGCCGGTAACATAGCCGGCGGCTTCGGAGATGAATTTCGTGCCCAGCTCGGCGCCCGCCGTAACCGCGGCGGCACGCGTCGCGGGGGCGCTGGCCTGCGACCAGAGGGAAACGGGCGCGGCAGTGCCCACCGTGGGCGAGAGGTTGAAAACCACATCCACCCAAAAGTTCGTTCCGGAAGCAGCTGTGTTTGGAAAAGCACTGCCGCCGTTTATGTACACGCCGTTCGGGCCGGTCTGACAATCGGCAGGCGCCTCGAGCGGCGCATTCGTCACGCCGGAGTTGGTGAAGTAGCCATTGTCCGCGGCGTTATGTCCCTTGGGAGAATGGTAGGAGATAACATAAGTCGTTTGGACGGCAATCGCGATGGGCGACGAGAAGTAGGCGGTTTGCCAGCCCGAGGGCGTCTCGTTGGAGAAAATGACACGGGCGAGCAACGTTCCCGTGGCGGACCAGAGGCTGCCGGTGTGCGTACCGATGTTGGTAGAGCCTTTGAAGAAACGTACTCCCGTAACATAGCCGGATACCGCGGAAGAGAACTTCATGCCGACTTCGATCGGCTGCTTACCGGCCGACGCCGGATTCAACGGCTGCGCGGCCGTGGACCAGACCGAACAGGGGCACATCACGGTGAAGGGCACGGATTGCGATGCGCCGTCCAGCGTGGCCGTCAGTGCCACGGACTCTTCCGATGGGGGGGCCACACTCGCTGCCGAGACCGCGAAGGTAGCGGTGGACGACAGCGCGGGAACAACCACTGCGGTGGGGGTTACCAAAGCGGGGCCGCCGGCGGAGAGCGATACGGTGGCGCCGCCGCTGGGAGCCGCGCCGGAAATCGTGACGGTGCACGTGCTGCCAGCCCCCGCGTTGAGGCTCGTGGGGCTGCACGCCAGAGAGGTGACCAGCAAGCGCGCGATCAGGCTCAGAGTGGCAGTCTGAACGGAACCATTAAAGGACGCGGTAATGGTGGCGTTCTGGTTGGACGTCAGCGCGCCGGCCGTAGCGGTGAATGCGGCCGAGAGGGCGCCGCCAGCCACCGCGACGGAAGCCGGAATGGTGAGAGCCGGATTATTGCTCGCCAGCGTGACGGCGCCGCCGCCGGCGGGGGCCGCCTGGTTAAGGGTCACCGTGCAGGAAGTCGAAGCGCCGGCATTTAAAGAGCTCGGCGCACAGGTCAGCAGAGTCAGGCCGAGCAGTGAAGAAGTCGTGATGGAGGATCCGGTCGCGGTAATCGCAATGGCGCTACCCCCTGTGGAGGCGCCGAGAGCACCCGCGACGCCGATGGTGGTCGCGGCGGTGCCCGGCGAAATCGTCAACGTAACGATGGCGGCCACTCCGTCCGGGATGGTATTGGCGTTCAAGCCAGCCAGCAGGCAAGTGTAAGATCCGGAAGTTCCGGCGCACGAAAGCGACTTGCCAGCAGCCGCGGCCGCGGGGCCGGCAGCGGCGGAAATCGACACGATATCAGCGGGCGAATAGGCCATAGTCCACTGCAGACCGGCGGGCGGAGTCCCCTGCCCGGAGCTTAAGGATAAATTCAAGGAGACGGCGCCGTCAGGAGATGCGACGCCCGAAGCTAGACTCAAAGAATCGTTTTGGCCAAAGGCCATGGCTATTGAAATGGAGGCCATAATAACGGCGATTATGGGCCTACGGAATTGAACTGGCATGAGCTTTCTATGAATAGATCGTGCGCGGCCATCGGTCAGGCTTATCAGTAATTTCCGTTATTGCACAAAGGTATTAAGGCCTAAATATCCTAAATAAGCACCCTATGTCCGATTTTGCGGCGACCGGGATGGGCCGTGGCGAAATCAGCCTGCCCGAGCCGCTGCGGTCGTTCGGCCTCCGCTGGTAGAGATTGCCGTTCTTTCCCGTGTGCGCGGGGTAAATCAGGTCCAAGCAGAGGCGGGGCCTGGGGGATCGCCGCACCACCTAATTGCGGCGGCCCTGCGGGCCATCCCACGGCTTCACAATTGCAAGCAACTCCACAGTGGCAGCTTGTTCTGGGGTAGGCCGGTATGAATGAAAGGTTCGTAGTGAACGTAAAATAGGTACTGGATCTTGATGATTTTCTCGGTGGAGACGGCGTCGTGACTGCGTCATCGGAGCGTAGGGCACTAGGGAAAGTGGGCCGATGTTCCCTCCATCACTATATATTGTGTTGCGATCATGCCATCCGGGTCGGATAGGACACTTGCCGGGTGATGATGAGTTCAAGCCTGGAGGAAAAGGAAAATGAGACTGTCGCGCCCTATGCTTTTGCCCGTATTGTCCTTGATGATTGTCGATTTGCCCCTGGTAACCGCTCAAACACCCCGCGGGGACGTCGCCCCGCTCAGGCACTGGCCCGCTCCGCTCTACTGGCAACCTTCCATTGAGGAGAGAGCGATGGCGGCAAAAACGGAGACTACCGCCGCTGAGGTGACCCAACTCGCCCAAACGCCCGTAAACTCGTTGGTCTTTGTGGGGATGACGCCATGTCGTTTGGTGGACACCCGCAGCGGCAGCGGATTCACCGGGGCTTTCGGGCCACCAAGCTTGGTGGCCGGGGCTACCCGTACGTTCCCCATTCAGTCCAGCACCACCTGTGCGGTTCCCGCGATCGCGCAGGCATATTCGTTCAACGTCACGGTTGTTCCTCCTGGATTTCTGGGCTACCTGACCATCTGGCCCTACGGGGCGCCACGGCCCCTGGCTTCGACTTTGAACGATTATCTGGGCACGGTTGTGGCGAATGCGGCAATAGTGCCGGCCGGAAACGATGCTTCCGGGTCCGTGGACGCGTTTGTCGTCAATCCAACCGATTTGGTTATCGACATCAACGGCTACTATGCTCCGCAGAGCGGGATCACACTGGCGCCGGGTAGCGTGGGGGCACCTTCTCTCAGCTTCACAGGGGAGGCGGACACCGGTATCTATTCTTCGGGAGCGGGTACCGTGAACATCGCAACGGGGGGAACGAACAGCGTGACGGTGAACTCGAATGGCAACGTAGGGATTGGCACGTCAAGCCCGGCTGCGACCCTGGAGGTCAACGGCAATGCGCAAGTGGACGGCGGGAATATATTGGCGAAAGGCAGCGTGCCGGTAATTCAATTTCCGGTCAGCGGATCGGAAAACTTCGGTGCGGGTCTGGGCGCTCTGCCACAGTCTATCACCGGAACCGGCGACACGGCCCTTGGCGACTATGCGCTTCAGGTCAATACAAGTGGCTCGTTCAATACGGCCGTCGGCAACGGTGCCCTGACCTCCAACACCACCGGGAGCAGCAACACGGCCAGCGGCAACGGCGCCCTGTTCGCCAACACCGCTGGGAGCAGCAACACGGCCAGCGGGTACGGTGCGCTGGTCGACAACACCAGTGGGAGCGCCAATACGGCCGGCGGTTACGACGCGCTGTCGAATAACACCACCGGAAACTACAACACGGCCACCGGCAACAGTGCTATGTTCGGCAACACCACGGGGCTTAACAACACGGGCCTCGGGGCTGACACCTTGTACGCCAACATCTCCGGGAACAACAATATCGCCGTCGGGTATCAGGCTGGGTACAACGTCCTCGCCAGCAATAACATCCAAATCGGGAATCAGGGTACCGGCGCCGACAGCGGTACGATCCGCATCGGAACTCCCGGTACGCAAACCACCGCGTTCATCGCAGGCATCTCCACCAGCAACGTAACCGGTGCGACGGTCCAGGTCAGCCCCGGCGGGCAGCTCGGCATCGCCGTATCATCCCGCCGTTACAAAGAAGACATTCACGATATGGGCGAAACCAGCAGCGGATTGATGCGCCTGCGCCCAGTGACCTTCCGCTACAAGAAGGCGTTCGACGACGGCTCGCAGCCAGTTCAATACGGCCTGATAGCCGAAGAAGTGGCTGAAGTATACCCAGATCTCGTGGCGCGTTCTGCAGATGGGCAGATCGAGACGGTGAAATACCAACTACTCGATCCGATGCTGCTGAACGAATTGCAGAAGCAGAATGCAACAATTACAGCGCAGAAGGAACAGATCCGCACACTCGAAGAGCGGCTGGCGAGAATCGAAGCGGCACTAAGCGGAGCCACCGTGACCGCGGCGTCCCGCTAGAGGCCAGCCCGACCCTCACAGTGGCGGATGGCAAACCCCTGATTTGAGTACAGCCCCGGATCCTGGGGAGCGGATGTCTGGCGCCGTCGGTCTGCTTTCCGCGCGGCCCGCACTAGACTTAAGAACTCTAGGATAATTCCGATAGCTCCAAGCCAAAATCTGAACAAAGGGACCTCCCTGCACGACCTAGAATGGGTTACATGAAAGCGAGCTGGAGCTGACGTGGGGTCGCGCCCCGCCATCATCACCTCAGGGATAATTTTCGCCGGATTTTTCGTCCTCTCCGGGCAATCATCAGACTTTTCTGGCACCCTGGAACAACTAAAGGGGACGCTGAAAAAGCTCCAAGCGGAAGTCAAGGACTTACAGCAAACAGTCCAGCAACTTTCGCATGAAACAAAAAAGAGACGCTCCCCTAAAGCTCCGGATATCCACGCGGCAGTGGTTCCCACAGTTCCCGCGGAGCTGTCCGACTTGGAAAAAGCTGGGAGCGCTTACCTTGAAGGTCACCGCCTTGAGGAGCAAAAGCTGTACCGGGCGGCACTGGATTCCTACTCACGCGTAATCCGGTTCGATCCCCAGCGTGATGCCGCGTTTTTGCATCGCGGGTACTGCTATTACCATCTCGGAGAAAGCGCGGACGCGATCGCCGATTTCATTCAATCCCTGACGCTGCAGCCGAATAACTCACGAGCTTATCTGGCGCGGGCCAAGGCATACGCAGCCATGGGACAGATCTCTCAAGCCATGCAGGACGCAAGCGAGGCAATCGGCCGCGAACCCAAGAATCCGGATGGATATCTGCTACGCGGGCACTTGTATCAGCAGCAGGAGCAGAACCAAGCAGCGATCGAGGACTATACGAGTGCGTTGTTGCTGGCTCCCGGCTCCGAAAGAGCCCTTCTAGGGAGAGCCGCCAGCTTATTGCGGACAGGCAAATTAGACCTTGCACTGGCGGATTGCGACGGCACGCTGCGCATCAATTCTAATGCCGTTGGAGCGTATATGTGCCGGGCG
>DATGGM010000221.1:0-1750 GCA_035308525.1 Bryobacteraceae bacterium
TTGGCGGGCGAGCATGTGCTGGTGAGCCGGGCGGGGGAGGAATCGCCGAGCACGGTCAGTGCCGCCGGCCAGGGCGATATTTTGCTGACCTGCCGCCGCGATGCCAGTCATGAAAATGGTATCTGGGTATGGGCTGCAGCCGACAACCTGCGCATTACCGCCAGCACCGCGGTGGAGATTGCGGAGGAGATGGCGACCGCCCGCCCGCGAGGCAAGATCCAGTGAGGCCGAGGCTGGGATTGGCGCTGGCGCTGGGCGTTTCCCTGATGCTAGCCGGCTGCGGCTATCATGTTTCCGGAAAAGATAACAAACTTCCCACCGATCTTCGCACCCTCGCCATTCCGGCGTTTACCAACGGATCGCAAGTCTACCGCGTGGAACAGGATTTGACTTCGGCGGTGGTGCGCGAGTTCATTACCCGCACCCATTATCAAATCGTCAATCGGCAGGATCGCTCGGCCGACGCTACGCTGCAGGGCACCGTTCTGGCCGCCTCTGTGTTTCCCCTTACCTTCGACACCCGCACCAATCGGGTGGCCACGGTGCTGGTGCAGGTGGGGGTTCACGTTACTCTGACCGACAAAAAAGGCAAAGTGCTGTACGACAATCCCAGTTATCTGTTTCGCGAGCAATACCAGGAGAGCAGTTCGCTGGCCACTTTCTTCCAGGAAGAATCGCCGGCGCTGGAGCGGCTGTCTCGCGATTTCGCGCGGTCGCTGGTGAGTGACGTTCTGGAGAACTACTGATGCGCGCTTTTGCCCCCACGGAACGGTTTGTCGCCGAGGTCAACAGCCGCAAGCTGCGCCCGGCTTATGTTTTCGTGGGCGACGAGGTGTTTTTTCGCCGCCAATGCCGGGAAGCCGTTTTGCAGGCGCTGGTGCCGCCTGATCTGCGCGATTTCGCCCTCTACGAATTCGATCTGGGCGAAACCCAGCTGGGTGAAATCCTGGACCGGGCCCGCACTCCCTCGCTCATGGCTCCCTTCCAGGTGTTTTTCATCCGCGGGGTGAAGAACCTGTATGGAAGGGGTTCGCACGAGGCTGACTTTGAAGCCATCGAAGCCTACGTCAAGAATCCCAATCCCGACGCGCTGCTGGTGTTTGTTGCCGACCACATCAGCATTCCCGCCGACGTTCGCCGCATGGAACTAACCGACAAGGAGCGCTACGAGAGGATCCGCGACACCCTGGGTGAATTTTGCGGCATCGTGGAACTGGCGCGGGTGGAGGAAAACGAAGCCGTGCGCTGGCTCACCGAACAGGCGGCGCAACAAGCGGCCAGGATCGAGGCCGATGCCGCGCGGGAAATGGTGGACGCCCTGGGCGGCGACATGATGATGATCGCCGGCGAACTGGAGAAGCTGCTGCTCTATGTAGGGGAGAAGAAGCGCATCACGCTGGGCGACGTGGAAACCATGGTGCTGGCCGCCAAGCAGCGTTCGCTTTACGAACTGACCGACGCCATTTCCGCCAAAGATCGGGTTCGCGCCCTGCAGGTGCTGGATGCCATTCTCTCCACCGGCGAAGGCGAGGAGGCGGCCATCGGTCATCTCTACATGCTGGCCAAAACTTTTCGTCAGATGCTGGTCATCGTGGAGCGCAACGTGCGCGATACCCGCATGCTCTGGGCGGCGCTGTGGCAGGGATTTCGCGTGCCTCCGTTTGCCGCCGAGGACATCATCAAACAGGCGCGGCGCTACAAATCGAAACGCGAACTGACCCGCGCCATTCGCCTGGTCGCCCGCGCCGAC
>DATGGM010000222.1:0-5809 GCA_035308525.1 Bryobacteraceae bacterium
CCAGCACCGCAGGCGCCGATCCCGGCCAGGTGACCGCGATCACGCTGGTGGCCGGTGTCGAGCCGATTCTCTCGGCCGCCCCCGCGGGTACGCAGCGCGCCATGATGCTGGGCACCTGGAATCTCGATATGAACATGGGTGGAATGCAATGATTTCTGTGATCGTGCTGTTCGCCGCTTTGGCGGCTGCGCCCGGGCCTGCCAAGCTCACGGGTATGGTGACCGATCCGTCCGGGGCGTCCATCCCCGGCGCTACGGTTACGGTGACCGGTGCCCAGGGTTTCGTCAAGGCCGCCCAAGCCGATGCTCAGGGGCGCTACACCGTGGATGGCCTGCTGCCCGGAAAATATACCGTGCGCGCCATGTCCAAGGGCTTCGCGCTGTTTGAGAAGACCGATGTCGATCTGACCTCCGGCGGCGCCGCGAAAATCGATATTCAAATGATAGTAGTCGCCGAAAAGCAGGAGGTCACGGTCTCCGATACCGCTCACGTGGATTTGGATCCGTCATCCAACGTGGGCGCCATCGTGCTGAAGGGAACGGATCTCGATTCGCTCTCCGACGATCCCGACGATCTGCAGAACGACCTGCAGGCGCTGGCGGGTCCCGCGGCCGGTCCGAATGGGGGCCAGATTTATATCGACGGCTTCACCGGAGGCCAGCTTCCACCCAAAGAGTCCATCCGCGAAATCCGTATCAACCAGAATCCATTCTCCGCCGAGTACGATAAGTTGGGCTTCGGCCGTATCGAAGTTTTCACCAAGCCCGGCACCGACAAGTTCCGCGGCCAGGTCTTCTTCAACTTCGGCGATTCCATGTTCAATTCGCGGAATCCGTTCGCGCCCGATAAGCCGCCCTACCAGCAGAAGATGCTTTCCGGAAATCTCAGCGGGCCCTTAGGCAAGAAAGCTTCGTTCTTCATCGACGCCGAGCGCCGCGATCAGCAGGAAACCTCCGTCATCAGCGCCCTCACTCTCACCGGACCGTTAAGCCAGGCCGTATTGGCGCCCCAGGTGCGCACGACCGTCAGCCCGCGCATCGACTACCAGTTGAATTCCAAAGATACGCTGGTGGGCCGCTACCGCTACGAGTACTCCACCCTCGAAAACCAGGGCATCGGCGTCTTCACCCTGCCCACCCGCGCCTACAACGTGCAAAGCGGCGAGCAGAGCGCCAGCCTCACCAATACCATCATGGTGAGCAGCACGGTCATCAACGAGACGCGCTTTCAGTTCTACCGCGACACCAATCTGCAGCTCGCCACCGACGAAGCATCCACGATTTCGGTGCTCGGCGCTTTTACCGGCGGCGGCGCGCCCTTCGGGTTGGGACAGTCCTACAGCAACGAGAATCATTACGAGCTGCAGAACTATACCTCCATCGTCCACGGCACGCATTTCTTCAAGTTCGGCGGGCGCCTCCGCGATGTGACCTTGTCAAACGATTCCACGCAGAACTATAACGGCACCTTCACATTTACTTCACTCGAAAACTACAACCTGGGCCAGCCCAGCCAGTTCTCTATCACCGGCGGCACGCCCACCGCCACCGTCAAGCAATACGATGCCGGCCTGTTCGCAACCGATGATTGGCGCCTGCGCCCCAACTTTACACTGAGTCTGGGCCTGCGCTATGAAACCCAGGACAACATCGGCGATCATGCGGATGTTGCGCCGCGCGTCGGCTTTGCCTGGGGCATCGGCGGCGGCAAATCCGGACAGCCCAAGACCGTGATCCGCGGCGGCTTCGGCATTTTCTACGATCGCTTCGGCGAATCCTTCGCGATGCAGGCATTGCAGCAAAATGGGATTTTGCAACAGCAGTATTTCGTCACCGATCCCACGTTCTATCCCAACATCCCGCTGCTATCTTCGCTGCCCTTGATTTCCCAGACTATCCGGCGCATCGACGCGAACCTGCATGCGCCGTACACCCTGCAGGGCGCCATGGGCGTGGAGCGGCAGCTGCCCAAGAACATCACCCTGGCGGTTACTTACACGCATTCCCGCGGCGTGGACGTATTGCGCTCGCGCAATATCAACGCGCCGCTGCCGGGCACCTTCAATCCGCTGGTTCCGGGCAGCGGCGAGTTCCCTTACGGCGATGTGGGCAACATCTACATGTACGAATCGAGCGGCCTGTTTACCCAGAACCAGTTGATCACCAACATCAACGCGCGCATCAATGCCAAGCTGAACCTGTTCGGCTACTATGCGCTGAGCAAGGCGCTGAGCAACACCGACAGCGCCGGAACCTTTCCGTCGAATCAGTACAACGAGCAGCCTGACTGGGGCCGCGCCGGATTCGACGTGCGCAACCGCATCTTCATCGGCGGCAGTCTCTTAGCGCCTCTGGGCCTGCGCTTTAGCCCCTTCATTATCGCCCAGTCCGGCTCCCCGTTCGATATCACCCTGGGCCGGGACCTCAACGGCGATTCCATATACAACGACCGGCCCTCCTTCGCCTCCAGTTCCGATACCACCGGCGTGGTAGCCACCAGGTACGGCGTTTTCGAAACCAACCCGCAGCCCGGCGAGCAGATCATTCCGCGCAATTATGGACAGGGTCCCGGCATGTTCAGTGTCAACCTGCGGCTTAGCCGCACTTTCGGCTTCGGCGAGCCCCGTGGTAGCAGTGTAGCCAACGCGGGCGGCGGCGGTATGCCGGGAGGTGGGCTGGCGGTCGGCGGCATGCGCGGCGGTGGCGGCGGTGGCCCCCGCGGCGGACCCGGCGGCATGCGCGGCGGACCCTTCGGCGATGCGGTCACCAACAAACGCTACAACGTCACCGTGGGCATCTCCGCGCGCAACCTCTTCAACCACACGAACCTGGCGCCTCCCGTCGGCGACCTGCTCTCGCCGCTCTTCGGTACCTCCAACGCCCTGGCTGGCGGCTTCTTCGGCTCCGCCACCGCCAATCGGCGCATCGAAATGCAGTTGCGCTTCTCGTTCTAAGGGTATCGGTCAGCTCTTCTGCAGCAGTTCCACCACCGTGATGGAGAAGCCGCCCGCCGCGCTCGTGAACGCCATGCGCTCGACCAGGTTGCCGCCGCAGATACGCACGGCGTAGTCGCTGCCCTCGATCACCGAAGGCATCGACAGCTCCACTCCGCGCGGCAGCAGCGATTTCAGGTTGCCGGCCACCATGTTGGCCAGTTCCCCCATCACGTCCCGTACATCGTCGTCGATCGCCCCGGGCACGGGAATCCCCATGAACCGCGCCGCGAAATGCCGCGCCTCCTCCGTGCCGCATTCCACCAGCGTGGCGCCCCGCCATTCGCCCGCGAAGTGCACGGCCGCGGTGATGGCCGCCGGGAACCGTGCCCCGGGACCTTCAGCCGCCTCCACTTCCGTATCCATCATGGTCTGGAAAACCGACTGCACGATATTCGCCAGGTCGTTCCGGTAAACTTTCAGTGAAAAAGGCTCAGTCATCCGATTGCTCTCAAGGAACCTGGTACAGCACGGTCTGCCCGAGGATCTTGCGTTCGAACCGCGCGCACAGGTTCAGCGTCGTTTCGCTGCCGCCCAGCAACAGGTAGCCGCCGCGAAACAGCGTGCCGTGAATCTGTTCCAAAATCTTCCTCTTCAATTCCACATCGAAATAGATCAGCACGTTCCGGCAGAACACCACGTCGAACGGCCCTAGCGCCGCCATGCTCTGGCGCAGATCGAAGCTGGTGAACTCCACCATGCGGCGCACTTCGTCTTTGATCCGCCATTCCAGGCCCGCCTTGGTGAAGTACTTGAGCAGGTATGCCACCGGCAGTCCGCGGTTGACTTCGATCTGCAGATATTTGCCGGCCCGGGCGCGCTCCTGCATGCGCCGCGACAGGTCCGTGCCCACGATGCTGATTCTCCAGTCGCCCAGCCCCATCTCGCGCAGCATCATCGCCAGGCTGTACGCCTCCTGGCCCGACGAGGAAGCCGCCGACCAGAAGCTCATCCTGCGCGTATCGCGCCGCTGCTCGATGAGCGCCGGCAGCACGACCGTCCGCAGCGCCTCGTACTGCGCCGGATCGCGAAAGAAAAACGTCTCGTTGGTGGTCATGGCTTCCACCACCAGCTGCTTCAGGCCCGCGCCGCCATTGGCGCTTCGCAGCGCCACGCACAGATCGTCCAGCGTCGCCAGCCGCATCTGGCTCGCGATCGGCATCAGCCGCGCTTCCAGCAGATAGTGCTTGTCGCCGTCCAGCACGATCCCCGACTCGCGATATACGTAATCCTGCAAGAAACCGTAGTTGTCGGGATGGAGGGCGGTGGGAGTCATGCGATGGCCCGCGCCGCGGTCTGGCTGACGATCTCCGGAACTACCGCGTCCAGAGGCAGTACGCAGTGCGCCAGGCCGGCCTGCGCCACCGCGCCCGGCATCCCCCAGACCACGCTGCTGGCCTCGTCCTGCGCGATCACCATGGCTCCCCGCGCCCGCAGCGCCTCAGCTCCGCGCAGCCCGTCCTGGCCCATCCCTGTGAGTACGGCCGCCACGGCTGCCCCGCCGTACACCTCTCCCACCGACCGAAACAACACATCCACCGAGGGCCTGCAGGAATTCTCCGGCGGCGACTGGTCCAGTTGGATCACCGGCTCGTCTCCGTTGCGCCGCACGCGCATGTGGTAATCGCCCGGCGCGATCCACACCGTGCCGGGAACCACCCGGCTTCCCTGGCCGGCCTCCGCCACCTGGAGCCGCGTCACCGCCTGCAGCCGTTCCGCCAGAAAGCGCGTAAACAACGCCGGCATGTGCTGCACGATCAGGATCGGCAGCGGGAAGTCGTCCGGAAATTGCGGCATGATGGCCCCCAGCGCCGTCGGGCCGCCCGTGGAAACCCCGATCGCGATCACCCGCGGCGGATTTGTCCCCCGGCCGGCAGCCGGACCGGGCGCCGCCCTCCAGGCAGGCGCCGCGAGCGATCGAACCGCGGGCCGCTCGCCCGCCAGCAGAAAGAACTGCCGGATCTTGGGAATCAATTCCGCGCGCAGGCTGGCCATCGAGCGGTCCAGTGATCCCGCGTTGGCCGCCTTGGTCACGTAGTCGTCCGCGCCCAGCGCCAACGACTCGAGCGTCAGTGCGGCGCCCCGGTCCGTGAGCGTGCTGAACATGACCACCCGCGGCCGCGCCGCATGATCCTTCAGCCGGCGCAGTAGTGTCAGGCCATCCATCCCGGGCATTTCAATGTCCAGCGTGATCGCGTCCGGATTCAACTGCGCGATGCGCTCCAGCGCGATCGCCCCGTTGGCCGCCACTCCCACCACTTCCATGCTTGGATCTTCCGAAATCGCGTGCGTCACCAGCCGCCGGATGACCACCGAATCGTCCACCACCAGCACGCGGATCCGCCCGCCCAGCGGTACCATTTTCCTGGAAATGCCTGCCCGCATGTCCGTCCTTACTGAATCAGCCCCATAATGCGCAGCTTGTCAGCCAGAATCTCCTGCGTGAACGGCTTCATCACGTATTCGTCGGCGCCCGCCGCCAGAGCCTTTATCATCTGCTCCACTTCCGTCTCGGTGGTCACCATCATCACTTTCACCGCCGCGTAGCGCGGATCTGCCCGCAGCCGCTCCACGAATTCCAGCCCGTTCATGCGCGGCATGTTCCAATCCACCAGCACCAGCGAGATCTCTTCCCGCAGAAGCCCCAGCGCCTCCGCGGCGTCGGCCGCCGCGCAGACCTCGTATCCCAACTGGGCAAGGTTTCTGCAAATCACCATGCGCACCGCCTTGGAATCATCGACCACTAGTGCCTGCGACATAGGAATCCTCGCTCCTATATCGTCGGGCGCGGCAAAAACTTGAGTGGGGCAGGCTCGC
>DATGGM010000223.1:0-4035 GCA_035308525.1 Bryobacteraceae bacterium
ATGCGGGCGTCACGGTGTGATACAGCGCGCCGTCCACAAACCACTCCAGCGAATTCTGCGACCACTGCAACGCATACACATGATAGTCGTCGTACACCGTGTCGCCTAGCGGCAGGGTGTAAGGCGCCCCAATCCCGTTGGCGCCGGAGTATCCGGGACCATGCGCCGTGCCGTTGTTTATGTCGGCGTTATTGTTAAACGTCCCGAAGTTCTCCATGATGTCGACTTCGCCGCATTGCGGCCAGGAGACCGTGCTGATATCCTCGCCCAGCATCCAGAAGGCGGGCCACACGCCCTGGCCGAAGGGAAGCTTGACACGGGCCTCGATCAGGCCGTATTGCCAGCTCAGGTCGGTGGTGGGCACGGCCACGCCGGGATTGCCGGTCTGCAGGCGGGCCGAAGTGTAATTGCCGCTGGAATCGCGGATGGCGCGGATCACTAAATTACCGTTACCGTCCTGAAAGACGTTGTTGGGTGAATTCGTGTACGTTTCCACTTCGCCGTTGCCCCAACCACCGTTGTTCCCCAAATCGAAATTCCAATTGCTCGGGTTAGGCAGCGAACCGGCGGGTCCGTTGAACTCGTCGCTCCAGGCCAGCTGCCAGGTGGTTTGCGCCGGAGCACAGGATGCGGCTAAGCAGGCCGCGCAGGCAAACGCAATGATGGTGCGCATACGTATATAGTAATCTCTGGAACCGGATCTCATTATGCGAAAGCTTTTCTCCCTGGCGGCGCTGGCGTGCGCCGCGTTACAGGCCCAGCCCGCCGCGCCGCTGCTGCTCCGCGAACATTGGGCCATTCAATCGTCGGCGATGGTGACGGATGGCGGCGACGCCATTTCCAAGTCCGGCTACAAAACGCCCGGCTGGTATCCGGCCGGCATGCCCGCGACGGTGGTGTCCACGCTCGTGAAGGATCACGTCTATCCCGATCCGGGGTTCGGCATGAACCTGCGGTCGTTCGCCGGCACCAGCTATCCGATCGGCATTAATTTCTCCAACATCCACATGCCGCCGGATAGCCCCTACCGCGTCCCGTGGTGGTTCCGCACGGAATTTCAGCCGCCCGCGGAATACAAAGGCAAAACGCTCTGGCTGCGCTTCGACGGCCTCAACTATCGAGCCAATATCTGGCTGAATGGGAAGCGCATCGCCAACGCCGCCGATACCGCGGGCGCCTGGCGCCTGTTCGAATACAACGTGACCGATGCGCTGCGGCTGGGGGCGGCCAACGCCCTGGCGGTGGAGTTATTCTCCCCTCTACCCGACGATCTGTCCATCACGTTCGTCGACTGGAACCCCCTGCCGCCGGATAAGGACATGGGCTTGTGGCGCGACGTCCAACTGGCCGGGACCGGGCCGGTGGCCATCCGCTTCCCGTACGTGATCACCCACCTCAATCTCCCTGCCAACGACAAAGCCGAACTCACCGTCGGCGCGGAACTCGTGAATGGGACGAAGCACAGCGTGACAGGGACGCTGAAGGGCGACATCGAAGGCATCGCCTTCTCGCAGGAAGTGCGCCTGGCGGCCGGCGAGACCAAAGTGGTGAAGTTCACGCCCGACAAATTCGCTCAACTCAAGTTCGACCATCCGCGGCTGTGGTGGCCGATCCTGGTGGGGACGCCCAACCTCTATACGCTCAAGGTACAGTTTGAAACGGGCGGCGCCGTCTCCGACGAAGCCACCCGGCCGTTCGGCATCCGGGAAGTGACTTCTATTCTCGACGAACAGGAACACCGCGTGTTCCGCATCAACGGCAAGAACATCCTGATTCGCGGCGCCGGCTATACCTTCGACATGCTGCTGCGCTCGTCGCCCCAGCGTCAGGAGCAGGAGCTCAAGTATGTGCGCGACATGAACCTCAATACCGTGCGTCTGGAAGGCAAGATCGAGGACGACCACTTCTTCGACTTGACCGACCAGATGGGCATCCTGGTGACGGCCGGCTGGTGCTGCTGCGATCACTGGGAGAAGTGGGAGAACTGGAAGGACGAAGATCATTCCATCGCCGCGGCATCGCTGCGCGACCAGATCCGCCGGCTGCGCAGCCACCCGTCGGTCTTCAACTGGATGAACGGCAGCGATAACCCGCCGGTGGCGGACGTGGAGAAGAAATATCTGGAGATCGTGAAAGAACTGGACTGGCCCAACCCGTTCGAGTCCTCTGCGACCGAGAAGCCCACCGAAGTGAGCGGGAAGACCGGCGTCAAAATGACCGGGCCGTACGACTATGTTCCACCCACATACTGGTCGCTCGACAAGACCCGCGGCGGCGCGCACGGATTCAACACGGAGACCGGCCCGGGACCGTCCATTCCGCCCATCGAGAGCCTGCGCCGCATGCTGCCCGAGGATCACCTCTGGCCCGTCAACTCATGGTGGGACTATCACGCCGGCGGTGGAGCGTTCAAGGATCTAAAGACGTTCACAACGGCGCTCGATGCCCGCTACGGACCCTCCGGCGGCGTGGAGGAATTCGCGCGCAAGGCGCAGGTAATGGCCTACGAAACCCATCGCGCCATGTTCGAGGCTTTTGGCAGGAGCAAGTACACTTCCACGGGCGTAATTCAGTGGATGCTCAACAACGCCTGGCCGTCCATGATCTGGCATCTGTACGACTGGTATCTGCGGCCGGGCGGCTCTTACTTCGGCGCCAAGAAAGCCAACGAGCCGCTGCACATTCAGTACAGTTACGACGACGCATCGGTGGTGGTGGTGAATTCCTTCTACCAGGCTTATCCGAATATGAAGGCGCGCGCGTGGGTCTATAACATCGATATGTCCGAGAAATTTTCCAAGCAGGCCTCCGCCGATATCGCGGAAGACAGTTCCACGCGCATCCTCGCCATTCCGGCGCTGGAAGGCCTGTCGTCCACATACTTCGTGCGGCTGGCGCTGGAGGATCCGTTGGGCAAAACCGTAAGTTCGAACTTCTACTGGCTCTCAACCAAGCCCGACGATCTGGATTGGGACCAATCCACGTGGTTCTACACACCGCAGAAGAGCTTCGCCGACTATACCGCCCTCAACAGCCTGCCGGCGGTAGAGCTGAAGTACTCGGCTGAATCGGAAGTGAAGGGCGACGACGGCATCACGCGCGTGACCGTGGAGAATCCTTCGCCCCACCTGGCGTTCGCGGTGCGCCTGATGGTGAAAACTGTGCAGCGCGACGAGGAAGATGCGCGGGAAGAAGCCGAGATCCTGCCGGTGCTCTGGGAGGACAACTACTTCCCGCTGATGCCCGGCGAAAAACGCACAGTCGCGGCGGTCTACCATGCCGGGCCGAAGCCGCCCGCGGTGCGGGTGGAAGGCTGGAACGTGAAGTAAGTTACTGGCTGCCGGCGGCGAATGTCACTTTAGTGGAGGTGCCGCCCAACTCGATCTGCTTGATGGAGAAACTACCCTTGTTCTCGTTAAACAGGACTTGAGTCCGCTCGTACTTCGTGTTGGTGTTCTCGATCTTCACCGGAGCTTCGACCTGTGGCTTCTTGCCTTTCAGGATGACTACGGAATTGTCCTTTACATCCAACTGGTAATCCCCGGCTTTCAGAGCTTTGCCGTTCACGACGACAGGTTCAATCAGAGAAACGGGAAAGGTGGCCGCGCTCGCGGCCGCCGCCACGGCGAACGTAATCAGAATCTGCTTGAGCATGTGTACTGATTATAACAATTCGCCGTGGAGACGCAGTCGTCCGTCCTACACTCTGGCGGCCACGCCGCGCTGCTCGATCGGCACCAGGTTGCGCGCCTCCGCGCCCGTATAGATCTGCCGCGGACGCGCAATCTTCTGCTCGGGATCTTCCAGCATCTCCTGCCATTGCGCGAGCCAGCCGACGGTGCGCGGGATGGCGAACAGCACCGTGAACATCTCGGGCTTGAATCCCATGGCCTGATACATGATGCCGGAGTAGAAGTCCACGTTGGGGTAGAGCTTGCGCTTCACGAAGTACTCGTCCTCGAGCGCAATGCGCTCCAGTTCCAGGGCGATCTCCAGCTTGGGATTCTTGCCGGTGACTTCGAAGACTTTGCCGGC
>DATGGM010000224.1:0-1575 GCA_035308525.1 Bryobacteraceae bacterium
ATAGCCGGTCATAGTGTTCCGCCGCGAGGGGCAGCCGGCTGGATCCCAACGCCGAACCAGGCGCTTCACCCACGTGGCGGACCAGATCGGCGTCCACCGCTGTCAGATCCACGAAGTCGCTGCGCAAGAGTCCGGCAAGTCCCTGGCGTGCCCCGTACAGGCCCAGCCCGCGCGTCCGCGATTCTTCGATCAACCCGGCCAGGCTGGCATTGATGACTGCCGTGGGTCCGCCGCCGTGGGCTACCACTGCATTGGTGCGCATGTTATAAACAGGATACGTGAATCCGTTCCTGAACGTCCGTGAATTACTGGCCGAGCCCGCCGAGGTGCAACGCAGCAGAGGTTACGCCGATACCCTGCGCGAGATTCTGCAGCAGCCTGCCACGTGGCTGGATACATGCAGTCGCGTTCTGGCCCGGGCGCCGGCTATCGCGTCTATGCTGGACGGGATCGCCGGCCTGACGCTGACCGGGTCGGGGAGTTCTCTGTTCGCGGGCGAATGCGTGCGGCTGGCGCTACGTGACGACCTGGGCCTTACCACTGAAGCCGTGGCAGCGGGCGATCTGCTCACGCACGGTTCCTCCGCGTTGGCGCCCGCGCGGCCCGGCCTGCTGGTCTCGCTGGCGCGCTCCGGCAATAGTCCGGAGAGCGCCGCCGTGATCTCTCAGTTGCTGGCCGCCGAGCCGCAATTGCGCCACCTGGTGATCACTTGTAATCAAGCCGGCCGCCTGGCTACGGATTACAATGGCGACCCGCGCGTGCAGGTGATGGTGCTGGACGACCGCACCAATGATCGCAGCCTGGCCATGACCAGCAGCCTCACCAATATGGCGCTGGCCGCGCGTTTTCTCGGCATGCGAAATGCGCCGGACCGCTACGGGGTTCTGTGCGAACGCCTCAGTCATGCGTGCGATGGGCTGTTCCAACGCGTGCCCGATCTACTGGCACGGGTCGCCGCAGGGGGATTCGAACGGGTCGTCTACCTGGGCTCCGGGTCGCGCTATGGCGCCGCCCGCGAAGCGGCCCTGAAGATGCTCGAGATGACCGACGGACGCGTGCCCACATTAGCGGAAACCTACCTGGGGGTGCGCCACGGCCCGCTGAGCTTCATTCAGCCCGGCACGCTGCTGGTTTGTTTCCTCTCGTCCGACCCGCTGCTGCGCGCGTATGAATCGGACCTGATTCGCGAGCTGGACCGCAAAAAACTGGGCTGGGCCAAAGTGATTCTGGGCGAACAGATTCCGGCCGACCTGTTGCGCAAGGGCGATACCGCTATCGAGTGTCCGGGGATGGCGGAACTGGGCGACCAGAACGTGCCGCTGCTGGACGTGGTGGTGGGCCAATGGCTGGCCTTCTTCCGCAGCTTGGGTGAAGGGCTGCGCCCGGATGCGCCCTGTGAGAGCGGTGCGATCAACCGGGTGGTCGAGCCGTTTCCGCTATACGGATCGGCGGGAGGTCGGCGATGAGATTCCTCGTTGCGGGGGAGTTAAACCTCGACCTGGTGCTACAGAATTACCTCTCGTTTCCGACGCTCGGCCAGGAGACGCTGGTTGAGGACATCACATTGACGCTGGG
>DATGGM010000225.1:0-11073 GCA_035308525.1 Bryobacteraceae bacterium
TCCCCATGGTGGTGGAACAAACCTCCAGGGGTGAACGTGCATACGACATTTACTCGCGCCTGCTGAAGGAGAACATCATCTTTCTGGGAACGCCGATTGATGATGCCGTATCCAACCTGATCATCGCGCAGTTGCTGTTTCTGGAAGCCGAAGATCCCGAAAGAGACATCTCGATTTATATCAATTCGCCCGGTGGGTCGATCACTTCGGGACTGGCGATTCTGGACACCATGAGTTTTGTGCGGCCCGATATCGTGACTTTCTGCGTCGGCCAGGCCGCTTCGATGGCCGCCGTCCTGCTCGCCGCCGGCACCAAAGGCAAACGCTTCAGCCTGCCGAATTCGCGCATCATGATCCATCAGCCGTCCATGCAGGGGCTTGCGGGACAGGCCGCCGACATCGATATCTACGCCAAGGAAATCCTGCGCATGCGCGAGACGCTGAATACGCTGCTGGCGGATGCCACCGGCCAGCCGGTGGACCGCATTGCGCGCGACGTGGATCGCGACTACATCATGAGTCCCGAGCAGGGCGTGGAATACGGCATGATCGACCGGGTAATCGCCAGCCGCGACCTGGTGCCCGTGGCCGTGCCGAAATAATCGCGGTTTACAGCACCACCGCCGGATGGTACAGGTTCGGCAGCACCGCCTCGCCGATCGCAATCAGTTCGCCCTCGCCTGTAACAGCTTTTACGTAGCGCGAGCCTTGCTGCACGCGAAACGGTGAAACCGGGAAGTTGCGGCCCTGCCGGATCCGTCCGGCGCTGGACGTCTCCACGTAAACGGTCGGGAAATCCGGCAGCAGGTGAGCGGATGAAATCAGCACGTCCTCCAGCCTGCCTTCGCCGGCGAGTTGCTCCAGTTGCTGGATGGTGTGAGCCTGCGCCAGGCTGAACTCGGCGGAGGAGACGCGCCGCAGATCGCGCAGGTGCGCGCCGCATCCCAGCGCCACGCCCATGTCGTGCGCGATCGAACGCATGTAGGTTCCTCCAGAGCAGTGCGCGCGCACGCGTGCCTCCCGGCCGGCGGCCCCCAGGAGTTGTAAATCGTAGATGTGCACGGGCGACGGCGGCAGATCCACCGTCACTCGCCGGCGGGCCAGTGCGTACGCCCGCTGCCCGTCCACCTTCTTGGCGGAAACCGGCGGCGGCGTCTGCAGGATCTCACCGCGGAAGTTTTCTAGCGCGGATTCCACTTGCTCCGCCGTCACACAAATTTCGCTAGCCGGCGATGCCGGCGCCCCGCTGCGGTCATACGTATCGGTGGCGAACCCAAACCGGATGACCGCTTCGTAGATCTTGTCGCTACGTATATAGAATTGCGCCAGGCGGGTAGCGCGGCCGATCACCAGCGGCAGGACGCCCGTGGCGATCGGGTCCAGCGTGCCCAGGTGGCCGATCCTCCTGGTGTTGGCCAGGCGGCGCATCTTGCCGACCACGTCGTGCGAGGTCCAACCTTCTTCCTTATCGACCACGATCACTCCATCCACGCTAAGATTCTCGCATGGATGGAGTGAGCAGAGCGTGAATTAGCCGCCGTTCTGGCAGACCGACAGCGTCTCGCCCTGGAACGTGAACCAGCCGTTGACGGAAGTGCTGGCCGGCGCGCCGAAATAGGGCAGCGTGACCAGATCCTGCAGGTTGTACGTGAACCCGTGGAGCACGTAGGGATAACCGCCGTAATTGGCGTTGCCCTCCAGCGGATCGCCCACTTCCAGAATCGGGTTGGAGCTGCACGGCACCGGGTTGCCGCTATTCGTCACCAGCGGATCGTCGGCCCATTCCCCAACCTCATGCGAAAGAGCCGACACATCCTGCGCGAACGCACCGACGTGATCGATATACGTGGCGTACGCGTAGGACTGCGCGCCGGTGGCGCTGTGGTATCCACCGACGCAGCATCCGCCCGAGGTCAAGTACACGTCACGGGTCAGGAAAATCGGAAGCGTGCCGGGCGTGATCCCCAGCTTGGTGATCTGGCTCCGCACCTGGACGTCGAACCAATTGATGCCGACTTCACCAACGACGAACCCGAAAGGCTTCCCCAGCGTGCCCTGCCGTGAAGTCGGGCTGAACGTGACTTCGGCCACCTGGCTGACTGGGCCGAGCAACAAATGGTAGTTCGGTTGTGTGGAGACGGTGCCCCAGAAGTTGGCACGCTGGAAGGCGTCGATATATTGGGTCGTCCCCACATCCACGCCACCCTGCGTGTATGTCGTGGTGTTGTCGAATATCGGCGACGAGGTAGTGCTACTGACTATGCTGGTCGGGTCAAATGTCGTCTTGGTGCCCGTTCTGCTCGTGATCACAACCTTGACCGGAATAATCACAACCGGAATGCTGGTGGATGTGCCGGTCGACGGCGCGGTGCCCACCATCGTGTAATTGTAAGTATTTCCGCCGTAGGTGAAACTGCCGGTCCAGGTCGGCAATGAAGAGGCCGGTGTGACCAGGTCCGTGCTCGGCTTGGGCGGCAACGTCACGTACCGCGGTCTGCCGGGCGTCGTGTCGACGTCCTCTTGGGCCAGTGCCAGGCCCGTAAACGATAGCGCCGTGATCGCAAGGATCGGCGCACTAAAAAGTTTAGTTTTCATCCGAATGTCGTACCCCCTCTTGGTAGTGGTGCTTCGCTCCCCAGCCAGCGAAGACCTGACGATTCTAGCACGCCAATCCGTTCTAAAACATCCACTTTGGTGGACCGTACGCGTGCGTGAAGTACTATTGGGTATGCTACAGTACGGGGCCGATCCGCCAGGGGACGAACTCGTGGTGGCCGAGGCGCTCGGCGCGGGTTCGCTCGCCCGAAGCGACCCGCAGCAGCATCTCATAGATTTCGCGGCCCACCTCCGCGACGGTCCGGTCGCCGTCGGCGATGGCGCCGGCATTGATGTCCATGTTGTCCTGCATGCGGCGGTAGGTGTTACTGTTGCTCGCGATCTTGAGTACCGGTACCGAGGGAAAGCCGATGGCGCTGCCGCGGCCCGTGGTGAACGCGATCAGGTTGCACCCGCCCGCCGCCAGGCCCGTGAGGGAAACCGGATCATAGCCGGGGGTGTTCATGAAGACGAAGCCGGGCGTGCGCACGGGCTCGGCATAATCCACGGCATCGTTCAGCGGTGAAGTGCCGGCTTTAGCTACCGCGCCCAGCGATTTCTCCAGGATGTTGGTCAGGCCGCCTTCTTTGTTTCCTGGAGACGGATTGTCGTCGAAGCTGCCCGCGAAGCGCGTCAGGTACTGCTTGTAGCCGTTGACAAAACCCAGCAGCTTTTCGGCTACCGGCCGGTTGCGTGCGCGCCGGACCAGCAGGTGTTCGGCGCCGAAGATCTCGGTGGTTTCGGCCAGCACGGCGGAGGCTCCGATGGCGGCCAGCATATCGGAGCATACCCCCAGCGCCGGGTTGGCCGTAATCCCGGAGAACGAATCCGAGCCGCCGCAGTTGAGCCCCAGCACGATGCGCGAAGCGGGCACTTCCACGCGCTGTTCGGCGGCGCACTGTTCCATCAGCCGGGTAATTTCGGCGCGGGCCGCCGTCACTGCGCCGCGCGTCCCGCCGCTCGATTGCAGCGTCATACCCACCAGGCGGCTGGTGCGCGGCGCATTTGGGCCGAGATAATGCTCGATCTGGTTGACTTCGCAACCCAGTCCCAGAATCACGGCCGCGGAGACGTTGGGATGCGCCAGCACGCCCGCCAAGGTGCGCCGGAGCTGCTCGGTATCCGGGCCGATGGTGTGGCCGCAGCCCTCGCCATGCGGGAACGCCACCACGCCATCGATGTTGGCAGGCAGCGACTCGCCGTCAAAGCTGCGCGCGATCATCTCGGCGGTGTGCGCGGCGCAGTTGCTGGCCGCCACTACCGCGATGTAGTTGCGCGTGCCCACAGAGCCATCCTCGCGCGGATAGCCCAGGAACGTCGGGGCCGGCAGACGGGCGGGCAGCCCGGCATCGGCCGCCGGAAACTCGTAATCGAAGTGCAGCTCTTCGAAGGCCAGGTTGTGCGTATGCACGTGATGGCCGGGTTCGATGGTCTGCCGCGCGCGGCCGATTACCTGGCCGTAGCGCCGCACCACGTCGCCGGCCGGAATACGCGCCAGCGCGATCTTATGGCCTGCGGGGATCGGCTCGCGCACGGTGACGGTCTGGCCGTCCACCTTGATCTGGCTGTCCGCGAAAAGCGGCACCCGCGCCACGGCGATATTGTCCGCCGCGTGCAGATGGATGACGGAATTCTCCGCCGTCGGGAGCTTGGCAATTTCGAGCAGCATGGCTTTACCTCAGGAGCAGCGTTTCGGGAGCCTCGTCGCCCAGGTGGACATGCAGCTTCCCGCCCGCGGGATGCACCAGAATGCCGGTGCCCCCGGGGGGCAACGGAATATCGGCGGGGCCGTCGACCAGTTTGAAATCGGGGTCTTCGGCGTCCTCGGACAGCTTGCCGATGTGCACGTGCATGTGACACTGGGAGCGCCGCGCATCGCTGTTGATGGCTAATCCCCACTGGCCGCCCCACAGTTCCGTCGCTTTTTGGATGGCCCCGGTCCAGAACGCGAGGCGCTGCGCGGCGGTCAGATCGGCCAGGGCGTGTGTATGCGAACGGGGTAGCGCCAGCCAGCGATGCGGCTTGTTGGGATTGATGTCCTTCAGGAAAAAGACCAGCACGTCGGACGGCTGCTTCTCGGCTTCGCGGCACAGGCTGCATTCGTGCTTGGCCATGCTCTCGGGCGAAGCGAGGTCGCACGAGCAGTTGCGCACGTCGCCGAAACTGAGCGCGGAAAAGAGCAACAGCCCGGGAAGGAATCGCACGACTTCCATTATAGGGGGCGGGCGTCCCGGCTGTTTCGCAGAAATACCCGCGGAGTGCTTCCCAGCATGGTGCGGAACACCTCGATGAAGGCGCTCACACTGTCGTAGCCGACCCCCATGGCAGTCTCCGTGACCGACTTACCCGCGGCCAGCATCTCGAGCCCCGCGAACAACCGGGCTTGCTGCCGCCAGCGCCCGAACGTGATGCCCACTTGCCCGGAGAAGGCACGCATCAGATTACGGCGGGACATGCCGGCAACGCGCCCCCACTCGTCCAGCGTTCTTTGGTCGGCGACGTTCTCCATTAACGCATGCGCCACTTTGGCCAGCCGGGGGTCCCGTGGCATCGGCAGATGCAGCGGCTGTCCGGGCTTGCGGATCTCATCCCGCAGCACCTCGATCAGCCGCTTCCCGGCGGCGCGCAGCGGGAGGCGGGGATCCCACGTCAGACTGCGGCGGACGATGGCAAACAGCAACTCGGAGGAGCCGAACAGGCAAGGTTGCTTGGGAAGCCCGCGGCACACTTCCGGCGACAGGTAGAGCATCGCGCCGGACGCGCCTCCCACGGACCGGGCTGCGTGCAGGCAGTCGGGCGGAATCCAGGCACAACGCTGGGAGGGGAACATCCAGCGCGCGTTTTCGGCTTCGACCACCAGCAGACCCGCGGTCAGGGCGACGAGTTGTCCGCGCGCGTGACGGTGGGGCGGCGCCCAATCCTCCACCTTGCGCCGGCTGAAGGCGAATGCCAGCACCGGGACGTCGCTCTCCGCCAGGCGGCGCAGCTCCCGCGCGTTTTTCGGGACCGCAGGCATCACCTAGCCAGATTAGCCCTTTTCCGATATTATTTGCCACAATCCCGTTAGCGGGCAAGTCGAGACGCCCGGTAAGCTGGCGGATATATGAATGCTGCTGTATTGCACGCTCTCAATCAGACGCCCCGCCGGCGGCCGTTTCCGGAACCCGTCGCGGCGCCAGGGGAGTCGCTCATAGAAGTCCGCGCCGCCGCGCTAAAGCCGGTGGACGCGCAGATGGCCAACGGTTCTCACTACGCCGCGTTCCGCGAGTTTCCGGTGATCTGCGGCACGGACGGAGTTGGCTGTCTGGCCGATGGCACGCGCGTCTACTTCGCCGGTCCCAGGCCGCCCTATGGCTCGATGGCCGAGCGGACCGTGGTGGGGACCGCGCGCTGCTTTCCCCTGCCGGCCTCGGTCGACGACATCACGGCGGCTGCCCTCTTCAACCCCGGACTTTCCGCCTGGGGAGCGCTGCAATGGCGCGCGCAACTGGCGCCGGGCGAGAACGTGCTGATCCTCGGCGCAACCGGTGTCACGGGCAAACTAGCCATCCAGACGGCCAGGCTTCTGGGCGCTCGAAGAGTGGCCGCCGCGGGACGCAACCAAGAGGTGCTGCGCACCTTGCCCGATCTCGGCGCCGACGCCGTCATCGGCCTGAATCAACCCGTCTCCGATCTCACCGCGGCATTCGCGCGCGAGGGCCGCGAGCACGGGTTCGATGTGATTATCGACTATCTTTGGGGAGCGCCCACGGAAGCGCTGCTGGCCGCCGTGGCACGCCAGGATCTCAAGCCGGCTGCCACACGGACACGGCTGGTGCAAGTGGGTGAAAGCGCCGGTCCGGTCATCTCGCTGCCGGCCGCGGTATTGCGCAGCTCGCGTTTGGAGATCCTGGGAGCGGGGACCGGAAACGCGCCCGCGTCGCTCGAAACGTGGCAGGATGCCATCCGGCGGCTTCTGGCCAACGTGGCCTCCGGCGCTTTGCGAATCGACTGCGAGCCGATCGCACTGGCGGATATCGAGCAAGCCTGGCCCAGGGATCAGCGCGGGCGCCGGATGGTCGTGTTGCCATAACGGCGCCGCGCTTACTTCAGAAAGAGGACCATCGCCGGAGTGCCCACCGGCGTGTATTGGCCGGTAAAGGTGAGGACGCCTGTCCGGCGATCGATGCCAAAGCTGGCGATGGCGTCGCCGCGCTGATTGCAGGAATAAAGAAAGCTTCCCGACGGATCGATGGTGAAGCTGCGCGGATAGTCGCCGCGGGTCCACTGCTCGCCGGCCAGCGTCAGAGCCCCGGATGCGCCGATGGTAAACCAGGCAATCGTGTCGTGCAGGCGATTCGCGGCGTAAACGAACCGCGCGTCAGGGGATATCACCACTTCGGAAGTGAAGCTGGTGCCGGCGAAGCCCCGCGGCAGGGTGGAAATGGTCTGCCGTGGCGCGAGTGTGCCGCGCGTGGCGTCATAGTCGAAGGTGACCAGGGTGGAAGCTTCCTCTTGCAGCGAATACAGCCAGCGGCCGTCGGGATGGAAAGTGAAATGGCGCGGGCCATCGCCGGGCGGCAGCGCCACCCAGGGCGGATCATTGGGCGCCAGCGCGCCGCGCACGGCATCGAACTTCCAGATCAGGATACGGTCCAGTGCCAGATCGGCGGCCAGCACGAAGCGGCCGGATGGGTCGGGCTGGATCATGTGGGCGTGCACGCGGTCGTGCCCGCTGATGGCGAAACTGCCCGGCGGCGCACTAGCGGCATGCGCCGGGCCCACCTCTCCCTGGTCGTGTTGCACATCGCTGGCCGGGCCCAGCCCTCCGCCCGAGATGATGGGAAGAACTGCGACGGTCCCACCGGCGTAGTTGGCCACCAGCACGAACTTGCCGGACGGGTGCAGGCTTAAATGCGTCGGACCGGCGCCTTCCGAGCTGACCGTGTTCAGCAGCGTGAGATGGCCGGTGGCCCGGTCTACCGAATATGCGCTCACCGTGCCATCGGCCGTTTCGTTGGCGGAATAGAGATGCGCCTGCCGCGCGTCGAGCGCCAGCCACGACGGGTTCGAGCCATTCGGAAAGACGGCGCGCTGGGTGAGCGCCCCGGTTTGCGGGTTCATCTCAAACAGGTAGATGCCCTGCCCGTTACCATGGCTGCCCTCGGGACCTTGCGGCGAACTGTAGCTGGCCACGTACGCCAGAACCGGACGGCGAGTGGACGCCAGCGCAGCGCCAGCCGCGCTCTGCAGGAGCGCACGCCGCGTGATCACTTGCCACCGCCGATCGCGGCACCTTCGCGCAGCTCGTCCGTGCCGCGGCGCACGACTTTATCGCCGGCACGCAGCCCGCCGCTGACTTCGATTAAGTCTCCGTCCGTGGTCCCCGGCTTCACGTCGACCCACTCGGCGCGGCCGTCATGGCTGCGGATCACGAAGGTGCGCTCGGTGGTCGTGACCACGCTGGTTTTGGGCACGAACAGCGCGGGATGCTCGCGCCGCACGGGCCACTTCACGCTGGGATACATGCCCGGCGCCAGGGCGCCGTCGCGATTGAGCACATCCAGCTCGACCGGCATGGTGCGAGTCTTGGGGTCGAGCGCGTGGGCGATGCGCGCTACGGCGCCGCTATACGCGCGTTCCGGGTAAGCAGGCACGTGAAAAACGACGGCCGCCCCGCGCACCGTTCCGCCCACATCTTCTTCGGGTACGGGCACCACCACGCGCAGACGGGAGATCTGCTGCATCACCAGCAGCACCGGATCGGCGCCCGGGCCGACCAATGCGCCGGGGTGTACGAAACGGTCCGTGACCACGCCGTCGAAAGGCGCGATGATGCGCAGGTAGGCTTCCATATCGTTTAGCGTGCGAACCGCGGCTTGGGCGGCACGGGTGGCTTGCGCGCGCGCCTGCACCAGGGCCTGGGCTGCCTCCATCTGTTTCTGCGCCTGGATCACTTCGTTGCCGGCTACCGCGCCCGGCGTTTCGGCGGCCTGGCGCAGGCGATCGCTCGTGCTGCGCACCGCGGCAAGCTGGGCCTCGGCTTGCGCACGATCCGATTCGGTGGCCTGCACCTTGGACTCGGCTTCGGCGATCTGGGCTTTCAACTCGGGCGCCGTCAGCTCGGCCAGCAGATCCCCCTGCTTGACGACGCTGCCGCGGTCCACCAGCACGCGCTCGACGTAGCCGGCCACCTTGGCGTGCAGCGCAACGGTGAGATAGGGCTGAATCTCGGCGGGAAGGTCGACGGTGCGCGAGACAGGCTTGGAGACTACCGTGGCAAGATTGCCCGACTGGCCGAAAGCCACGGGCAGCAAGAGAAGAATCAGGCTAAGTCGCGTCATAATACCGGCTCCCTGGATCCATGGGATTCAACGATGGAGAAGCACCGGACGCGCGATTCTGCAGGATAGCGTAAATGGAAGGCAGAATGGTGAGCGTCGCGAATGTGGAAACGATCAGTCCACCGATCACCGCGCGGCCGAGCGGAGCGGCTTGTGCGCCGCCTTCGCCGAAGCCGATCGCCATGGGCAGCATGCCGAAGATCATCGCCGCGGCGGTCATCAGGATGGCGCGCAGACGTCCGGTGGCGCCTTCACGGGTGGCATCCAAAGCGGGACGGCCTGCGTGGCGCGCTTGCTCGGCGAACGTGACGAGTAGAATCGAGTTGGCCACCGCGATACCAATCGCCATGATGGCGCCCATGAATGACTGGATGTTGAGCGTGGTGCCGGTGGCCAGCAGCATCAGCAGGACCCCGCAGAGCACCGCGGGCACCGTCAGCACGATAGCCAGCGCCAGGCGCACCGACTGGAAGTTCGCCGACAGCAGCAGAAAGATCACCACCACGGCGAGCAGCAGGCCGATGCGCAGGCCGGAGATGGTTTGCTCGAGCGGAGGAATCTCGCCGCGCATTCTGACGGAGACGCCTCGGGGCGGCTCGCCCGCCGCCGAGACCGCCTGGCTGAGCTGTGCGGCCGCGTCGCCCAGCGTAATGCCGTGAATGTTGGCGGTCAGGCTGACCACGTGCTGGCCGTTGTACCGGTCGATCTCACCGGGCATGGTGCCGGTCTTGAGGCTGGCGATATCATCCAGCAAGGGCTGCACGCCGCCCGGATTCATCACCGGAATGTCACCCACCTGCTCCAGGCTCTGTAGCTGGTTCGGCGGGAGCTCCACCTGGATCTGGAAAGCATTGCCGGTATTCGGATCGCGCCAGTAGTTGGGATCGGTGAACCGCGACGAAGATGTGGCGGGCACCACGGAGCGCGCCACGTCCGCCATCGTCAGGCCGAACTGTCCGGTGCGCTGCCGGTCGATGCCGATGTCCAGCGTGGGATAGTCGCTCTCCTGCGCGATTTGCAGGTCGCGCAGGAATTTCAGCTTGGCGAGCTGCGCCTGTATTTTCCGGGCGTGGGTGTAGTCGTTGGCCAGGCTGATACCCTGCACGGCGACCTCCACGGGGGTGGGCGACCCGAAGCTCATCACCTGGCTGACGATGTCGGCCGCTTCGAAGGAGACGCGCGTGTCGCGCAACTCGTGAGCGAGACTCGCGCGCAGCCGTTCGCGAAGCCCCTCGCCGCGCGCCGCGCCGGCGTTCAGGGCCACCTGGACGATGGCATCCTGCGGGCCGCTGGTGAACAGGTGGATCAGGTCCACTGGATAGCTGGAGGGGATGGTGCCCACGAAGTCGCTGGTGATGCGGACGGCGCCGGGGCCGGCTTCGCGCTGGATGACGGCGAGCGCCCGCATGACCATGCGCTCGGTCTCTTCGATACGGGTGCCCGCGGGGGCCCGCAGCCGGATGCGCAGGAGCGGCGCGTCAACGTCCGGAAACAGCTCCGTGCCGATGCGCGGCGGCAACAGGAACAGGAGCGCGGCCGCGGACACCAGATAGACGATTGCCAGCGGCCAGCGGAAGCGCAGCACGCCGCCGAGATAACCCTCGTAAAGCGACCGCAGCTTTCCGAACAGGCCTTCGCGTTCTTCGCCGCGATGGGCTTCGCGCATCAGCCACGCCGAGAACACAGGGACCAGGCTGCTCGATAGCAGATACGACGCGATCATGGAGAAGGCCACCGCCAGCGACAGCGGCACGAATAGCTGGCGGCCTACTCCGATCATGAAGAACGACGGCACGAAGACGGCCAGGATGCAGAGCATCGAGAGCAGCCGCGCCATGGCCGTGCGGCTGCATGCTTCCACGATGGCGCGCGCGCGGGAAACGCCGGGCAGCATGCGGCTGTGGATGTTCTCGATCTCCACGGTGGCCTCGTCGACCAGTACGCCGACAGCCAGCGCCAGGCCCCCGAGCGTCATGATGTTGATGGTCTCGCCGATGGCTGAGAGGCAAATGATCGAGGCGAGCACCGACAGGGGGATCGAGATCGTGATGATCAGCGTGCTGCGCCAGGTCCCCAGGAACAGCAGCACCATCAGCGCCGTGAGCGCCGCAGCGATCACGCCCTCGCGCAGCACTCCGTTGACCGCCGCCCGCAC
>DATGGM010000226.1:0-10913 GCA_035308525.1 Bryobacteraceae bacterium
CTGGTGATCGTGACCCGCCACATCGACCTGTACGGTTTCGATACCCACTCGTTCAACTATCCGATGTTCCGCGCCCTGGCCCGGCAGATGCGCTCGTTCACGGGAGCGCTGGCTTATTGGCCGCAGCCCGTGAACCTGACCGTGGGGAATTCGACGGAGCGCGTAAATGGCGAGCTCGTCGGCGGAAGTTACTTCGGCGTGCTCGGCGTGCGAGCGCAGTTGGGACGCCTGCTCACCGAAGCCGACGACGGCGCCGAGCCCGGCGCGGGTGTATGCGTGATCAGTGACCGGCTGTGGCGCGAGCGCTTCGGCGCAGATCCGGCGGTGCTCTCGCGCCCCATCCTGCTCAACACGCGTCCGTTTCAAATCGTGGGCGTCACCGAGCCGGCCTTTGCAGGCGCCGCGCTGCAGAGTGAGCATGATATCGAAATACCCATGTCCATGACCCAGTTATTCGTGGGCGAAAAGCGCGACACGCCCAACTGGAGCTGGATGCAGATCATGGGCCGCCTGGCTCCGGGGGTATCCCAGCAGCGGGCCGTGGCCGAGTTGCAAGCCTCCGGCAAAAGGTTGGACGATGCTCGCGTCGCTCCGGGAGTCGGCCCGGGCGTCAACGCGTGGAGCCTGGCGGACGGCAGCCAGGGATTCGATGAACAACGCAGCCAACTGCGGCAGCCGGTGTTGGTGCTGATGGCCACGGTGGCCCTGCTGCTGGTAATCGCCTGCGCCAACATGGGCAGCCTGTTGCTGGCTCGCGCGGCCCGCCGGCAGCCGGAGATCGCTCTGCGCCTGGCCCTGGGCGCCGCGCGTTCGCGCATCGTCGGGCAACTGCTGGCCGAGAGTCTGCTGCTGGCGGGTATGGGCGCGGCGGCAGGCTGGCTGTTCTCCCTGGCCATGACCCGGATCCTGGCGGCCTGGCTGGCGGCGGGAAGCTCGGAGGTGGTGCTCCGCATCGCGCCAGACGCGCGCGTGTTGCTCTTTACCGTGGCCATCTCTCTTTTGTCGAGCCTTCTCTTCGGTCTCTTGCCCGCCGTCCAATCGTCGCGGCTCGATGCCCTCAAAGCTTCTCGCGGCGGCGGCTTCAGCCGGCCGTGGGCGCGCCGCGTGCTGGTTACCGCGCAGGTGACGCTTTCGGTTGTCTTACTGCTGGGCGCGGGCTTGCTGGCGCGCTCACTGCGCAACCTGAAGATGGTGGACCTGGGCTTTCGTCCGGATCGCGTTCTGCTTTGCACGCTGAATCCGGCCATGAGCGGCTACGACGACAACAACGCACGCACGTTACTCGCCAACCTGCGCGAGCGTCTCCGCGCTCTGCCCGGCGTGCAATCGGTTACGGCCGCCACCCAGACCGTGCTGACCGGCGAAATGTTCGCGGCTAACGTCAAGGTTCCGGGTCACGTCCCGCACGGCCAGGAACCGAATCATTTTTTCAATGAGGTCGCGCCGGACTATTTCCGGACTCTCGAAACGCCGCTGCTGCTGGGTCGCGATTTCACCGACGCCGACCGCAAAGGCTCTCCGCCGGTGGCCATCGTCAACCAGCGTTTCGTCGCGCACTACTGGCCTTCCGGCAACCCCCTGGGCCGGCGTTTCCGTTGGGGCGGTGGAATCGATGTGGAGGTGATTGGCGTTGTAGGCGACGCGCGATATCAAACCGTGCGCGACGACGCACCCAGGACCGTGTATCTTCCCATGGGGCAGCGTCCTTTCGAATACGTGACCGTGCTGGCGCGCGCTAGTGGAAAGCCCGCGCATCTGCTGCCGCTGGTGCGCGAGCAACTGCGCACCCTCGATCCCAAGCTGCCCATGATTCGCATGACCACGCTCTCAGGTCTGCGCGACGCCGATTTGTCGCGCGAGCGGGTGCTCGGCTTTCTTTCCGGCCTGTTCGGAGGGTTAGCCCTGTTGCTCGCCTGCATCGGCATTTATGGGATCACTGCGTACGCGGCCGCCAGCAGGCGGCACGAGGTCGGCATCCGGCTCGCCATGGGGGCGCGCCCACGGCACGTGCTCGGCCTGTTCGTGTGCGAGGGTGTCTTATTAACCGCCGCGGGAGTCGCCATCGGCATACCGCTGGCGCTCGCCGGGACGCGCGTGTTGGAGAGTTTGCTGTTCGGCCTGCCGCACAACGATCCGCTGACATTCGTCGCCGGTACGGCCCTGCTGGCGGTGGCGGGTGTGGCGGCTTCGCTCATTCCAGCTTCGCGCGCGTCCAGAGAAGATCCCACGATCGCGCTGCGCCTCGAACGGTAAGGCAAGTCGCCCGGCATTACAATGCGGTTGGAGCCACTATGTTCACCGCCACCGCCGACCTGATTCTCCCCAGCACCACCACCGGATCGTTTCCCCGCCCCCGCTGGTATGACGTAAGCATGTGGGGCCGCCCGCTGGACACCTGCATGCTGGATGTCCGCTTCCGCGAAAAATTCCAGGACGCCATGGCCGTCCTGGTCGGCGAGCAGGAGCGCGCCGGGCTGGATATCCTCTCGCATGGCGATCTGCACGTCGACGAAGATATGGCCGGACGCGCCTGGCACCATTACCCCCTGCAGCGATGGGCCGGGTTTGAAGGCGACTATCTGCAGCCGGAAGAGACCACCGCGCCCTGGCTGCACTATCCGCCAGGCACGCTGCTGAACGAAATCTACACCGGGTGGCGCTGGCCGCACGTCACCGGCAAGATCGAACACCGGCCGCTCGACTATCCCAAAATATGGCGCCTGGCGCAGGCCAAGACGCGCAAGCCGGTCAAGTTCGGCACCTGCTGTTCGCAGGTGATGGCGCTGTTCCTCGATATCCACACGAATTACTACAAGGACAAGCGCCAGGTGATCTGGGACATGGCGGAGGCCATGAACAAAGAGCTGCTCGCGCTGCGCGCCGCCGGCTGCCGGTGCATTCAGATCGAAGAGCCCACCTTCCATTTCATGGCGAACACGTACGGCAAGGAACACGAGGAAGTGAAGTTCATGGTGGATGCATTCAACCGCGAGGTGCAGGGGCTGGATGACGTGGAGTTGTGGATTCATACCTGCTGGGGCAATCCCAACATGCAGCGCGTGATGGAAGATACCGGCTACGCCAACTCGCTGGAGATTTACCTGGAACGCTGCCGCGGCGATGTGTGGACGCTGGAGATGAAGGATCGCAACCAGCAGGATATCGAGCTGTTCGAACCTTTCAAACACAACCTCAGGAAGAAGATCTGCATCGGCGCCGTCAGCCATCGTTCGTTGCAGGCCGACCGGCCCGAGGATGTGGCCGCCGAGATCCGCAAGGCGCTGCGCTATATTCCCGCCGAGAAGTTGATCGTATCGAGCGACTGCGGCTTCGGCCGGCAGGGCTGCAACCGCGAGATCGCGTTCTACAAGGCGGCCGCTATCGCCCAGGGCGCCAATATCGTGCGCCGCGAACTGGGACTGAAGGAGAGCTACATTCCGGCCGCGGATCCCATGCTGCAGGTCGACCTAGTGCCGGGGCGGGCATAATAAGAAGGGATGCCCGATTGCCTCGACTCTGTCCGCCGTATCCTGGCCGCCGCCAACTTCGCCGCCGAGCGCCACGCCGCGCAGCGCCGCAAGGGCCGCTCGGCCGAACCCTACGTGAATCACCTGCTGGAAGTGGCTGAACTGCTCGCCAGAATGGCCAACCACCTGGATACCAACCTCATCGTGACTGCGCTGCTGCATGACACCATCGAAGACGTCGGCGTCACGCGGGAAGAAATCGCGGAACGTTTCGGCGAAGACGTAGCGGCGCTGGTCGCCGAGGTCACCGATGATAAGTCGCTCCCCAAGGAGGCCCGCAAGGCGCTGCAGGTGGAGAAGGCGCCGCGCAAATCGCCGCGCGCGCAGGCGCTGAGCGCGGCCGACAAAATCGCCAATGTGCGCAGCATCGTTACCAGTCCCCCCACCAACTGGAGCTTCGAGCGCCAGGTGGCTTACGTGCGCTGGGCGCGGGAGGTGGTGGGGCGCTACGCCGCGCTCGACGGCCGGCTGGCCGCCGAATTCCAGCAGGTCAGCGCCGAGCTTCAGGAGTGGGAGAAGTCCGGCGGCACGAAAGACTTCTTCTGAGGCGCCGCCAGTGTGTCTTTCAGGAGTTCCCGCAGCAGCTCATCGTAAATGCGCGCGTAGCGCTCCGCGCCCTCGTCCAGGTGCAGGCTGAACTCGCGTGTGAGCCGCACCTTCTCCCGGATATACGGCCGCGCGACGCGGGTGAAATGCTCGAACCAATCGTCCGGCATGGCGTCGTCGTATTTCAGATGCAGGTACTCGCGCAGCGCTTGCCAGATCTCCGTGTGCGCGCGCAACATTTCAGCGGTATTCTCGATGCCGCACTCCGCGACCGCTTCCAGGTACAATCCTGCCACGGCGTTTTCGAGCGCTGCCCTTCGAAAAGCCGCCCGCGGATCGTCGGAGGCCAGGCCCTCCCGCTCGATTTCCAGCAGTGCCGGCACATCCCGCACCTCGCGCATGGTGATCTCCGGACGCGGCGGAGCGATGCGCATTCTCCGGCGGCGTCTCTCCCGCGTGACGTACACCACTGCGGCAACGGTCAAAGCGGTCAACAGCGGAATGAGTTCGCGCAGCACGATCCCTCAAGATCAGCGTACATCGGCGGCGCGTTCAGTCGATCACCTGGATCTCCGGATAAAGCGGAGAGGCAAGACCGGGGGGCCCCACTGGCGTTCCTTTGAGGTAGGCATCGAAGAAGCTGTCGACGCAATATGCCGTCACGGCAAGCTGGCGGCGCCCGTCGATCCCCAGTACACCGAACAGGTGCAGCACGCCGCGCAGGATGCCGCTCTTCAGAATCGCTCCGTCATCGCTGAAGGTGAAATGGTTTGCGCCGCGGATCGAGACTCGCAGCCTCCCATCCTCAGGCAGACGCTGGTAAACGAATTGGATATCGGCCACTATCTGACGGACCTCCACACCGGAAGAGAAATCGCCTGCGCCGCTCAGCAGAAACATAAACGGCTTGTGGATGCCGGACTGAATGACGCTGCCGTGCAGCGAACCGTCCACATCGATGCCCGCCTTGCACCTGGCATCCTGCGAGCAGAATTGCGCGGCGGTGGCGCCGCCCAAAGAGTGGCCGAAGACGCCCACACGCGCCATATCCAACCGGCCTCTAAACTTCCCGGATGCGTCAGCAGCGTTTAACTGCTCGAAGCCATCCAGCACGTAACCGATGTCGGCGCTCCATGCGGCCAGCAGCTTGATCGCGCACTGGACCAGTTGCTCGCCGGAATAAAGCTCCGGATTGTTTTCGGGCGTGCGCTTGACCACCCGGCCATCCGGGAAAACCACAACCCGGGTCCGATACGGGGCATCGAAACCCACGACGACGTAACCGTGGCTGGCCAGATCCTCGGCCAGCGTCGAGTAGCTCACTACCTGAGCGGAAGCGCCCGCTCGCATGATCACCACGGGATAGCGCGGTTCCCGCGGCGACACGCGCGGGTCGCGCATACTGTGGCCATGGACCTTCGACACATCGCGCGTCAGCAGGCTGAAGATCGGCGCGCCGGCCGGCTCCCGCATCCGGGCGGGCACGTAATCATCTACCAATACGCCTGGCTGCGGAACCTCGGCCGGGTACCAGACCCATACGAGCAGTTCCCGCTTAGTCCCCCGCACCGGCGCGAGCGCGTCGACCGTTGTTTCATCGACCCAGTCATATAGCGTGCGGCCCACCGGGAACGATCCCGTGGGCGCCGGGAGAGTCACCTCGCTCCTGTGTTCCAGCCAGAGCGCGCCCACCAGCACCCCGATTCCCACAACACCCAAAATGGCTAAGATCCCCAGGCCCTTCAGGATTCGATGCGCCCAGCGCCGCTTGGCCATTGAAGTACTTTACATCTCAAAGCATGCTCCTGTCAATAGAGCGGCGGCAGCCAGGGCCTGCGCTACCATAGACTGCATGACTCCGAATCAGCCGGGGCAAGTGCCCAAGCTGCCCATTCCCGGTGTGAAAAATCTGATCGCGGTAGGCTCCGGGAAAGGCGGCGTGGGAAAGACCACCGTGGCGGTGAACCTGGCCATCGGCCTGGCCAAATTGGGCCACCCCACCGGCCTTATGGATGCCGACGTCTACGGCCCCAACGTCCCCCTGATGATGGGGATCAATCGCACACCGATGGCTTACGGCGAGCGCATCCAGCCGCTCGATCAATACGGCGTGAAGCTGATGTCCATGGGCTTCCTGAATCCCGGAGATAAGCCGCTGGTGTGGCGCGGACCCATGCTGCACAGCGTGATCCAGCAGTTCCTGCGCGGCGTCGACTGGGGCGAGCTCGATTACCTGGTGATCGACCTGCCGCCGGGCACCGGCGACGTGCAACTGACCCTGATCCAGACCGCGCCCATTACCGGGGCCATCGTGGTGACCACGCCTTCCGATGTCTCGCTCGAAGACGCGCGCAAAGCGGTGCACATGTTTCACCAGGTGAAGGTACCCATCCTGGGCATCGTGGAGAACATGAGCTACCTCATCTGCCCGCATTGCCAGGAACGCATTGACGTATTCAGCCATGGCGGCGGCCGGCGCACCGCGGAGGAAATGAAGGTGCAGTTTCTGGCGGAACTGCCGCTCAACCCGGAAGTGCGCGTGGGCGGCGACAGCGGAAAACCTATCGTGCTGACTGACGGCCAGCCGGGCAAAGGATTCCTGGAGCTGGCGCGCAATGCCATGCGCCGCATCGAGGAAATCGGTCCACGGCAGGGACCCAGTATCGAAATCACGGACTGACAATGACTCGCCGCACACTAATCAGCTCTGTGGCGCTGGCCGCCGGCGCGTGGGCCGCCCAGCCCACCTTTGAATTGGAAGAAGCCACGGTTAGCGATCTGCAGAAGCGCATGAAGACAGGCAGCCTCACCGCGCAATCTCTGACCCAGCTCTACCTGCAGCGCATCGGAGCCATCGACAAGCGCGGCCCGGCAATTAACGCGATTATCGAGCTCAACCCGGACGCCCTGGCCATTGCCGCGGCGCTCGATGCGGAACGTAAGGCCAAGGGCGCGCGCGGTCCCCTGCACGGCATCCCCGTTCTGATCAAGGACAACATCGATACGGCCGACCGCATGATGACCACGGCCGGATCGCTGGCGCTGCTGGGGTCCATCGCGGCGCGCGATTCGGTGGTGGCGGAACGGTTGCGCGCGGCCGGCGCTGTGCTCCTGGGCAAGACTAATCTCAGCGAGTGGGCCAACTTCCGGTCCAGTCACGCGACCAGCGGCTGGAGCGGCCGCGGCGGCCTCACCCGCAATCCCTACGCGCTTGACCGCAATGCCTGCGGCTCCAGCTCGGGATCCGGCGCGGCCCTATCGGCCAACCTTTGCGCGCTGGCCATCGGCACCGAAACCGACGGATCGATCGTCTGCCCCTCTTCGACCAACGGCGTGGTGGGGATTAAGCCGACCCTGGGACTGCTGCCGGCCACCGGCATCATTCCGATCGCGCATTCGCAGGATACCGCCGGTCCCATGGCGCGCACCGTCACCGACGCGGCCATCCTGCTGGGCGCGCTCACCGGCAAGGATTACACCGCCTCGCTCGATCCCAACGGGCTGCGCGGCGCGCGTATCGGCGTGGCTCGCGAGAAATTCTTCGGCTTCAATGAAGAGACCGACCGCCTGATCGAGGACGCCATCCGGGAGATGAAGCGGCACGGCGCGGAGATCATCGATCCCGCCGATCTCCCCACCGCCGGCAAGTTCGACGACTCCGAATTCGAAGTCCTGCTCTACGAGTTCAAGAACGATCTGAACCTGTACCTGGGAGCCCTGGGGCCCAAGGCGCCCGTACATTCGCTTGCCGATGTGATCGCGTTCAACGACAGCCATCGCGAGCAGGAGATGCCCTATTTCGGCCAGGACACCATGATCAAGGCGCAGGCCAAGGGACCGCTCACCAGCAAGGAGTATCTGGACGCGCTCGAGAAGGACCATCGCATGGCGCGCACCGAAGGCATCGACGCGGTGATGGGAAAGCATCGTCTGGATGCGCTGGTGGCGCCCACCGCGGGTCCGGCCTGGTGCACCGACCTGTTCAACGGAGACCACATTCCCGGCGGCAGCTCCACGCCCGCGGCCGTGGCAGGCTACCCGAATATCAACGTTCCAGCGGGCTATGCTTTCGGACTGCCGGTGGGCATCTCTTTCTTCGGCGCGGCGAATTCCGAGCCGCTGCTGATCAAGCTGGCCTATGCGTTCGAGCAGGCCACGCGGCACCGGCGCGCACCGGGCTTCCAGCCGAAGATCGGCTAAGCGCTTTGGCCCCGGCCCTTGCGGTTGGGTGCGGCTGTGCTCCGCGCGTAATCGATCACCGGCACCAGCGAGTTCTTCTCGGCCGGCTGCGGGGTACGGCGCCGGGCCACCAGTTCGCGATTCAGCGAGGAGACGAACTCCTCGATCTGCGATTGCATCTCGGCCATCTTCTCGCGCATGTTCAGAATGATCTCGACGCCCGCCAGGTTGACGCCCAACTCCCGTGTCAGATGAAGAATCACCTCCAGGCGCTCCAGATCCCCCTCGGTGTACAACCGCGTATTGCCATCGCTGCGGGAGGGCTTCAAAAGCCCTTCGCGCTCGTAGAGGCGCAGGGTCTGCGGATGGATGGCATATTGTTCGGCCACCGACGAAATCATGTACGAGCCTTTGGATCTTCCCTTGCCCATACGCCTTCCTAAACTTTCGCCCAAAGATCCGCGCGGGGATCTTCCGGATGCAGCCCAGCCATTTCGCGCAGTAGCTCTTTGGTGCGCTCGTCCTGCACCTTGGGCGTCTCAATCGCGATTTCCACGATCTGGTCGCCGCGCTGGTTGGTACGCGCGTTGAAGACGCCTTTCTCCCGCAACCGGAATTTTTGTCCGTTGTGGGTGCCCTGCGGGATCTTCAGCAGAGTGCGGCCGTCGATGGTGGGTACTTCGATCTTGGCGCCCAGCCCGGCTTCCCACACCGCCACCGGCACGCGGATCTGAATGTCGTCGCCCTCGCGATGGAAATACAGATGGTCTTCGACGCGCGTAGTGATGTACAAATCGCCGGAGGGCGCGCCCATGGAGCCGGCGTTGCCCTTGCCGGGCACCCGCAGGCGCGAGCCGTTGCGCGCTCCGGGTGGGATCCGCACTTCCACGCTTTCGGTATGCGCGATGCGTCCCTCGCCCTGGCACGTGGGACACGCATTCTTCAGCTTCCCGCTGCCGCCGCATTTCGGGCAGGTCAGGTTGAAGCGCATGGCGCCGGCCATCTGGGAAACCGACCCGGTGCCGTTGCACTCCGGGCAGGTGATGGTGTGGCCGCCGGCCGAGCCGGTTCCGTGACAAGTGGGGCACACCTCGTAGCGCGTGATATTGATGCGCGCCTGGGTGCCCTTGATGGCCTGCCAGAAGTCGATGTTGATGGAGTATTCGAGGTCTTCGCCCTTCTCCGGGGACTGCTGCGGCGGAGCCTCGCCCCGGTTGAACAGATTTGAAAAGATGTCGCGGAACCCGCCGGTGCTGTTGCCGGCGGAGGCCCGTTGCCCGCCGCCCTGAAAGAACTCCGAGAAATCGAAACTGTCGAAGTTCATGTCGGGCTGCGGCCCGGCTCCCGCGCCGGGGCCGCCGCCCCCTGGGGGTATGTTGTCGGAGTAGAAGCCGAACTGGTCGTAGACCTGGCGCTTCTTGGCGTCGCTCAGCACGTCGTAGGCTTCCTGCACCTGCTTGAAGCGCTCTTCGGCGGCCTTGTCGCCGGGATTCACGTCCGGATGATACTTGCGCGCCAGCCGGCGATAAGACTTTTTAATCTCATCCTGGCTGGCGCCCTTGGATACATGCAGCGTCTCGTAATAGTCTTGCTTGGCCATCCGTTATTTTTTGTCGTCGACGTCCACGAACTCGGCGTCCACCACGTCGTCTTTCTTTTTGTCGCCACCCGCGCCGGGGCCGCCGTCGGACTTCGGCTGGCCGCCTTCGGGGCCGGGCCCCTGCGATGCGGATTTGTACATGGCCTCGGCCAGTTTGTGGCTGGCCGCCGTCAGCTTGTCGATGGCCGCGTTCAGCACACCGGCTTCGGTGCCCTGCATGGCTTTCCTGGTCTCCTCGATCGCCTCTTCGATGTGCCGGGCTTCCTCGTCGCTGATCTTCGAGCGATGCTCCTTCAGCGTCTTTTCCACGTTGTAGATCATGGCATCGCCGCGATTGCGCGTCTCGATAGTCTCGCGCTGCTGGCGATCTTCCGCCGCATGTGACTCGGCGTCCCTGGCCATCTTCTCCACCTCGTCTTTCGCCAACCCGGAGGAAGAAGTGATGGTGATCTTCTGCTCGTTGTTAGTGGCTTTATCCTTGGCGGCCACGTTCAAAATGCCGTTGGCGTCGATATCGAAGGTCACCTCGATTTGTGGAATGCCGCGCGGCGCCGGTGGAATATTTCCCAGCTGGAACACGCCCAGCAGCCGATTATGCTGCGCCATGGCGCGCTCGCCCTGGAATACCTTGATCTCCACGGACGGCTGATTGTCGGCGGCCGTCGAGAATGTCTCGCTCTTGCGCGTCGGGATGGTCGTATTACGCTCGATCAGCTTGGTGAATACCCCGCCCAACGTCTCGATGCCCAGCGACAGAGGTGTCACGTCCAGCAGCAGCACGTCCTTGACTTCGCCGCCCAGCACGCGGCCCTGCACCGCCGCGCCCACCGCGACCACTTCATCCGGGTTCACGCCCTTGTGGGGCTCTCTGCCGAACAGGTCCCGCACGATCTGCTGGATGCGCGGCATGCGCGTCTGCCCGCCCACCAGAACCACTTCGTCAATCTGGGTGGGAGTGACGTTAGCGTCCGACAGAGCCTGCTTGCACGGCCCCACGGAGCGCTGCACGATATCTTCCACCATCTGCTCGAACCGCGCCCGCGTCAGCTTCATCTGCAAGT
>DATGGM010000227.1:0-4037 GCA_035308525.1 Bryobacteraceae bacterium
TGAGGCCTACGATGGGCTGAACGGGTTCGCCATCGGCAACGGGCGGGTCCACTCCAACCTGGAAGTACACGACAAGCGCGACGGCGAGGACCTCTACCGGGTGCTGAGGGACGAGGTGATTCCGCTTTATTACCAGCGCGATCGGGACGGGCTCCCCCGCGGCTGGATCCAGCGGATGAAACGGACCATTCGCACCCTGGGGTGGAGGTTCAACGCGGACCGCATGGTCATGGACTACAGCACCAAGTGCTACATTTCCGCGGCGGGGGGCACGTCGAGCGATATACGGACGCCGCAGTAGTGGCAGAGTTTGGCTCCCCACGTTAACCGATTCGCACAGAGTGCGAATCGGCGAATGCGGGGCACTCGATGAATGTGAATGTATAAATGAACGGGGCGCCCGAAGGCGCCCCGTTTTTTGCGGAGACCGAAAACCGCCAGCCAGGTGGATTAGACCCGACCAGTGATGCCCCATCAGTCCCCCGCAACCGAATTGCCGGCGATCACCTCACCGGTTCCAGCAGTTGCCTGTTCTTCATTTGACGTGTGCGCCCGAAAAAGCGCTCCGGACTGTGTCGACTATTGTAGCGAACCGGCTCAATTTACGTCACCGATCATTTAACAGAGAATGATTCGCATGACCTATGATGAAACAATGAACGATTGAATGCGGGAACCGGGCCACACTGAGGGCCTCGGTGACCATTCACTTCTTCACTTTCTTCCTATGAATCTTCAGGATTTGCGCTACCTGGTTTCGCTCGCTGAGCATCGCCATTTCGGGCGCGCGGCGGAGGCTTGCCACGTGAGCCAGCCGACGCTCAGCAGCCAGATTCGCAAGCTCGAAGACGAACTGGGAGTCACCCTGCTGGAGCGGACCAACAAGCGGGTGGAGTTGACGCCGGTTGGCAGCCAGATCCTGGGGCATGCGCGGGAGGCCCTGGCCCATGCAGCGCAGATGGAGGCTGTGGCCCGGGCGGCACGCGACCCGCTGGTGGGGCCGCTGAAACTGGGGGTGATTCCGACCCTCGCGCCCTACCTGATGCCCATGATCCTGAAGCCAATGCGCGAAGCGTACCCGGGGCTGGTGATTGAACTCTGGGAAGACCAGACGCGGACGCTGATCGAGGGGCTGCGCAATTACCGCCTGGACGCGGCGCTACTGGCGACCGCGCCGGAGGCGCACGAAATCACGGAGATACCCCTGTTTGAAGAGCCCCTGCTGGCGGCGCTTCCGGCGAATCACCGGCTGGCTGACGCCAGCGCTGTGAGCGAAAAAGCCCTGGCCAGCGAACTGCTCGTGCTCGCGGAGGGCCACTGCCTCTCGAACCAGGCGCTAGAGGCATGCGGAGCGAAACCAGGCGTGCCGCGCACCGCTTTGCAGTCCTCAATGCAGGCGGCCACGCTGGAAACGCTGGTGAACCTGGTGGCAGCTGGATACGGAGCCACGCTGGTGCCGGCGCTCGCCGTCGGGGCGTTAAGCCACATGGATATTGTTCTGGTTCCCCTGGCGGGGAGTTCGTCGCGAACCATCCGCCTGGCCAGCCGGCCCGGATTTCCCCGGCCGCAGGCATTACGGGCCCTGGAGAAGGTGATTCGCGATGCGGTAAATGCGGAGATGCCGCGGCGGGCGCATCTCGAATTGCAGCGCTGAGTTATTGGCTTTCCATGCCGTGCTGGTCGAAGGACTGGGGAGCCGGCGAGCCGCCGCGGGCCCATTCGGCACGTGCGTCCGGGATCACAAGTTGCTTCATACCCTTGGGTAAGTGCGAAACGAGGATGTCGTATTGGGCCTGTTGGTCTGGATCGGCGTCTTTCGCGGATCGCCAGGGGTGCAGGTATAGCACTTCCTCGATGCCCGCCTGCAGCATCTCTTTCAGGCATCCGAAACAGGGCTGAACGGTGGTGTAGATGGTGGCTCCCTGGATGGAGATACCGAAGCGGGCGGCGGCGAGGATCGCATTCTGTTCGGCATGCACGCAGATACAGAGGTCGTAGCCGGTGCCGGAGACGTATTTCTTGCCGCGGTTGGCGCAGCGGACGCAGCCGCCCTCGCTGCAGTTGCGCATGCCGGCGGGGGTCCCGTTATAGCCGGTGGCCATGATGCGGTGGTCGAGAACGATGATCGCGCCGACCTTCTGGCCCAGGCAGTCGGCCCGCTCACGAACAGCCAGGGCGATATTCATGAAGTACTCTGGCCGGTCCGGCCGCTGATTGGACACCATCGACTCCCGAAAAAATCGCGCGTTGTTCACACGGATTTGAGCGGTTCAGTATACAACTGGAACCGTCGGGAACCCCATTCCAGGGCCGGGACGATTGGCGCGTCTGGCGCTGGATTTACCCTTTTATGCCTGCCTGGCCCTTGCCCGGTACCTTCCGAGTCACCTCCTGTCTGTGTAAAAGAGGGGGTAAACTAAGGGTAGAAAACCCGGAGAAGCCGGGTATAAACCGGGTAAATTGCAGAAAATTGAATTCCGGACTTCTTATCCACAAAAAGTGCTTGCTGGTCCGTTGACCCTGCCTGTTTTGCTCCGTAGAGTCTGTAGTCATAGGGCACAATTTCGCGCGGACCGAGTCTTACCAACCATGCGGCGAAATGTTCCGGGATCATTGCTGGAGTCGACATGCTGAAACTGAAAAAGATCCATATCCTCGGCTTCAAGAGCTTCTGTGACCGCACCGAACTGACGGTGGGGGGCACGGGCATCGCCGTGGTGGTGGGCCCCAATGGGTGCGGCAAGTCGAACATCCTGGATGGCGTGAGCTGGGTGCTGGGCGAGCAGAGCGCGAAGTCGCTGCGCGGCACCCACATGCAGGACGTAATCTTCGCCGGGACCCGCGACCGCAAACCGCTAGGCATGGCCGAAGTGACGCTGACCATGGTGGACCCGGAGGCCTATGAAGGCCCGATTCCGGTCGAGCCGGAGATCATAGTCGATCTCGACGGCCCGGCGGACTGGGACGAAGAAGAGGCGCGGAAGCAGCGGGCCGCGGAAGCCGAAGAGATTGTCTCGGCCGAGCAGCCGGGCCAGGTCCTGGATGAGGAGCCTGGCGAAGGCGCGGGACCCAAGCCGGTTGCGGCTCCCGAGGTTGAAGCCGCCACTGAGACCCAGGCCGGACCGCAGCAAGTCGTTCTGAAGATCCGCCGCCGCAAGTTTCAGCGCACCTTCCAGAAGGGCGAAATCGTCATTACGCGGCGGCTGTTCCGCACCGGTGAGAGCGAATACCTGCTGAATGGCAAGCTGTGCCGCCTGCGCGATATCCAGGACATCTTCATGGGCACCGGCCTGGGGCCGGAGAGCTACGCCATCATCGGACAGGAGCGCATCGGGCAATTGCTGAGCTCGAAGCCGCACGATCGCCGCGCCATTATCGAAGAGGCCGCCGGGATCACGCGCTTCAAGACCAAGAAGCGACTGGCCGAGCTTCGCCTCGAATCGGCCAAGCAGAATCTGGCGCGCGTAGATGACATCTTTGAGGAAGTCACGCGGCAGATGAACAGCCTCAAGCGCCAGGCCGCCAAAGCCGAGCGTTTTGCCGCGGTGCGCGACGAACTGCGCGGGCGGCTGCGGATCGTTCTGGCCAGCCGCATGGCCCAGATGGATGCGGAACAGGCGCGGCTGGAGCAGGAGATGGCCGCGCTTACCGAGCAGATCAGCACCTCGGCCACCGAGATCGGCACGATGGAAGCCAGCCAGCACGCGCTGACCGAGCGCGGCTACGAGTTGGAGCACCAGGCGCAGGAAGCGCAGAACCACGCCAACACGTCGGCTGTTGAACTGGAGCGTGCCGCGGCCCGCGAGCGCAGCAACACGGAGCGGGTGGGCGAACTGGAAACACGCATGGCCTCGTCGGGCGCCGAACTGGAACAGACGCGCACGCAAATGGCGGGTATCGAGGAGGAGCGGACGCAGCAGCGCGCTTTCCTTGACACGGCGGCCAGCGAAGCCCGGGCGTTCCGGCAGAAGGTTGAAGCACACCAGCACGAAGCGCGCGTCGCGGCCGAGGAAGTGTTCGGGGCCGAACGGCAGATG
>DATGGM010000228.1:0-26835 GCA_035308525.1 Bryobacteraceae bacterium
GTATAGACGCGTGTACCACCACGTCATGGCCGGGGCGCGCCCGCAAGTTGACATTGCCCATGCGATGCTCTACCCGCACGCTTTGCCCGGCGGGCAGGGCCACGGTCTTGTCGAAGCTGCGCGTGTATTCATTCCGCGCATAAGCCTGTACCGCCAATAACAGGGTCAGGCCGATCTTAATACTTTTGCGCACGTTGCAGAATCTCCTTCAAAGTGTCTTGTTTCTCCCGGTAAAGAACCGCCAGTTCCGTCTGCAGCCGGGCATTGAAACGGTTGCGGTCGACTGTGGAGCGGACCTCGCTGATCTCCGAATCGAGCACCAGCAGCTTCTCGCGGTCGGCAATCGTCTCGGGGTTATCCGAGGCGTTGAGTTTGGGCTGCGCCAAACGCGAGAGCTTGTCGATGGAGGCCCGGTAGGCGGCCTCGCTCTGTTCCACTTCTTTCAACGTCTGCTCGGTCAGGAAGTCGCTGTCCTGCCTGGCGGCCGGCGCGGATGATCCCGGCCGCCATCGCATCACCACGAAAACCGAAACCGCCATCACCAGCGCCGCGGCCACCGCCAGAATCCGCCAATCGAAGCTGCGCGGCCTGGCCGCCTTCTGCTGGGCCGCCAGAGTCTCCCTGATTTTCGGCCACAAGTCGGGCGTGTCCCATTCCTGGCGCAGGCCGGGAGCTACGTTCGACATTTCGCTCCAGAGCCAAAGCTCGCGGCGGCAAGCGTCGCAAACCTTGGCATGCTCACGCGCATCGGGCAATAATTCCGGTACGGCCAGCGCTCGCTCTAAGTCTTTACAGTCGAACGTCATGAGCGACTCTCAGTTAACAATCGCTTCAATTCCTGTTTGGCTTCGAACAGCCACTTTTTTGAGGTGCCTTCCGGGATCTCCAGGATGGCGGCCACCTCGGAATGCCGGAAGCCCTCCACTTCAAACAACCAGAACACCATCCGATGCTGCGGATGGATGCGGCCCAACGCATGGCGCAGCGCCACTTGCAGCGGCGCGTTCTCCTGCGCGGCCGGCTCAACGGTCAGGGGCGCTTCCGCCTGGTGGCGGCGCTTGCGGCCGGTGTCGTAACAGCAATTCAGCAGGATGCGGTAAATCCAGGGCGCCAGATGTGAATCGAACTGGATGGCGCCCGCCCCGCGATAGATCTTCAAAAACGCTTCCTGTACGGCATCCTCGGCGTCTGCGCGATCTCCAAGCATATGAAACGCGATACTCTTCATGCGCCCGGCATGGGTGGCGTAGATCTCCTCGAACGCGGATAGATCGCCGCGTTTGGAGGCCAGGATCAGGTCCGCGTCGTTTCGCGCCTTCACCCGGCCGGCTGCCATCGCCAGGGGCATTCTGCTTGTTATAACGCTGGGGAACCGCGAATCGTTCTAAACATTTTGCATCCTTGCGGCGTGTCCCGCCCAAACAATTCGCAGCCTGCCGCGTCTGCTGTCGTATGCGTACATTGCTTCAGCTCTCCCTAGGCGCGGCCCTTTGCGGGTCGCTCTTCGCGCAACCCCCGCTGACGCTTCCGCCCAGCGGCAATAACCAGAAGGCGTCCGTTACCCAGTTCATTGGTCCGGTCAAGGTCACCATCGACTACTCCAGCCCCGCCGTGCACGGTCCTAATGGAACGGACCGCCGCGGCCAGATTTGGGGCAAGCTGGTCCCCTACGGCATGACGGACCTGGGCTTCCTGGGCGGCAAGCTCAGCCCCTGGCGCGGTGGCGCGAACGAGAATACCGTTTTCGCCGTCAGCGATCCGGTAATAGTCGAAGGGCAAGCCCTGCCGGCCGGCAAGTATGGCCTGCACTTTATCCCCGGGCAGGAGGAATGGACCGTTATCTTCTCGAAGAACTCATCGGCCTGGGGCAGTTTCTTCTATGACGAGGGTCAGGACGCGCTGCGCGTCAAGGTCAAGCCCGCCAAACATGAGTATCGCGAATGGCTGGCTTACGAATTCACCACGCGCCGCCCGGCCGAGGCCACCGCAGAAATGCAGTGGGAAGAACTGTCCGTGCCGTGGAATATCAAGGTCGAGAACGTGAATGAAATCTACATCACAAAAGTGCGCCAGGAACTGACCGGCGGCAATGGCTTCAACCCCCAGTCCTACGATAACGCGGCGCTGTTCTGCGTGCAGTCAGGGACGCATTTGGAAGATGGTCTGGCCTGGGCGGATGCGGCCATCAAGACTCCCTTTATCGGCCTGACTAATTTCGCGACGCTGAGCACCAAGGCGCAGGTACTTGCAAAGATGGGACGCGACGACGAGTCGGAGAAGATCATGCAGACCGCCGTCCACCTCCCCAGCACCACGGCTCTGGAGATTCATCAATACGGGCGTCAACTGCTGACAGCCAAGAAGACCCAGGAGGCCCTGGAGATCTTCAAGCTGAACGCCTCGCGCAACGGCGACGCCTGGCCCGTGAATGTCGGCCTGGCGCGCGGCTACATGGCGGTCGGCGACTATAAGAAGGCGGCGGAGTATGCGCAGAAAGCTGCCGCGCAGGCGCCCGACAATCAGAACAAGCAGAACCTGGAAGCCATGGCCAAGTCGCTTTCAGAAGGCAAGCCTTTCGCCAATTAGCGGGGCGGCGCACTGTCATCGCGACTGCAGATGATACACATACCAGGCGTTGCCCAGGATGGTCAGCGCCGGCAAAACCCAAAACAGGGCCGATCCCCGCGCGATCGGCTGCCCGGTTTCACCCGCGCCGATGGTTCCGGGAAGGGTAGCGAGCAGCGCCGCGCGCTTCAGATTGGCCGGGTCGTACAACAAGTGAACATCGCCTGCGTCTCCTAACAGGCCTGGTGTGCTCGTGCGCGTAGTCACACGGCCGGTGACACCTGTCTGTGCAATGAATTCGAAGGTCATCCGGTAAACCTGGCGCCGGCCTTGTTGTACGTTGGTCCGGGTCTTTTCAACCAGCTTGCCTGTGGCGAACAGCCCATCGCGCAACAACTGCGCATGCAGGTGGCCGCGCAGGATGGCTGTGACGATCATGAAGATGCCGATGGCCGGCATAACCGCCACCACGATGGCCTCCGGACCGAACGGTCGCCGGCGCATCCCGGCGATGCGTGAATACGCGGGCTTATCGAGCAGATACTCGACGGTCACCGGGCCGCCCGCCAGGCATGTGCCGGTGGCGAACGAGGATCCCTGGTATGGCTGTCCTGACAGTTGGTACCGATATAGATTTTCATAGATCGGTGTGCCGCGGCGGGTTTTGGTGCCGCCTTCCGAGAGACGGGTTGGCCGGCATTCGATGGACTCACCCCGCACCTGTCCGGTCGCCGCCGGCTTGAAACGCCAAGCCGAGAGGTCTGCGTTCCACGCGAACGCCCAAAAGAATAAGGAGGCAAAACCCAGGATCAGCCATCCGATCTGCGCCCGGACACTGCCCAGCAGCATGCGCGCGGCGAGCCATGCGTCGACCGTGCGCGGAGGCGCGGCAAACTGAGAGCTGCCGGCCGGGCTGGTCATTTTGTTCAAGTGTATAGGCTAGCACCGGCTCGGGCGCTTGGCCCGGCGCCGGCCGCGGAACGCGTTACACTGGCTTTAATGACAGCAGTCTGGATGCTGCTTTTGTTGTTTGTGGGCCCCGTTGTCATGGCCGCACCCAACGCGCTTCCCGCACGCGAGACGTTACATTACGCCGTCGAGTGGCGCCTGGTGACGGCGGGCAAGGCGCGTCTGGTCTGGACCGCTACACCCCATCACTCCCAACCCGGCTGGCAGGCCGACCTGCATCTGGAATCCACCGGGCTGGTCTCCAAGCTCTTCAAGGTGAACAACGACTACGTCTCCAACCTGGAATCGGACTTGTGCGCTTCGGGTTCTTATTTGCGGGCGGAGGAGGGTAACCGCCGCAAGGAAACCCGCGTGACATTCAATCGCGAGACGCATAAAGCAGAATATCTGGAAACCGACCTCGCGCAGAACAAAACGGTGGCCTCGCACGAGATCGACATCCCGGCGTGCGTGCACGACGTTTTGGGCGGGTTGTACTCGCTGCGCACACTCAATCTGCAGCCCGGCCAGTCCACCCAGGTGGCCATCAGCGACGGCAAGAAGAGCGTGATGGCGCGGGTCGAGGCACAGCAGCGCGAGGACGTCAAGACCCCCGCCGGCGCGTTCAAGACCATCCGCTACGAGGCGTTCCTCTTTAACGACGTGCTGTACCGCCGTTACGGGCATCTGTACATCTGGCTGACCGACGACGCGCGCAAACTGCCCGTGCAGCTCCGCGTGCGGCTACAGTTCGCCATCGGCACCATCACTCTACAACTGGATAAGGAAGAGAAGACATGAGATGGCTCGCCTGTTTGTGGGCGGTGGCGTCGCTGGCGCTGGCCCAGAGCGGCGCATTGCTTTCGAATCAGGATGCGTTGCAATTGGAACGGCGCTCCGTGCAGTTGATGGAATCGACCGGTTTGGCGGTGCCTGGTCTGGCGCGAGCGGGAGCGCCCGCGCTGGAAGACGCCCGGCAAGCGCTGGCCAACCTCGCTCTAGCGCCCCAGAATACCGGCAACACCTACGCTTTCCTGGCTACGGTGCGCGCGTACCTGGCGATCTCAGAAACCGTGCCGAAGCCTTACCCGTTTCCCGAGGAAGGGCGGCGCCAGTTCGGTGAATTGCGCGACGCGGTGGACCGGCTGGACGCCCATTTCCGCGCGCTGCTGGAGTCCACAGAAGCGCAGTTGCATACTCCGGACCGTGACAATCTGAAGCGCTACGCGGAGGCGGACGAAAGGCTCGGGGCGCCCTCCCCGACGCAGCCGCGCGTGGTGTTTCTGGGCGACTCGATCACCGACGGCTGGCGGCTCAAGGAGTATTACGGCGGCGCGCGCGACTTCGTGAATCGCGGCATCAGCGGCCAGATCACCGGCGAGATGCTGGGACGCATGAAGGCGGATGTGATCGACCTCAAGCCCCGCTTAATGCTGGTGCTGTCCGGCACCAACGATTTGGCGCGAGGTGTGCCGCTGGGCGCTATCGAGAACAATCTGTCGATGATGGCGGATCTGGCGGAGGTCCATCACATCGAGCCGATGTTCGCTTCCCTGCTTCCGGTCAGCGATTACCATAAGGACGCCGATCCGCGGTATGCGCGAACCGCCGGGCGGCCGCCCGCCAGGATTCAAGAGCTGAACACATGGCTGAAGAGCTTTTGCGAACAGCACCGCTACGCATACGTGGATTATTACTCCGCGCTGGCGGACAAGGACGGGTTCCTGCAGGCGGACGCGTCCGATGACGGACTGCATCCCAACGGCAAGGGGTACCGCATTATGGCGCCCATCGCGCTGGCCGCCATCGACAAAGCCACCATGGCCGATGCCAAGCCCGGCAAGAAGGCTAAGACGGCGCAGAAGACGGCCGATGATAAAGATAAGGAAAAGAAAGGCGGATTGCGCGGCTGGCTGGAGAAGGAGCACAAGTGAACAGAGCGGGTTTGTTGCTCATCGCGTTCTGTTGGGCGGCGTGCGCGGCGAATTCCGCCAAGATCGTGCTGGTGGCCGGCCGCCCGAGTCATGGACCCGGCGAGCACGAGTTCAACGCCGGCGCCACGCTGCTGGCTAAGTGCCTGCGCCAGAATCCGGGCGTGGACGTTATTATAGTCACGGGCGGCTGGCCCGCGGACGAAGCGTTCTTCGAGGGAGCGCGCTCCATCGTGCTTTACATGGATGGCGGCGAGGGGCACCCGTTGCTGTCCGACGACCGGCTAGCCAAGGTTGGCAAGCTAATGAAGAGCGGCGTGGGGCTGGCCTGCCTGCATTACGCCGTGGAAGTTCCGGGAGACCACGGCGGTCTGGAATTGCTCGATTGGATCGGCGGATTCTATCGCCGGCCTTATTCGCAAAATCCGGTCAACGACGTCGAGCTGACCCAGAGTGCGCCGGCGCATGCCATCTCGCGCGGCTGGGACACCTTCCGGAGCACCGATGAGTGGTATTACCGCATCGTGTTCCGCAAGGACGACAAACGCATGGTGCCCATCCTGACCACGATGTTGCCCAAGGGCGCGCCGCAACAGGAGACTGTCGCGTGGGCGGTGGAGCGCGACGATGGCGGGCGCGGCTTCGGCTTCACCGGCGGGCACTTTCACCACAATTGGGGCCTGGAGGATCAGCGCCGCCTGGTAGTCAACGCCATTCTGTGGACTGCCAAGGTGGACATTCCGCCCGGCGGAGCCAATTGTAGTCTTACGCCGGAAGATCTAAAAGCGAACCTGGATCAAAAATAGCTTGTGGACCGCGCGTTTGCCAGAAGCTTTCGCACTGGCTCACAGGCGCGGGTCTGCCCAACAGGAAGCCCTGCGCCCTGTCGCAGCCGAGCGCACGCAGTAGCGCCAACTGTTCTTCGGTTTCCACCCCTTCCGCGGTGGCCGTCATATTCAGCCCGTGGGCGAGCCCCACGATAGCCTGCACCAGGCGCTGGTTGCCGGCAGTGTGCCCGATGCCTTCGACGAAGCATCTGTCTATTTTCAAATTGTCTATCGGCAGGCGCTGCAGGTAAGCCAGCGAAGAGTAACCCGTCCCAAAATCGTCAATCGAGATCTGCACACCCAGGTCCCTTAATGCAGCGATCTGCCGGGTGGAATCCGCCACGTCCCGCATCAGGATTCCCTCGGTGAGCTCCAACTCAAGGTATTGCGGCTCGATGGAGTAGGCCGCCAGCACCGCGGCCACAGTGTCGGCCAGGCTGGTGCGCGCCACTTGAATGGCCGAGATATTCACCGCGATCCGCAGCGGCGGATGTCCGCCGCGCCGCCATAGCTGGTGCTGCCGGCAAGCTTCCCGCAAGACCCAAAGGCTGATGGGGATGATCAAGCCACTATCTTCGGCTACCGGCACAAACCGACTTGGCGGGACCAGGCCCCATTTGGGGTGATTCCACCGCAGCAGGGCTTCCACGCCGCCCATATATCCGGACGAAAGTTCAATCAGGGGCTGGTAGTATAGCTCCAGTTCGTGGCGCTCCAGCGCCCGGTGCAGCTGGTTTTCGATCTCCAGCCGTTCGTGGGAGGCCACGGTCAACTGTCGCTCAAACTTCTGAAACCGGTTCCTGCCCCTGTTTTTGGCTTCATACATCGCCACATCCGCATGTTTTTGCAGGGTGGCGGCATCCTCCCCGTCCTGCGGGAACAAGCTGAGGCCCACGCTGGCGCTGGCGAACAGCTCGTGACCCATAACCTCAAACGGTTGTTGCATGGCCTCCAGGATCCGTTCGCCCACTAATTCGGCGTCCTCGCTCCGCTCGATGCCGAATAGCACCGCCACAAACTCGTCTCCGCCCGTCCGCGCCAGTGTATCGGATTCCCGCACCGCGCTCTGCAGCCGTTTGGCGGCTTCGATCAGCAGCTTGTCGCCGACATCGTGACCCAGGGTGTCGTTGATGTATTTAAAGCGGTCCAGGTCCACATACAGCACCGCGACCATTCTCTCCTGACGCCGCGCCAGAGAAATGGCTTGCCGCAACCGGTCGTCCAGCAGGCTACGATTGGGCAGCCCGGTCAACGGGTCGTGTTGCGCCTGATGCGCCAGCCGGTCGGTAAGCTGCCGGTGCTCCACGGCGATGGATGCCAGCCGGGCCTTTGAATCCAAGCTCAGACGCTCGAATTCGGTAGGCTTCCAGGTTTCGGGATGAGCGATCTCGATGTTGCCAAGCAGTTGGCCATTAGAAGCCCGGATCGGCACCCGCAGAAGGCCGGGTTGCTCGCCGGAGGAGGCTCCGTTTGGCTCCGGCGGCGCCGGGGAGCCCGATTCGGCCAATAGGGTAATGCGGGCCGCAGTTCCCGGGTGGTACTGTTCGATCATCTGCTCCAGGCGCCGCAGAACTGCCCCCAGAGGTTGATTCTGGGCGATCATCTCGAGCACTTCCCGGCGGTGGCGTTCCCGCCTTTCGGCGCGTTTCCGCTGGCTGATGTCCCGCGCGATGCACAGCAGGCCCACTGGCGACCCATCCCTGATTTGCGGCCGGCCGCTCACCTCCACGGACACCCGATGGCCGTCACGTGCGACCAGTTCTGTTTCCACCGGTTCGGTGGTTTTGCCTGTTAATGTAGCCTGAAAATGTTCGAGGAGCGCCGAAAGACGGTCGGGGGCAATGATCTCCGGTAGCGCCATGCCCAGCGCCTCCTGCTGGCTATACCCGGAAATCCTTTGGGACGCGCCGTTGAGAGCGGTGCAGCGTCCATCCAGATCCATCGTAAAGATGGCATCGCTGGCATCCTCAATCAGCATGCGGTAGCGCTCCTCGCTCTCGCGCAGCGCCGACTCGGCAGCCTTCAGTCCCGAGATATCCCGGAAGCTGGTGGCCAGCGCGCGCACTCCGGGTTCCTCGAGCAGATTCGTGGCCTGACTGTCGCACCACCGCCAGGATCCGTCGGCGTGCCGCAACCGGACCTGCGCCCGCGCCTTCACGCCGGCCCCCTGCAGCAATTTCTGGTGCAGCATCCAAAGGTAGGGGCGATCGTCCGGATGCACCCACTGAATAGCCTCGCATCCCAGACGGCTTTCGGGTGAAACACCTACCATCGCGGAAACGCCCGGACTGTCGTAGAGAATGACCCCTTCCGGATCGAGCAATGTGATCAGGTCGGTGCTGTTCTGGACCAGCGCCCGAAAGCGATTCTCGCTCTCGCGGAGGGCCTCCTCGGCCGCCTTCTGCCGCGTAATATCCCGGATGATCACGGACCCGCCAACGGCACGGCCCGCCTGGTCCAGAATGGGAGAGGCCGTGATGCTGGCGGGAAACGCCGTGCCATCTTTGCGCATTTGCCGGGTTTCAAAAAGCGCGCGCGACATGCCGCTAACCACGGCGGATAGGTTGAGCCCCGCGTCCGCACGCCGTTCCGGAGGCATCAGTTCGAGGGCCGGGCGGCCCAAGATCTCCGCGGGCGCATATCCGTACAGGTTCTGCGCCGCCCGGTTCCAGCTCCGGACCGTGCTGTCAGCGTCCACAGAAATCACGGCATCATTGCAGCACTCTACCACGGCCGCCAGTCGCGCCATGGATTCCTGGGCCTGTTTCTCCTCGGTGATGTCGCGCAATACACCTGTCACCCAGCCTTCGCCGTTCGGAACGCCGTGGTCCGAGTAATGGCGGACGGTACCATCCGCATCCACCATCCGGTACTCTTCTTTTACTCCGCTACCGCTCTCAATGCGCCGCAGATGGGCGGCCCATACGCGCTCCCGGTCGTCCGGGTGAACGGCATCCGCCCACTCCCGAGGCGACCGTAGGCGTTTCAGGAAGGTATCAGTGCCATATACCTCACCGATGCCCGTGGCCGGGTCGACGTCGTAAATCCACAGTTTGGCGCTCTCCACCGCGGCGCGAATGCGCTGGTCGGAAACTCGCAGAGCGGCTTCCATGCGCTTGCGTTCGGTGATGTCCTCCTTGACAGCAATGTAATGCGTGGGCTTACCGGTTTCGTCGCGAATCGGGCTGATCGATGCTGCTTCCCAATACAGCTCGCCGTTCTTCCGCCTGTTGTGGAACTCACCGCGCCATTCGCCGGTTCGAATCGTTTCCCATAGCTTGCGGTATTCCCCGGAATGCGTCTCTCCCGATTTCAGCATCCGCGGATTCTGCCCTATGGCCTCCTCGAAGCTGTATCCCGTCACTTCCGTGAACTTCGGGTTTACGTACTCGATGGTGCCGGTGAGATCGGTAATTACTACCGTGGCTGGACTCTGCTCCACGGCCTTGAATAGCCAGCGTAATTTGTCTTCAGCGCGCTTGCGTTCGGTGATGTCCACCGCCACGCCCACATAACCGCAAAAGTCGCCTTGTGCATCGAATTGCGGCGCGCCCTGGTCCAGCATCCAGCGGTACTCTCCGTCAGCCCGGCGCAGCCGGTATCCGGTTTCGAAGGGCCGGTGAGCCTCCACGGCCTGCTGAGTGGCTGAACGCTGGTGCACCTCGTCGGGATGCACCGCGGCAAGCCATCCTTCATCGAGCGCCTGCTGCCGCGTGTACCCCGTAAATTCCAGCCAGCGCTTGTTGAACAGAGTAAGCCGCCCGTCTATGCCGCACATCCAGATCATGGCCGGCAGCGAATCAGCGATCAGCCCCGATAGTGCACGCCATTCCAGAGCGGGTTGCGCTAGGATTTCCGGATGCAGTGCTGGCGGCTGCTGGTTCACCCTCTCTTAATCGTCCGGTTATAAGGAAAGTTTAAAGAAATTCCTCGGGCGGGCTTGCAATGGTAGTACGCAGTGTCTACCTGAGTGGACCGAGAGTCCTGCGTTAGGACTAAAGTCCTCAATCGCGTGGTACCGATACCAGTCGTTTTTCTTGAATAAGTGGTTGACCCGAGTTACGAAGGAAACTAGATTAGCTATGGTGGAACAACGACGGACCCGGCGGTTCACTCTACAATTGCCTCTCTCCATTACCCGCAACGGGACGGAAAGGGTGATGCATCTCGGGCTAACCAAGAATATCAGCTCGGGAGGTGTTTTATTCACGGCTGAGAACGAACCGGACATCGGTGTCTCCATTGAATACGTCATCACCCTGGCCGGCGCCGTGGACCAGGGCGTCAACTTGCGCTGTATCGGCAAGGTCCTGCGGTCGAACCCGTCGGACTCCATCCAGGCCGGCTACGATATCGCCGCCACCTTAGAGCGCTACGAATTCCTCCGCCCCGAAGAATAATCGGGTCACTCACTCAGCGGCGGGCTTGCCTCCTTCATCCTTTTCCTGTAAAGTGTTCCTATAACGTGGCAAAGAAAAGGCGAAACATGGAGCTTGCCCTAGCTGCCCCCACATCCCCGACCCTGGAAGCGGCGCTCACCCGTTTCCACCACGCGGCCATCCGGCATGAACCTGCCGTTGACGGCATTTATCAAGACCTGCCAGAGTCCGTGAACCCTGTCCTGCGGCAGGCCCTGGCAGAGCGCGGCATTGAGCGACTCTACTCGCATCAGGCCGAGGCCTGCGGACTCATACAGGCCGGCCATAACGTGGTGGTGGTCACCCCTACCGCCAGCGGCAAGACTCTGTGCTACAACCTGCCCATACTGAACCAGCTTCTGGCCGACCCGGGCGCCCGGGCCGTGTATCTCTTCCCCACCAAAGCCCTGGCCGAGGACCAGCTCCACGAATTGCAAACGGCTATTGACGAGATGGGCTCCGAAATCCGCGCATTCACGTATGACGGCGATACTCCCCAGGATGCCCGCAAAGCCATCCGCCAGCGCGCCAATATCGTGCTCACCAATCCGGACATGCTGCACTCCGGTATTCTGCCGCATCATACGCGCTGGGCCAAGCTGTTTGAGAATCTGCGCTACATCGTGATCGATGAGTTGCACTACTATCGCGGTGTTTACGGCAGCCACCTGGCGAACCTGCTGCGGCGGCTCAAGCGGATCTGCGAATTCTACAATTCGAAGCCAATCTTCATCTGCTGCTCGGCCACCATCGCCAATCCGCGCGAGCTGGCGGAGGCGCTCACCGAATCGCCCTTCCGCATCGTCGATTCCAACGGCGCGCCACGCGGGGAAAAGTTCTTCGTCTTCTACAATCCGCCGGTGGTCAACCGCCAACTGGGGATCCGCCGCAGCTACATCGGAGAAGCCCGCCGGCTGGCGCTGGAGTTCATCGAACACCGCTTACAGACACTGGTATTCGCCAACAACCGGCTGGCCACCGAAATCCTGGTGACCTATTTAAAGGACGCGGTGGAGAGCGGCCCGTTGCCCCCGGACACCGTGCGCGGCTATCGCGGCGGATACCTGCCACGCGAGCGCCGCGAAATCGAGCGCAAGCTGCGCGATGGCCAGATCCGCGCCGTGGTGGCCACCAACGCGCTCGAACTGGGCATCGACATCGGTTCGCTCGACGCCGTGGTCATGGCGGGCTATCCGGGCACCATCGCCTCCACCTGGCAGCGCGCCGGGCGCGCGGGACGCCGCCAGGGCGCCTCGGCCGCCGTGCTGGTGGCCTCCAGCGCGCCCCTCGATCAGTACATTGTGGAGCATCCCGATTATTTCTTCGGCCGCTCGCCCGAGCACGCCTATATCAATCCGGATAACCTCGAAATCCTGCTGGCGCATCTGAAATGTGCCGCATTCGAGCTCCCCATTCAGGATGGCGAGAAATTCGGCACACATGACGCTACCGAGCCGTGCCGCTTCCTCGAAGAGACTGGATTCCTGCACCATTCCGCCGGCGCCTGGCATTGGACCTCGGATTCTTATCCGGCGGACGCCACCAGCCTGCGTTCCGTATCGAGTGATAACTTCGTGGTGGTGGATATCACGGGCGAGCCGGCCGTCATCGCCGAAGTCGCGTTCAGCGCGGCCCTCACCACGCTGCACGAGAAAGCCATCTACTTACACGAAGCCCGCCAATATCACGTGGAACGCTTCGACTACCAGGAACGCAAGGCCTATGTGCGGCGCGTCGAATGCGATTACTATACAGACGCCATCGACTACACCCAGGTGAAGACTCTAGATGAATTCGAAGGCGAGCCATTCGGCGGCGCGCGTAAATGCCACGGCGACGTGCGCGTGACCCGCCAGATCGTGGGCTTCAAGAAGATCAAGTTTTATACCAATGAGAATGTGGGGGCCGGGAATCTGTCCATGCCCGAGCAGGAGATGCACACGACCGCCTTCTGGCTGCATTTTCCCGCCGAGTTCCTGGCGCGCTTCCCGGATCTCACGCCGGACGACAAACGCAGCGGCCTCGCCGGCCTGGGCAACGCTCTGCAGACGGTCGCCGCGCTGCTCCTGATGTGCGATCCGCGGGACTTGGGCGTGGCCTTCAGCGAGGAGCCTAACCTGTATCTTTACGACAGCTACCCCGGCGGAGTCGGGCAGAGCGCACCGTTGCACAAGATGGCCGGGCGGCTGCTACGTCTCACGTCTGAGCTGATCGCGGGCTGTGAGTGCGAAGCTGGCTGCCCATCCTGTGTGGGCGCGCCCGGCGAAGCTGGACAGCGGGGGAAGGAAGCCGCCATGCGTATCGCCGGAGAAATGCTGAAGTCCGGGACTTAGTACCGCCGCTTTGAAACCTACCGAGTCGTTTCCGTGCATGCGGTGTTACCTACACAACGAGACTCAGCCATGCGAAAGCTCTGCCTGGCGGCTTTGCGGGTGTTAGCCTGCGCCGCACCAGCTCTTGGGCAAGAGCTGCTCAATCGTCAAGTGCTATCCGGCAACGGAAGCGATCAACCGAACGTAATCGCCACGGATAGCCGGGGTTATGTCTATGTGGCCGGCAATACTACGTCCGGCAATTTTCCGGTCACGAATGCGCTTGAGCCGCAACCGGTTCAGGGCGCCCTCGAGGTCAGCGAAGCGGGAGCCCCATTTGTGAATTCAGGCTTCGCGGCCAGCAGCGTTTCCGCACTGGCTGCGTCCAGCGACGGCAAGTTGGTAATCGCCGGCACGCCCAGCGGCATCTTCCGCAGCGGCGACCAGGGAGTCACCTGGACGCCGGCAGCCGACTTACTGCCGCCGGCCGCCGCGCTGGCGGTTGATCCGGTCAATTCGTCGAATGCATACGCCCTGCTGCAGAATGGCGCCTTCTACAAGAGCGTCAATGGCGGTGTGAACTGGCAAACGTCCAGCGCGCCGCTGCCGCAGGTATACATAACGCAGATAGCCATCAGCCCGCAGACGCCCAGCACCCTGTACGCATGGGACAACTACACCATCTATAAAAGCACTGACGGCGCCCAGATCTGGCAGGCGCTCTGGATTCCCGGCTCGAACACTCGATATCCGCGTTCGCTCTAGCGCCATCGCAGCCAAACACTATTTATGCGAGTGGTCCGGCGCGACAGCGCCTTCAAAATTACACGCGGCCCACGTGCAGCGTTACAATGCCGCCGGTGAAACGCTCGAATTCCACCGCGCCCAGTCCGGCGGCGCGCATCATTTCCGCCAATTCCTCCGGCCCGGGAAACTTGCGCACGGACTCGGGCAAGTAGGCGTACGCATCGCGCGATCCGGAGAGCGTACCCCCTACCAATGGCAGAATGCGCCGCGAATAGAACCTGTACAACGCGCCGAACAATGCGTTGGGGGGTTGCGAGAATTCCAGGATGGCGGCCACTCCGCCGTTTCGCAAGACGCGCCGCATCTCGCGCAGGCCGGCTTCATAGTTGGCCAGGTTGCGGAACCCGAACGCCACCGTGATTAGATCGAGCGAGGCTTCGGGGAGCGGCAAATGCAGCGCGTCCGCCTCGAAGAGATCCGCCGTGCGCCGCCGGTTCATGAGCTTCTCGCGCGCCGAAAGCAGCATCGGATGGCAAAAGTCCGAACCCATCACGGGCATGCCGGGAGGCCGCGCCCGTTGCAAGGCCCTCACCAGGTCACCGGTGCCGCAACAGATGTCCAGCACGCGGGCGTCATGGCGCGCCAGTACGTCCCAAACGCTGGCCACGGTGCGCGCGCGCCAGTAGCGGTCCAGGTTGAACGAAAGGATGTGGTTCGCGAGATCGTAGCGTGGCGCCACGCGCCCGAACATGGCGCGCACCCAGTTGGCGGCTTCCTGTTCGCTGCGCGCGCCCTGCGGCGTGGTGCCCGTCATGCCAGCGCGGCCTGCACAGCGGCGAGAGCCTGATCGTCGCGGATGCCGGAGACCACCTGCATTTCACCGATGCGCTCCGGCAGAACGAAGTGTACCCGCCCCTGGATGGTCTTCTTATCGGCGGCCAGCCGCGCCAGCAGGCGCTCGGCGGCGATGCCCTCGAGCGAAGGAATGGGACCGTACTGGCGGACGGCTTCCAGAATGTCTACGGCATCTTCAGCCGACAGATGGCCGGTCATTTGCGACAGATACACGGCGGCGCGCATCCCGAATGCCACCGCCTCGCCGTGCAGGAAGCGGGTGTAGCCGGTTTCGGCTTCGAGGGCGTGCCCGAAGGTGTGGCCGAAATTCAAAATGCGCCGCAGGCCGCTCTCGCGCTCGTCGGTGGAGACCACTTGCGCCTTGATGGCGACGGATTCAGCGATGATTCGATCCACCGCTGCGGGCTGGCGCGCCAACACTTCGTTGTTATGCTCCGCCAGGAATCGGAACAATGGCTCGCTGCGGATCACACCGGCCTTCAGAATTTCGTACAGGCCGGCCCGATACTCCCGGTCGGGCAGGGTATCCAGCACGCCGGGATCGACTAGCACAGCCAGCGGTTGGTGGAAGCTGCCGATGAGGTTCTTGCCGATTGCCAGATTCACGCCGGTCTTGCCGCCGATGGCCGCATCCACCTGAGCGAGGAGCGTGGTAGGCATCTGTAGTACCGGAATGCCGCGCATGAAGATGGCCGCCAGAAAGCCGGCCATGTCCGTCACGATGCCGCCGCCGAAGGCTGCCACTACGCTGGTGCGGTCGCCGCCGCGCCCCATCATTTCTGCGGCCAGCCGTTCCACGGGCGCCAGCCTCTTCTGGTCTTCGCCGCCCGGCAGAAAAAGCACCTCATGGGGAACGTTGGCCAGGGCCCGCTCCACTTGCGCGCATTGGTGGCCCCAAACATCCTCGGTGGAGACCACGAACACCTTACCCGTTTGCTCCGGCAGGTATTCCGCGGAGCGCGCCAGGATGCCGCGCTCGACTATGACGTCGTAGCCGCGCTGCGGCGTCTCCACCCGGATAGTCGGCATAATGCCGTTGTACCACGCGGGGCTCTCAATCCGGATCCGCCGTAGTATGATTGGTGGGCGGCAGGTTCGATCGAGTGGGGACCGGCGACTTCACCATTCTTCTCCGTGAGTTTGCCAGCGGTAATCAGCAGGCGCTGCATACCCTGGCGCCCGTAGTCTACGCGGAATTGCGAAAGCTTGCGGTGGCCTATATGCGTCACGAACGGCCGGGCGGCACGCTACAGCCAACCGCGCTGATTCACGAAGCTTACATGCAGCTTGTTAGGCAAGATGTGCCTGACTTCCAAAGCCGGGCGCATTTCTACGGCGCGGCCGCGCACATCATGCGGCAGCTTCTGATCGCCAACGCCCGCCGCCAGGCGCAGAAGCGAGGCGGCGGCGATCGGCCCGCCGTGGAGGCGGACGTGCCCGTACCGGCACAGCAGAACGAGGAATTCCTGGCCGTGGACCAGGCTCTCGACCGGCTTGCGGCGCAGGATGAGCGTAAGGCCCAAGAGTGATCGAATTGAAATATTTTGGGGGCCTCAGCCGGATGGCGTGCCGTACCTGGTGATGGGGTTCATCGAAGGCCCGGAGATTACAGCCTGGTGCCGGCGGCAATCGGCCACCGTGGATCAACGCTTGCGGCTCTTTCTGCAGGTCTGTGACGGAGTGGAATTCGCGCATCGCAACCTGGTGGTGCATCGCGACCTGAAGCCCGGCAATATTCTGGTGACCGCGGATGGCACGCCCAAGCTGCTGGTGCCCGACGCCGGCGAGTCACCCGCCACGACGCTGGGCACGCGCATGATGACTCCCGAATACGCGGCGCCGGAGCAGGTGCGCGGGTCACGGCCATGCTATTCGGGGGCCTGGCATTGACATACCGGTTGGTCCAGCCGGGCCGCGTACCGCGAGTATGGGTCACGCAACTCACCGACACAGGGCATGCGGACGTCGGCGGCGGCATGCCAAGTAACGGCCACTACGTTTGTTTCATCGAGCAGTCACCGGGCCAGTGGATGCTGCCGAAAGTGGCGGCGGCTGGAGCTCCACAGCCGCTGACAAGGCTTTCAGCCGCCATACACGGCGGCCACCTGCTTTTTGACGAACGCCAGATCGCGCGCGATGGCCGAGAGTTGATCGGTCGCCTCGTATTCCAGATGCAGGGAGAGCGGTCCGCCGAAATGCGCGGCGGCCAGCAGGGCGAACACCTGTGCCCAGTTCACCATGCCCTCCCCGATGGGGCACATCCGCATGCTCCATTTGCCGTTCGCTTTTTCCCAATAGAAATCCTTCAACGCCACCATCTTGATGCGCGGCAAGGCCAGCCGCATGGAGATGTTCCAGCCGGCTTCTCCACCCTCGGCGGTAGCGTGACAGGGGTCGAAGTAGTAGCCGATCCAGTTCGGGTCCAATCCCTCGATGATGGCGCGCCCGTCCCACACAGCCTCGCCCACATAATTACCGGAGTGATTGTGGAAACCCGCCGCCATCCCGTAAGCCCGGCCCTGTGCCACCAGCCCGGCAACTTCGCGGCGTACCTCGGCCACGCGCGTTTCGATATTGTCGCCGGGACGGTAAGGCCAGTAGCCCAGCTTGAAGTACGGCACCTTCATGCGGCCCGCGATGGCCAGCACGGAACGCAGGGTAGGGTCCGCCGCCGACACAAACGCAGTTGTAATCATGGGGACTTCCACGCCCTCCGCGCGAATGGCTTCCACCGCGCGATACAGGTCGGCGGGGGCCAGCGCCGGCTCGACATGTCCACCGGGGCGTACGGTCAGATCGCATCCGCCGAATCCCAGATCCTTCAGGACGCCGCCGAGGTCCGCATAATGGATTTTAGGGAGGTGCTTGGAGAAGAGGCAGATGGTCGGGAGGGCGCGCGGCGTCTGGGCGCGGACCTGCAACGCGGCGGCGCCTCCCACCGCGAACGCTCTTCGGGAAAGGTTAACCATTCATGGCTATTCTAAATCCTGACACGCGCCCCATGCTGGTTCATGGGCATCGCGGGGCGCGCGCGCTGCGTCCGGAAAACACGCTGCTGGCCTTTGAATACGCCATCTCCGTGGGTGCGGATGCGCTGGAAATGGACGTGGCGGTGACCCGCGACGATGTGGTGGTGGTCTCGCACGAGCCGAAGCTGAACCGCCGCCCCATCCGGGAGATGACCCTGGCGGAAGTAGCCCGTTGGGACTGCGCCGCGAAACCTAACCGGCGATACCCCAGGCAAGTACTCATCCCGGGCGCGCGAGTCCCTACCCTCGACCAGGTGCTCGAACTTGCCGGCCGCGGCCAATTTCTTTTCAACATCGAAATCAAGAGCTACCCGGAGCGTCCTCAGTTGATGCCTCCGCCGGGGCACTTCGCGGAACTGGTATGGCACGCGATCCGGCGGCACAAACTGCAGAAGCGCGCGCTGGTGCAATCGTTCGATTACCGGACGTTGCACGCCATGCGGAAGCTGGCGCCCGAGATTCGGCTCGCGGCGCTGTATCTGGGTCCGCCGAAAAGCTTCATCAAAATCGCGCATCAGGCCGGCGCGGACTGGGTTGCGCCGTACCACCGGCTGGTGTCCGCCCGGCGCGTCCGGGCCGCACACGCGGCGGGGGTGCCGGTGATCACATGGACGGCCAACCATCCGCGGCAATGGAAACGGCTGATCGCCGCGCAAGTGGACGCGATCATCACTGACGACCCCGGTGCGCTGATTGAGTATCTGCGGGCGCGCGGTTTGCGTCAATAAATCTGAAAACAGAAGACCTTGTTGGAATCCGACGGCGACAGTGAATATTCGCCGTTTTCGAGTAACTCATCCACTTCGATCTTGTACAGGTTGTCGTCCAGACGGGTGACATTCACCCGTATGGGGCGCGCCACCTGCTTCTTCTTGCGGGTAAACAATACTTCGCGCTGGCCGCCCTTGGACTGCAGCCTGAAGACCTGCATGCGATCGGCCTGGAGTTCGTCGGTCAGCAGCAGGAAGATCGGCGACGCCAGCGGCGTGCGCGCCGTTGAGTTTGCACCGGGTATCACGTAGGTGACTTCGTTCTTGCGCTCCTCCTGTTTGGCTTCCGCGGCCTCGGTGGCCACCAGGGTGTCGGCGTGCAAAAGATAGGGGAGGTCCGGCTTCGGCGGACGCGGTCCGGTGTATTTGTCCGCCAGCAGGGGACAGGCGCACAGTAAGACGAAAGGCAACCATTTCCGCATATGATTACTCTACCTTACGCGCCCGACTTATCGTGGACAGGCGGCTAAGACAGATCCGTTTCCAGGTAGAGACGCCGCGCGCCGGCCGCACGGGCTTCCCGAGGATCCCGGCCGGTACTTTTGGAGGACCTCACCCTAGCGGCAGCCAACCTGGATGGCTTCGAGCACCCGGTCGAGTTGCTTCTCGTCGACAGGCTTGGCCAGAACAAAGCGGCGGTCGCCCGCGAAATCGGCCGCTAACTCCGCGTTGAAGGCATCGGAAAGCAGGACGAATCCGCCCACGCGCGGCTTTAGCTGCTCAGACGTTTCCACCCAGTTCAATCCGGGCGCGTGCGCCGAGCAGAAGATCACATCGAAGCGCAGCCGCTGGGCAAGATCCAAGCCTTCGTCGGAACTGTTCACCGGCACCACACGGTAGCCACGCACCGCCAACAGGCCGCGCAACTGCATTTGTGTCGCTTCGGCCGGCTCAATCACCAGCGCAGTCAGTGTCTGGCCGCTCTCCCGGCCGTTCTCCGCCGCGGCGCCGCTGGTTCGTTCGCGCACCGCGCAGGGCAGCGCGACCTGAAATGTGGGATCGGCCGCGGCCTGCTGCACCAGCCGTATCTCGCCGCCATGGCCGGTGATCAGGCTCCGGCAAATCGCCAATCCGGCGCCGCCGGGGCCCTCCTCCTGTCCGGTGACGAAGGGGTCGGCGCCCTTCGCGCCGCTGAAGCCGATCTCCACCAGAATGCGCCGGGCAACCAGGCTGGTGCGGATCGTGATCAGCTTCTCGCTCGATTCGGAGAGCGCTTGTTCGGCGTGCACCAGCAGGTTCAAAAATACCTGCTCGAGCTGGCCATGCGATCCCAGCACGGTGATGGGATCGTCCGCCAGCGAGATGCGGGTGTGGATGCCGCGAACCTTCCACTCGCGCTCCCGGAACTCGATCAGGTTACGCAGCAGGCCGTTCAATTCAACCGGCTGGTTTTGAGCCTGGCCCGTGCCGGCAAATCCCACCAGGCGCTCGACGATCTCCGACGCCCGCTGCGCTTCGGTGGCGATGGCCGCCAGGCCCGCCGCTGCATCTCCGGTTCGGGCCAGATTATTGATAGCGGCCAACGGCGTTCGCAGATCGTTGACGATGCCCGAGATGAGCTGGCCCACCGCGGCCAGCTTTTCGGTGCGGAAGAGCTGTTCGCGGACCGATCGCTGGTCGAGCAGCTTCACCGCGACGCCGATCTGGTTCGCCAGGTGCTGCGCGAGCGTCTGTTCCTCGTGGCTGAAGACGCGCGCCCGGTCGTGCTGGTCCATCTGCAAAATGCCCAGCACCTCGCCCTGCGCGAGCATGGGAATGAACAGGAGGGATCGCGGCACGGCGGATCCATAGTTCCCGGACACTGGAAACGGGCTGCGCGAGGTATCGGGTATGGCCAGCAAGGTCCGGTAATGGAAGCAGGCCACCGCGCCGGCTTGCGGTCCGGCGGGCGGCGCGGAGAGCGGAATGGATGTCTGCTCCGTTCCATTGCGTTCCACCGCATCCAGCGATTTAGCATGGCGATTGTATAAATAAAGCTCGGCGGAGGTGACGCCGAAGATTCTGGGGACCACGACATTCACTTTGCGCAGTATTTGATCCGCGGACGAGGCCCCCAGGATCTCCTCACCCAGCTCGTAGGCCCGGCGCAGCAGCTCGCGCTGTCCGCGGAGCCGTTCGTCGCGGCGCCAGACCACGAAAATGAACACGGCGATGGCGAAAGCTCCCAGAGGCAGCGCCACCCGAACAGCAATGTATAGAAGCGATCCGGTCATGGCTGTTCCGCAATCTGGGAGCGCAGCCATGGTTCCAGCTCCGTGCTGAGGAAGTTGTCGATGGCCAGGTCCACGCCCGGCAATACCCGGTGCGTGGTCCGCAGACCCACGACGCGCGCCCCGGCCGCCAGCGCCGCCTCCACGCCGGAGAAGGAATCTTCGAACACGATACAGTTGCGCGGCCGCATCGCCAGCAGTTCGGCCGCCAGCAAATAAATCTCCGGATGCGGCTTGGGATGCCGCACCTGGTGGCCATCGACGATAACGCGAAAGTATTTTCGCAGGCCGCCCTTATCCAGCACGAAGTCCACGTTGGCGGGCTCCGCGTTGGTCGCCATACCCACCGGCTCTCCGGCGTGCCGCGCCAGCAAATCGTGAACGCCGGGCACCAGCGATTCGGCGAGCCTGGGTCCCAGCAGCTCTCGGTACAGCGCCTCTTTGGCGGCGCCGTGGGCTGCGATCTGGGCTGCGCTCAGATGCGGTCCGAAGAAATCCGGCACGATTTCATCATTGCGCCGGCCGTACATCCGCTCGGCGACGGATTCTCCCGCATCGATGCCGTGGTGCTGGTTGTATAGCATCCAGGCCCTGGTGTGCCAGGGATTCGAATCTACGATCACTCCATCCAAGTCGAACACCATCGCCATGCCGGGCGGAAGCGACCAGCCGGCACTAACCACCGAGCTGGCCCTCCAGCCAATTCAAATAGTTGGGCGAGCCGTCCACGACCGGCACCGCCAGGACCTCCGGTACTTCGTACGCATGGGCTTCTTCGAGCGCAGCCCGTAGCCGGTCAAAGAGCGGCCGGGAAGACTTGATCATCAGCAGACACTCGGCAGCCGACTCGATGGCGCCCTGCCAGCGATAGGTGCTGCGCGCACCCGGCAAAATCGTCACGCACGCCGCCACGCGGGCCTCCACCAACACCTGCGCCAGTCTGCCAGCCTCCGCCTCGCTTGCGCAAGTGCTGAACACAACAATTTTATCTGTCATAAGCAAAAAGATGGAACAAATTTTGATTCCGATGTTAATATTATGATGTTCCCGGATTGAGACGATGCGGACTTCTTTCACCAAGTTTGCCGGCCTGGTGGGGTTATTGGCCATCACCGGCTATGCGATTATTGCGTTGCAAGGTCCTCAGGGCATTCCGGGACTGCTGGAGAAACGCCGCCAGATCCACGAGCTCGAGAAGAGGAACGCGGACCTGGCGCGGAAGATCGGAGAGCAGCAGGGCCGCATCAACCGTTTCAACGATGGCAAGTCCGATCCCGAGCTGGAGATCCGGCAGCGCCTGAAACTGGTGAAGCCGGGGGAGAAGGTCTTCATCCTGCAGGATCAACCATCCACGCCCGCGCCGCCTGCGCCGCCGCAGTAGCAGTAGGTCGCCGGGCGGCTCGAATGACGCGCTGTTCGTGCTGATTGAATCCGATATTGATTGCATCCCATCAGGCAAGCAACGCCCGACGAACCGCGTCAGGTTCACGCGCGATTACCGTCAGGAAGGCCCGGGCGGGGCCGCTGGGGACTCGTCGCCCATGCTCCCAATGTTCCAAGGTCCGTTTACTCAGACCGAATAGCTTGGCAAACTCCCCTTGAGAAAGGGAGATCTTCTCTCTGATCGCCTTGACATCGACGTCGTCCGGGACGTGTACCTCACAGCCGCGATTCTTGCGGCCCTTGGCGAACGCGAGCGTTTGTCCGGCGCTCTCGATCATTCGTTCGCCCGCCGTCGGTTTGCTTTTCTTCATTTCGACTCCCTTCCCGGCCTGTAAGTCTCGACTATCCTTGCCAGGACGGACTGCCAAATCGCTCTTCTCGCTCTTGGCGAAGCTGTTGAGCAAGAATACCGGAATGTCTGTCCCGGAGAAGAACGTTATTACCCGGTAGCCGCCACGTTTCCCCCAGCCCCTTCCGGCAAACCGCACTTTGCGAACACCACCCGTTCCTTCGATTACATCGCCGGAGCTGCTCCCCGACGGTCCTGCACAATCCAGCATACTCCAATGGAGTACGCTACCTCGGCTGAGGCGTTAGCTGGACTGAATCAGGATGCCGGCCCGGGAAGGTGGTGGATTTTGCAGATTCACTGATTTGCCAAGATTCGCCGCAAGTTGTTATGATCAAAGGGCAGGGCCACCCTAGCTCAGTTGGTAGAGCGGCTGATTCGTAATCAGCAGGTCTCCGGTTCGATCCCGGAGGGTGGCTCCAGTTTTCAGCAACTTCCACATCACTGAATCCGGGCCGTGGCTTCTGCGACAGCGAAGGAGGCTACTGGTCGGATTCGGGGCTCTTCTTGCGCTCGTAGGGCTTCTTCAGGTACTTGGCGGCTTCTTCCTGGGCGCCCTGGGTGTTGTCTTTGGTGCGCACCGCTAAGTTGTACTCGTTGACGGCGCGGTCGCGCTGGGTGGTGATGTCGAAGATCATCCCCAGATGGATGTGGGCCCAGACTTCGGTCCACTTGGGTTCCAGGTCGCCATTGAGCGCCTCGCGGAACTCGTTGGCGGCCGACTGGAAATTGTTCTGCAGGAAAAACACTTCGGCGATGCGATAGTGGGCGAGCGAGCTGTTGCGGCTATTTTCCAGCGCTTTCTGGAATTCCTTCAGCGCGTCGGCGAATTCGCTGACTTCCTGGAACTGCTCCCCGCGGCGAATGGCCACTGCGGTGCGCACCTGGCTGTTGAAGCGCAACACGCGCTGATCCGGGTCGATGATCACGTTCTTGGGCTTGCCGAAGGTATCCACGCTGAATTCCGATGACGTGCCCACGACTTCGACGCGCTTCTCCTCGGGATTACCTTCGGTCTCGATCTTGAGATCCACGGGCATGCGGAAGGTGTCCATATCCTGAGCGACTTTGCCCATCACGCGGAAGCCTTTTTGCGTGCGGAAAATGGTGTAATCGAGCTTGAATTCGGGCGCGCCGCTGGATTCGATCCACTGGATGAAGAAGTAACCGAGGTCCTGCTTGGTGACTTCTTCGGTCACCTTCTTGAAGTCGTCGGTGGTGGCCGATTTCCAACTGTAGCGGGTGGCGAATTCCTTCAAGGTTTCCATAAAGGCTTTGTCGCCGATGACGAAGCGCAGCATGTGGAGCACGGCGGCGCCCTTACTGCCGGTGAGCGCCCACAACTCGGGGGAATAGTCCTCCATGCGGGCGGCCTGGATCACGGGGACGCTATCCACCGTAAGAGCTTCCACGGTATCGTCGCGGAACTGTTGTTCGACGGCGCCCGGACCGGAGGTATGCTCCGTCCACAGGATCTCGGAGTAAGTGGCGAGGCCGTTGCTCAACCACAGATGATTGCGGGTAGTGGGCGACACCAGACACTCCCACCACTGGCGGGAGAGCTGGTTTGCCAGGAGCTTGCTCCCCACCTGTTTGCCGATGGCGTGAGGACTCAGGAAGAGCAGGCCAGGGGCGGCGTAGCCGTTGGGCGCGCCGGTTTCGGTCTCGACTACGGACAGGTTGGCGAACGGCGGGAGGCCGAAATCGGCGGTGAACAGGGTCATCATCTGGCCGATCTGCTCGCCGTACTGCTGGGCCATGGTCTTTTCCTCGCCGCGGAAGTAGAGCGTGCTGGTGACGCCTTCGGAGGTCACTTTGGCGCCCGGCTCGCGCACTATGGCGATGCTGCCCGGAAATGATGGCTTCTCGAAATGGAAAGTGTAGACCACTTTGTCACCGGCGGGCTGGTGCGTGTCGATGCCGCTGCCCAGCACCTGGTAGCCGGAGGGAACGGTGACACGCAGGTCGGCGGAGAAGCGGTCCGTGGTATAGCCGTAGACCGGGAACCAGCGCGCGGGATACATCAGGTAAGCGAAGTCATTGTGGATGGCGGCGAACTTGATGCCGTAGACCGGGGAATCCTCACCGCCGCTGAAGCGCCCGTCGTAAGTGAACTTCACAGAGACGGGCTGGCCCTTGGGGAGCGGCGGATCGAAGGCGAGGCGCTCTGTGAAATCCTGTTGGCCGTGGGTGGCATTGATCTGGGCGCCTTTGGCATCCACGATGTGGGTGACGTTCAGGCCGTTGTTCAACTCGAAGGTGGCGGAGCTGGTATTGTTATCGAGCGGCACGAAGCGCACTTCGGCGGTGGCCGAGAGGGCCTGGGTGGCGGGGTTCACTTCGGCGTCGATGTTGTAGTGCTCAACGCGGATGCGGGCGCGGCGATCCTGGGCCTGCGCGGCGGCGGCCAGGGATATCAGCGCCAAGCCGATGGTGATGCTACGAAACATGAGTAAGTTGTCCTTCCACGAGTTCCTGGATAATAGCGGAGGCGCGGGTCATGGGCCGGCCGCCGCCGGATAGCCGGGCGGCGACTTCGGCCAGATCGGCGCGCATTTTTTCCCGAGCGGCATGGTCGCCAAGCAGGCGGCGGGCTTCGGCGGCCAGGCGAGCGCCGGTGAGCTCCGACTGCATGAGTTCGGGGACGACGGCACGCCCCGCGATTAAATTTACCATTGAATAGTACGGCACCCGGACCAGCATGCGTCCCATGAGCCAACTGGCGGGCGCTACCTTATAAAACGTAACCATCGGGGTACCCAGCAGGGCCGCCTCCACGGTGACAGTGCCGCTGGCTGCCAGCGCCAGATCGGCATGCGCGATGGCGTCCCAATTTTCCCCTTCGATCACCCGTATGGGAGCCCCGCCGATGCGATCCCGAAAAAAGCCGGCGCCGGCCGTCGCCGATGCCGGCAGAATAAAACTGGCGGCCTGGTCGCGATAGAGGCGCTCTACTGCGTCCAGCAGAGCTGGCAGATGCCGGGCGGATTCACCCCGGCGGCTCCCAGGCAACACCGATATTAATGGACGGCCCGCGGGGAGTCTGTGTTTCCGAAAAAATTCCGCGCGCGGAAGGCTGGGTTTAACCAGTCCGGCCAGGGGATGACCAATATAGGTGGCGGCCAGGCCATGGCCCTGGAAGAACTCCTCCTCGAAGGGGAAGATGCAGAGCAGGTGTGCGAGCGTGCCGCGCATACCGGGTAATCGTCCCCTGCGCCAGGCCCACACCTGGGGGGCCACCAGGTAAACCACGGGAATGCCCCGGCTGTGCAGCTTGCGGGCCAGGCGCAGGTGGAAGTCGGGCGAATCCGTGAGGATGGCCATATCGGGGCGGGTATGGCGGGCGGCGGCCAGCAGTTTGCGGTATTCGCCGTAGATGCGGGGAATGTGCGTAACAACTTCGACCAGTCCGACGACGGCCAGGCTGGCCGAATCCACGATGGGTTCGACGCCGGCGCGGCGCATGCGGGGGCCGGCGCAGCCGAAGTAGCGGGCATCCGGCCAGAGACGGCGCAGTTCATCCACCAGCAAGGCGGCATACAGATCGCCCGACGCTTCGCCCGCCGATACCAGGATGTTACGGGGCACCTACTGCCAGTTTAGTATTTCGGTACGGAGCGGTCGACCTGGTCGCTCCAGGCCAGAATCCCGCCCTTCATGTTACGGGCATGGAAACCGTTTCTCTTGAGCAGGTCGACGGCCTTGGCGCTGCGCATGCCGCTTTTGCAGTGGGCCACGATTTCGGTATTGGGATCGAGCTCGCCCAGGCGCTGCGGGAGCTGGCCGAGCGGGATCAAGCGGGCAAACGGGATGTTGCAGATCTGGTATTCGTGCGGCTCGCGCACGTCGATCAGGACGAAGTTGTCGCCGCGATCGATTTTGGTTTTAACTTCAGTGGGCTCGATATCGCCTTCCATGGCAGTCTCCGGCTGCGGCTTGGGTATGCCGCAGAATTGCTGATAGTCGATTAGCTGGGTGACGGTGGGATGCTCGCCGCACACCGGGCAATCTTTATTCTTGCGCAGTTTCAGCTCGCGGAAGCGCATGGCAAGCGCGTCATACAGCAACAGGCGGCCGCCGAGCGGCTCGCCGATGCCCAGGATCAGCTTGACGGTCTCGGTGGCCTGGATCAGTCCGATGGTGCCGGGAAGGATTCCGAGCACGCCGCCTTCGGCACAACTCGGGACCAGGCCGGGAGGGGGCGGCTCGGGATACAGGCAGCGGTAGCAAGGTCCATTTTCGTAGGCGAACACGGTGGCCTGGCCTTCGAAACGGAAGATGGAGCCGTAGACGTTGGGCTTGCCGAGGAGCAGGCAAGCATCGTTGACGAGATAGCGGGTGGGGAAATTGTCGGTGCCATCGACGACGATGTCATAGTCCTTGAAAAGCTCGAGGGCGTTCTGGCTGGTGACCTTGGTCTCGTAGGTAACG
>DATGGM010000229.1:0-42422 GCA_035308525.1 Bryobacteraceae bacterium
AACCCAGCCAAAAGACCTGAAAGCCGTGGCGCGCGGCAAGGCGGTCGATATCTTCGTTGATGGCGCTGACCAGAACCTGGCGCCAAAACCGGTCGATGGCGCGGGGAGTCTGGCGTTTCTCGAGCAGCCAGTCGAGCATGCTGATGCGATCGAGATCGTCGCGGCGGGCGCGCTCGCGCCGGATCGCCAGCATGCCGCGCGCGATGGCCAGCTTGTCCGCGAGGCTCAGGAAGCGCATGCGCAGGAACGATCCCGTGAAATGCAGCGGGGCGGGTAGAATGCCGCGGCGCATTGTGGAAATGCGGCCGCCCGGTTCGATGAAGTAGAACTCGCGATAGAAGCGAATGCGGTCGGCGACGCCCAGCCGCGCGTAGAAGTCCATCAGGTTGACGCAGCAGCGCAACAGCACGTGCTGGCAGTTGTCGATCGTCTCGGAGGCTTCGTCGGATGGCGCCAGCGGATAGGAGGTGGCGCGCCCGCCCAAGAAAGGACGCGCTTCAAACACCTGGACCGCGAACCCGGCGCTCCCGAGCGCCGCGGCAGCCGACAGTCCGGCCAGTCCGCCGCCGATGATGATCGCGCTGGGCATCCTTCATTGTGGGACAGGCCTGGGGCGCTGTCCAGTATGGCAGGTGTTTGTTTTTGGGACGACGTGTTGCGCGGACGGGCAGCCGCGCTCTGGCTGAAGGTTATTATGACGCTGAGGGTAGGGGACTTATCGCCGCCTTGCGATTGGCACGCTAACTGTTCTAATCGGATACCGTCATACCCATTGAGGCAACATGCTGCGCCCCGAATCGAGTGCCCCCCGAACGTTGATTGCGGACGATCAACCCGATGTTTTAGAAGCGCTGCATTTGTTATTGAAGCGCGAGGGTTACCAGATCGAAGCTGTGAATTCTCCGAAGGCGGTGCTGGAGCGGCTGCACAACCGCGAGTACGATGTGCTGCTGATGGACTTGAATTATGCTCTCGATACAACGTCCGGCCAGGAGGGCCTGGACCTGCTGGCCAACGTTCGCAAGCTCGACCGCTCGCTGCCCATTGTGGTCATGACCGCGTGGGGCAGCATCAAGCTGGCGGTGGAGGCCATGCAGCGCGGGGCAGCCGATTTCGTGGAGAAGCCCTGGGACAACACCAAGCTGCTTTCGACGCTGCGCGCGCAGATCGAATTGCGCCAGGAGCGCCGGGATGGCGCGTCGCGCGAATCCATCGAGATCGAGGCGGCCAGCGTGACGCAGCGCGGGCTGCTGCCGCGGGAGATCCCCCGATTCCCGGGCTACGGCATATCCGCCGCCTGGCGACCGGCAGGCGCCGTGAGCGGCGATTATCTGGATGTGCTGCGCCTGGACGAAAGCCACCTGGCGTTGTGCGTGGCGGATGTGATCGGCAAAGGCGTGCCGGCGGCGCTGCTGATGTCGAACGTGCAGGCGGCGGTGCATGCGCTGGCCGGCGAGAAGCTGTCCACCGGCGAGTTGGCCGGGCGCATCAACCGGATCGTGGCCGGCAATCTGGGCAGCGGCAAGTTCATCACTTTCTTCTACGGCGTGCTGGATAGCCAGCGCCGGCGGTTCAGTTACACCAACGCCGGACATTGCGAGCCGATTCTGGTGCGGCAGAATGGCGAGTGCACCCGCGTGAATCATGGCGGCGTGGTGCTGGGCGTGTTTCCGGATTGGACTTATCACGAAGCGCACCTGGATCTCTCACCCGGCGACCGGCTGGTGCTGTTCACCGACGGCATCACGGAGATCGCCAATGCGGCCGACGAAGAGTTCGGCGAGGAGCGCCTGATGGAGGTGCTGCGGACGCATCGCGCGCTGGACGCGGAAGCCATGCAGCAGCGCGTGATGGCGGCTGTCGCGGACTTCAGCGGCGGCAAGTTTCAGGATGACGCCACGTTGATCGTCACGGCCGTGGAATAAACCGGAACGCGCGAGGGATACTGGGCCGCGTAATGAAAGAGGGGCGCGAGAGGCCTTAGTTCCGTAAGGATGAGATCACCTCGATTAGAGCTTTGCCGTGCTTATGGACGGTAACGCCGTCACCCTTAGCTTTGGCTTGAGCTTCATAGGCGCCGATCAACTCGGGCGCCGATCTCAGCAGCACGCCGCCAACCACGTGGTGCGGCGCACAGGTTGAGCGCAAGCAAAGGTATCCACGGCGTCAGGGACATCCCGGAGATTATACTGCAATGCCAAACTACCGCAGCTCTTCCATGATCTCGTCGAGTGCTTCCTTGGGCGGCCGCACCTTGGATTGGGGCAGCGTAGCCAGGGGCTCCTCGGCCAGGTGCAGCATCTCCAGGAAATTCGGCTGTTCGGTGTTGATGTACAGCACGCCGGTCAGGACCTCGTGCTGGTGAGTAGCGGCCTCCAGGGCGGCCGCGGCAGCCATACGGTTGGTCGGATCGTAGTCCCGTCCAAGCTTGCGGATGCGCAGGTGCGAGCCATCGTGCAACTGAACATCGCGCACTTCACCTTCCGCGATCTCCACCGAGATATCTTCGTAGGACGGCACGAAGTCCAGCTCGTGCAGCATCTCTTCGTGCTCTTTCATGTAGCTGTAGCTCTTGGTGGAACCGTCATGATCGTTGAACGTCACGCAGGGTGAAACCACGTCGATCACCGACAGGCCGTTGTGCGCGATGGCGGCCTTCAGCAGCGCCTGCATCTGCTTCTTGTCGCCGGAGAACGAGCGGGCCACGAACGTAGCACCCCACCGCAGCGCCAGCGCGCAGCAATCGAAGGGCGGCAGATCGTTGATCACGCCAGTCTTCAGCTTCGAGCCGAGATCGGCGGTGGCCGAGAACTGCCCCTTGGTCAAACCATAAACGCCGTTGTCTTCGATGATGTAGATCATCGGCAGATTGCGGCGCACCAGGTGCATGAACTGGCCGATCCCGATGGACGCCGTATCGCCGTCCCCGGTGACTCCCAGACCGAGCATGTTTCGATTGGCCATGATGGCGCCGGTGGCGATGGACGGCATACGTCCATGCACGCCGTTGAACCCGTGCGAGAGGTTGAGGAAGTAGGCGGGCGATTTCGACGAGCAGCCGATGCCCGAGAACTTGCCCACGCGCCACGGTTCCACGCCCAGTTCGTAGAAGCACTCGATGACGCGCTCGGAGATGGAATTGTGGCCGCAACCGGCGCACAACGTAGTCTTGGCGCCCTTATAGCTGAGGACTTCCAGGCCGATGCGATTGACTTTCTTGGGTGGCGGCGCCGCGGTGGTGCTCATTTGCCCTCCTGGGTGATCACTTCATCGGTGACTGTGCGGGCGTCCAGCGGCAACCCGCCGTAGTATCGTATGCTTCTCAATTTCGCGATTTGCTCCGGTGTCATTTCCAGGCGCATCAGGGAAAGCAGTTGGGCGTCGCGGTTCTGGTCGACCACATAGATGCGCTCGTGCCGGTCGATGAAATCGATCAGGTCGCGTGTGAAGGGATAGGCCCGCAGCCGGAAGTAGCTGGCCGGAACCTGATATTCGGCGAGCAACTGGTCGCAACTCTCGGACACCGCGTAATCCGACGTGCCGGCCGCCACGAAACCGATGGAGGCGTCCTGGTGATAACGAACCACGGGAGCCGGGACGTGCTTGCGCATGGTCTGGAATTTATGCGCCAGCCGGTCCATGTTGTGGATGTAATCGTCCTCACGCTCGGTATACTGGGCCTTTTCATTGTGGCCGCTGCCGCGCGTGAAATAGGCGCTGGCCGGATGGTTGGTGGCGGGCAGCGTGCGATAGCCGACGCCGTCGCCATCCACGTCCTTGTAGCGGGCAAAGCCGCCCAACTTGTCCAGATCCTCCGCGCTGAGCACCTTGCCGCGGTGTATGGGTTTCTCGGGATAAGTGAATGGGTCGGACATCCAGTTGTTCATGCCCAGATCCAAGTCGGTCATCACGAACACCGGAGTTTGAAACTGCTCGGCAAAGTCGAAGGCTTCCATGGACATGCTGAAGCACTCCGCGGGAGAGCTGGGGAAGAACAGCGGGTGCTGGGTATCGCCGTGGGAGAGCAGCGCAGTCGAGAGAATGTCGCCTTGCATGGTGCGCGTAGGCAGCCCGGTGGAAGGGCCCACGCGCTGCACGTCGAAAATGACGGCGGGCACTTCGGCATAATAGCCAAGGCCCACAAATTCGGACATCAGCGAGATGCCCGGTCCGGCGGTGGCGGTCATGGCGCGCGCGCCGGCCCATCCCGCGCCGAGAGCCATGCCGATGGAGGCCAGCTCGTCTTCAGCCTGCACCACCGCGAAAGTCGCGCGGCCGGTTTCCTTGTCGATGCGGAAGCGCTTCAGATAGCCGATGAGCGATTCGACCAGCGAGGACGAAGGGGTGATGGGATACCAGGTGACCACGGTCACACCGGCGAACATGGCACCCAGCGCGCATGCCGTGTTGCCCTCGATAATGATCTTGCCGACGTTCTCGTTCATGCGCCGGACCTGGTAGGGATCGGCCTTGGTGAATGTCTTGGCGGCGTAATCGTGGCCCGCCTGGGCGGCTCCCCAGTTCAGATCGGCGGCCTTGGCCTTGCGTTTTCCGAATTGCTTCACCAGCGCCTTGCGGATCTCGTCCATGTCGATGGAGAGCAGCCAGGCCACGATGCCGTCATAAATCATGTTGCGCACCAGCTTGCGCAGCTTGGCGTCCGGGCAGACGGGCGCCACCAGCTTGTCGAACGGCACCGGGTAGAAATGCAGATCGGAGCGCAGCCCGTCGAGCTTGAGCGGCTCGTCGTAGACCACCGCCGCGCCGCTATCCAGCTTCAGCACGTCTTCGCGCGCGGTTTCGGGATTCATGGCCACCAGGAAATCGATTTCCTTCTTGCGGCCGATGTAGCCGTGCTTGCTGGCGCGAATGGTGAACCAGGTGGGCAGGCCGGCGATGTTCGACGGAAACATGTTCTTGCCGGACACGGGCACGCCCATCTGAAAAATGGAGCGCATGAGTACGGTGTTGGCGGTCTGGCTGCCCGATCCATTTACAGTTGCAACCTGCAGGGAAAAATCGTTAATTACGGTATGGCCGGGATCGCTGAAGCGCGGCTCCGCCGGCGATACTTCTAGCGTTGACATCTATAACGGTCCTTTTGTGGGTATGTGGCCCTGTGCACTTGCAGTTTCCTTCTAATTATACGACGCGGCGGGGAGGGTCGCGAGTTTGCGCTACCGTTAGTTAACGCTTTGAGCGAGCCGATGTTCTTGATCGATGCGCCTCGACCAGTTTCATAATTCGAAGAGCCTGCGCCCGGTTCTTTCGATCCACCAGGCCAGATCCTCGAAGGCCGCAGAGTCAAATTCTAAGTTTCGACTTTCCTGGGTGATGGATACATCACGGAAACCGAGCATCGACTGTGGCTTGAACGCTTTGCGGTGCCGGTTCACGCGCCCCGGTATCTCTTTAGAGGGGAGTGCCGCCTGGTGCGCTCTTCAAAACTCGCGGCGTTGTAAATCTCGCTTGATCGCTGCCGATCCCAGAACTTACCACCCGAGCCGGTAGCCGGGCGGCCTGGGAGGCCGCCGCAGGCAAAGTGCCTGCCCCACTTACAACCCCGCGCGCCGCCACAGTTCCTCCACCCGCCGCGTCACCTCATCCGACATCCTGATCACGCCCGGCCACGGCCTGGTGAACCCCTCCGCCGGCCACTTACGCGTAGCGTCCACGCCCATCTTCGAGCCGTAGTTGGGCATGCGGCTGGAATGATCCAGCGAATCGACCGGCCCCATCACGAACTGAATGTCGCGCTCGGGATCGATGTTGTTCAGCGCTTTCCACGCCACTTCGCGCACGTCCTGTACATTCACGTCTTCATCCACCACCACGATGCACTTGCTGAACATGGCCTGCCCCAAGCCCCAGATGGCCGACATCACTTTGCGCGCATGCCCCGGATACGACTTGCGGATGGCCACCAGGATCAGGTTGTGGAAGATGCCTTCGGCGGGCATGCAGATGTCGCGCACCTCCGGCAACTGCAGGCGCATCAGCGGCAGAAAGATCCGCTCGATGGCTTTGCCCATGTAGAAATCCTCCATGGGCGGCGGCCCCACAATGGTGGTGGCGTAGATCGGATCTTTACGCTGCGTGACGCAGGTGACGTGAAACACCGGATACTCATCGGCCAGCGAGTAGAAGCCGGTGTGGTCGCCGAAGGGCCCCTCGGTGCGCAGCTCGCCCAGTTCCACGTAGCCTTCCAGCACGATCTCCGCCTGCGCGGGCACTTCCAGTTCGCAGGTCTGGCACTTCACCATCTCCACGGGATCGCTGCGCAGGAAACCCGAGATCATCATCTCATCCAGGTCCGGCGGCAGGGGCAGAATGGCTGAAAACATGGTCGCCGGATCCGCGCCGATGGCCACCGCCACATGCATGCGCGACTGGCCGTGCGCGCCCAGGCGGCGATAATGTTCGGCGCCCTGCTTGTGTGTCTGCCAGTGCATGCCGGCGGTGCGCTCGTCGTAGATTTGCATGCGATACATGCCGCAATTGCGTTTGCCGGTGTCGGGATTGCGGGAGAAGACCAGCGGCAGCGTGATGAAGCGGCCGGCGTCTTCGGGCCAGCATTTGAGTACCGGATAATCGAACAGCGAGAAACCCGACGTGCGCACTATTTCCTGGCAGGGGCCCTTGGACACGGTCTTGGGGAAGAACGATCCCATCTCAGCCAGCTTCGGCAGCATCTTGAGCTTGCCGATCAAGCCTTCCGGCATGCGCATTTCGAGATATTCGGCGATGCGCCCGGCCACGGTTTCGACCGAATCCACTTCCAGCGCGATCTGCATCCGGCGCATGCTGGCGTAGCTGTTGATCAACACCGGGATGCGGCTGCCCTTGGGGTTCTCAAACAGCAGCGCGGGGCCGCCGCCTTTCACCGCGCGGTCGGCGAACGCGGCGATCTCCAGGATGGGGTCCACTTCGAAGGGGATGCGCCGGAGTTCCTGGTTCTTCTCCAGCGCGGCGATGAATTCACGCAGATCGGCGTAGGCCATAACGGGGGCGTCTCACTTTCTACTATGATTGAAGTTCACAAATAAATCATCAAGGAGTGTGCATGTTCAATCGAGTGGCATTCGTCACGGGCGCCAGCCGCGGCATCGGCCGGGAGATCGCCTTGACGCTGTGCCGCGCGGGTTTCGACATCGCGGTGGCCTCACCGGAGATCGAAAAGAACGAAGAAGTCGCGGAAAAGATCCGGGCTTGCAGCGGACAGGCATTGACGGTGAATCTGAATCTGCTTTCATACGATTCCATCCGGGACGGTTTCGCCAGGGCTCTGCAGCAGTTCGGGCGCATCGACGTGCTGGTGAACAACGCCGGCGTGACGCGCGATGGCCTGGCCGTGCGCATGAAGCGCGAGGATTGGGACCGCGTGCTGCAGATCAACCTGCATGGCGCGTTCTTCGCCATCCAGCAGGTGCTTCCCGCCATGATGAAGCAGCGCTACGGGCGCATCGTCAACATCGCCTCGGTGGTGGGCGAGAGCGGCAATGCCGGCCAAGCCAACTACGTGACTTCCAAGGCAGGGCTGATCGGGCTGACCAAGGCGCTGGCGCAGGAGATGGCCGCGCGCGAGATCACGGTGAACGCAGTGGCGCCGGGTTTCATCGACACCGACATGACGGCCGTGCTGACGGACGAACTGAAAGAGAAACTACTCGCGCAGGTGCCGCTGCGGCGGTTGGGCCGTCCCGAGGAGATCGCCGCGGCAGTTCGTTTTCTAGCCAGTGACGAAGCGGGTTACATCACCGGACACGTTTTAAACGTGAACGGTGGCATGTACATGTAAGTGGCGGCCCGGGTTGATAAACTTCGGGCATGAAGAGAACCAACATGGCGCTCGCCGCGATTCTGCTCGCCTCGCTTTCCGCACCGGCACAAGAAAACACTTCGCCGCACGTTTACGGCGGAGCCCGCATCCAGGAAATCTACCGGCTGCGGCTGGACCGCGGCGATCTGCTGCTCGAAAGCGTGCTCGACGCCATCCGGAAAAACCAGATCGGGGAAGGCGCGGTGCTGACTGCCGTCGGATCGCTCTCCGAGTGCACTTATCATCGCGTGAAGTCGCTCTCCGAGAAGGCGGATGACGAGTTCATTACCGTGAACGCGCCCATGGAGATTCTCAACATCAACGGTGTAATTGCCGGCGGCGAACCGCACTTACACGTGACGCTCTCGGGCGATAAAGCCGCCTTTGGGGGCCATCTGGAGAAAGGCTGCCGCGTGCTTTATCTGGCCGAAATCACGCTCGCCAAATTCGAGGCGCCCGCGCTGACGCGCAAGCCCAACCAGCATGGGATTCTGCTGCTGCAGGCCCATTGAGTTACTTGGCAGCGTCGATCTTCTCGATCATCAGCGCCCTGGAACCGCCGCGCTCGAATAACTTGCCGCTGGCCGTGACCCGCTGGCCCGCGAACGGCATCAGCTTACCATTCTGGCTGTCGGCGGGCATGGCGTCGGTGGTGGGCCAATAGATGGCGCCGTTATCCGCCAGGATCACCAGCGGCGAGCCGTTCTTCGCGCACTTTTGCGCGCACTCCACGCTGATGGGCTTTTTCAGGCCCTTGGTAAATGCGCAGGCCGAATCGAGGACATAGCCGGTCACGGTGACCGCCTTCGATTCCGGACGGGCTAATGGAATCGAGCCGGCGAGACAAAGAACGGCTAGAACACGGACGAGAAAACAAAATCGCATGGTTACACCCCTCCCTGAGCAGTTTACATCGAATATGTCCGGCCGCGGTGCAGCCCCAACAGAATCTGCACCAGCCGGTGCGCGATCAGTTCGTGCAGCGTAAGCAGTTCGCGGTTGGAAGCCGTGATGGCTTCCACGTCGCGCGGATCCGCCGCCGGACCGCCCGCTTTCAGGGCGTCCGTGGCCTCGTGAATGATTGGGTCGGCGATCACCTCACCGGCCATTTCCCACAGAGTGATGAAGCGGTCCACCGCGGTCGGGAAACTGACGGCGAACACGCCGAAGTTACTGGTGGTGCGGGGCGGCTTGTAATCCAGATTGAACGGTCCGTTGTAACCGTGGCTGCGCAGGAGCACCAGCACGTTCAGCCAGTCCAGCGGATTCACCAGCCCCACGGCGATATCCACATCGTGCTTGAGCCGGTAGCCGTCATTGATGTCGAAGTGCCACAGCTTTCCGGCCAACAGGGCGCGTGCCAGGGCGGCCCGCGGCGCGGCGCCCCACATAAGCTCGTGCAGGTATTCGGGATTGAGCCCCACCATTTCCGGATGCGTGAGCAGGCCCGACGCGATGAAGGCCAGCATGGCGTCGCTGGTGGGCAGCAGGATCTCGGCCTGCGGCTCGAACGGCTTGGCCTCCATGCAATGCTTTAGCGTCGCGCGTCCCTTGCGGCGGGCGGCTGCGATATCGTGTTCGCAAGCCGCGTTCAGCGCCCCGGCGTACCAGCGCAGCGTCTCGGTCTCTTCAATGGCGCCCTGCACATAGTAGCCCAGCGACCCCGGCCAGTACACCGCGAACTGCGCGCCGAGCTCATGCCCGATATCCACCGTGTTGCACACCCGGAACGCCGCATAGTCCCGCACCTGGCTGGATTCCGCCGCCGGACTGGCCGCCCATACGGCGTGATAGAACGTTTCGGTGGTTACCATCGAGCACTTCACGCCATTATCGTGCAGCGCTTTTCCGATGCGCGCGACGATCTCGGCCTGCCCGTCCGTACCGAGCGCGGCGGTGGGAATCACATCGGTGTCATGCGTGGTCCAATGGCCGATGCCGATCTCGGCGTACTTACGAATGACCTGCTCGAATTCGACCGGCTCGCGGGTGGGCGCGTGAAACAGCGCCTGCCCCTGATAAGCCGCGGCCCACTGCGGGCCGCTGATGAAATATTTGCGCCGGGTCTCCGGGCGGTAGGCGCCGCCGCACGCGTTGGTGAGCCGTTCGACAAGGGCCTGCTGTTGGTTGACGGGGATAGCGTTCACTCTTGCATCATAGTCGATTTGATACTCCCTGCCGGGAACTCACAGGGCATTCAGAATCGCGGTCCCGTCCGGGGTTCCCAATCCCGTGCACGCATCCCAGCCAGGGCCGGCGTTATAGCCTTGCACGGTGTTGGTGATTGCGTTGGTCCCCTGGGTGACATCGTGCACGACTCCATTTGCCGCATTTGCGTAGAGAAAGGGATTCAGGAAGCCGACGTTCTTCTGCTTGGCCTGATTGAGCAGTGCCACGAGCGCCGACATCAGGGGCGCTACGGCGCTAGTCCCACCCGATGCTCCCTCCGACGAATCCACGCGCGTGAAATAATCGGTCGCGCTCATGGCGATGTCGGGCACCCCGCGGCCCGGCTGCCCGTTGTCGATCGATACCGGGATGTTGGCTTTTGCCTGATAGGAGGGTAGTGCGATCACTTCGCTCACGCCGCCTCCGCTGGCCCATCCGCCCCCGCCTGACACGGTGGCATCGAACGGCGTGCCATCGTTCCAAACCACGTCCTGGTTCTGGTCGTTCACTTGAGTTCCGCCACAGCCCAACACCAGGTCGTCCACCGCGGGGTGGTCCACGTGGATGTGGTTGTCCCAGTCGGCGGCATCCAGATCGGCGGTCCCGTGATCGCCCGAGGCTACGCAAATCGTGACTCCCGCCGCGGCGGCCGCCACGAACACTTCATGGAAAGCGTTGATCCCCTGCTGGTCCGTGTTCGATTCCGGGCCGCCCCAACTGATCGAGATCACATCCGGATGCCGCTCGGTATCGTTTACCGCCGCACTGATCGCGTCAATGAAGCCTTTATCTCCGTTGTTGGGCGCGAAATAGATAGCGTATTTCGCCTGCGGAGCTACAACTCCCGCAACTTCGATATCGAGCATCACTTCGCCATCAGCGGAGTCCGGCGTGGTCGGATTATTCCCCGCATGATCCACCGAGATCGCCGTCACAGTCGGCATTGGAACGCCGATTTCGTTGAAGAATACCTGCAGATCGCTCGAACGGAAACCGCCGCCCAGTTCGATGATGGCGATTGTCTGTCCCGTTCCGTCGAGCCTCGCGCCTTGGAAAGCCGTCGGGAAATTGTAACGTTGGGCGAAGAAGGTCGCCGCCACCCCGTTCGCGCCCCCCGGACCCTTTCGCGAAAGCAGTTTCCGCCGGTGCGGCGACCGGTGTTTGGGCCTCGTGTCGAAACCAAAGACGCCGGTTACTATTCCTTCCAGTTCCCGGGGAATGCTAATCTCTCCCCGCCGCCCGCGATACGTCCCGTTCGCGTGGTGATACACGTTCAGGTCCGCCGGAAATGCGTTCAGCAAATCGCCTAAAGTTCCCTTGAGCACAATGGAACGCTCCGCCCCGCTGCGATGCACCACCATGAGATTGTGCTTTTGGGCGTATTGTTCGATGAGATCAAGATCCGCGGCGCTGGCACCCTGGGTCTTCGCCAGGTCCTCCCGCCGGATGTAGGTTCGTTCCGCGAGCGGCTTGGCGCTCTCTTGATAAACCCTCTTCTCCAGATCTCCAATGTCTCCAACGGATCTCACCCGGATAGTCAGACTGTCGATTTCCGTGCGATCCACGGGACCCGCCGGACGCGAATTGGGCAGCAGCGCGCGCGTGCTGCCTGGTAACGTTACGTAACCTGGCATGTGATCTCCTCCAGTCATTTTATAATTACAATCGACCAAAACTGCATCGAGAGCCCATCAATGGTCTAGTGTCTCCCGGCGTCGAATTATTTCATTGAGAGAGAGTTGCGTTTGGGAGCCACTTGTCACTCGGACTTCGACAGGTGCTAGAATCAAGGCGCACACAGCAAGGTAAGAGTAGTGCAAATTAAAGGGGAGAGAACCAACAATGCCACGAGGCAAGACAGACACCGCCATCCTCGAGATGGCCATAATCGGCTACCAGAGTGAGTTGGCGAAGCTAGCCGCGAAGATAGCGGAGATCAAGGAGCAACTCGGCCAGCGCGGGCCCGGCCGTCCAAAGGGCTCCGCCGGGGGAGCCCCTCCAACTAAGAAAAAGGGCCTGAGCGCATCCGCGCGCGCGCGAATCGCGGCTGCCCAGAAAGCCCGGTGGGCGGCTTACAGGAAAGCCGAGGGAGCCGCGAAGGTCCCCGCCGCCAAGCCCAAACGCAGACTATCGGCGGCCGGCCGCAGAGCCATCATCGCGGCCACCAAGAAGCGCTGGGCGAAGATCAGAGCCGCCAAAGCCGCGGCTGCATAAGATACAGCGGGACCGGCGGTGGTACCGATCAGGCAGTCTTGACCAGCTCGACTTCCAGAGAGATTTCGATGTCGTCGCCAATCATGACGCCGCCGGTTTCAAGCACCTGGTTGTAAGTCAGGCCAAAATCCTTGCGGCTGATCTGGCCCACCGCTTCGGCTCCGCGCCGCGTGTAACCCCACGGGTCCTTGATTTCAGGAGTCGGTCCGGACACCGACAGAATCACCTCTTTGGTGACGTTGCGAATGGTCAGATCGCCGGTCACCTTGTAGGCCGACGGGCCCTCGACCTCCACCTTTTTCGACTGAAACTTCATCTTGGGATAATTCGCCGCGTCGAAGAAATCGGCGCTCTTCAGGTGCTTGTCACGGTCGGGCTCACGGGTGCTCAGTGAATGGACATCGATCTCGGCGGTGATACCCGAGGCCGCCAGGTTGGACGGGTCGAATGTGACCGTACCGCTGACCTTACTAAACTCGCCGCGCACGTTGGCGATCATCAGGTGGCGGACCTTGAAATGCGCGCTCGAGTGCGCCGGCTCAATCATATAAGTGGCGGCCGCGGGCGCCACCGTTGACGGGGAACTCATTCCAGTAAATCTCCTCCCTCAAGTAGATGCCAGGGCCGGCATTCCGGCTTCAGGACTTGCAAGATAGCCCGCCCCGCCTCAACGTGTGATACTAGACTCTTCTCGGCAATGCGCAAAACATTCTACGGCTGGTGGGTGACCCTGGCGGCATTCGTGACGTTCGGCATCGCCGTGGGACTCCCCTACTACAACATGCCGTTCTTCTACGATTACTACCAGCGGGAATTCCATTGGGGCAAAGGCCAAATCACGTTCGGCTTTCCTCTGGCCGCGCTGCTCACGCTGTGGGTCGGACCGGTACTGGTGCCGCGCTTCAGCCCGCGAAAGCTCATTCTGGCCGGCACCGCGCTCACCTGCGCCGCTTTTTTGGGCTTCGGGACCATGCGGGGCGCCCTCTGGGTATACTACGCGCTCTGGTTCCTGTACACGGTCGGCTACATTCTCTCCGGACCTATTCCGCACCAGCTCATCATCTCCCACTGGTTCCGCCGCAATCGCGGCAAGGCCATGGGCGTTTTGTACGTAGGGGTCGGATTGATCGGATTCCTGGGTTCCTACATCGTGAAGCCCCTGACGGAAGGGACCAATTTTCACATCGCGCTGATCGTGTGGGGTGCGCTGCTGTTTCTGGCGTGGCCGCTGGCCATCCTGGTCATACGCGACCGCGCCGCGGACAAGGACCTTTATCCGGATGGCGACAGCCAGCCGCCCGCCGAGAATAAAGTGGAACCGTTCTCCTTCGCTTACCTGCTCCGTCAGTATCCGTTCTGGTTGCTGCTGGCCGGCAGCTTCTGCTCCATCGGGGCCATCGGCGCGGTCAACTTCCACATGAAATTCGTTTTTCTCGACCAGGGCTTCAGCGACCGCACCAAAGAAGGATTGGCGCTGCTCAATTCCACCTGGCGCGTGGCATCCATGACCATTCTGGCCACCAGCATCGCCGGGCGTCTGGCCATCGGCGGCCTGGCGGACCGCTTCTCCAAGAAATGGGTGATGACCGTCACTTACTTTCTGGTGGCGGCCACTATCCCCATGCTGCTCTCTGTGAACCCATCGCGCTCGCCGGTGCTGTTTGCAGTGCTGTTCGGATTCGGCATGGGCGCGGACTACATGCTGATTCCCCTGATGGCCGCCGAACAGTTCGGCGTCAACACGCTGGCGCGCGCCATGGCGATCATCCTGCCGGTGAATACCATCGGCCAGACCTGGTTCCCATACTTCGTTTCGATTCTGCGCGAGCACTATGGCAGCTACGCGATCGCCATGGGAGCGGTGTTCGCGGTATCGGCGATCGGCGCCATCGCCATCCTGCTGTTGCCGCGCCACCAGGCGGCATGAGGCATTTCGTTTACAGAACGCTCGAAGAACTGGCGGAAGCGGCCGCCGGCGCGGGCGTTACGCATGTACGGTTCGCCACCAGCGCGGACCAGGTGCGGCGGGTGCTGGCGCGCTCCGTGCGAGTGGGCGCATTCACGGTGGCGAACTCCATCGCGATTCAGCCGATGGAAGGCTGCGACGGCACCCTCGACGGAAGTCCGGGCGAACTGACCTGGCGGCGCTACCGGCGATTCGCTCAGGGAGGCGCGGCGCTCATCTGGTTCGAAGCCACGGCCGTGCGCGAGGACGGGCGCGCCAACCCGCGACAGCTCTGGATCACTCGCCAGAACGTAGCGGAGTTCGCGCGGCTGCGCGCCGAGCTTGAGCAGGCGTTCGTTCCCATCCAGCTCACGCACTCGGGGCGCTACAGCGTGCCGCGGCGGACCATAGCCTATCACAATCCGCACATCGACCGGCTGACTGGGACGCCGCCCGATTATCCGGTGATCTCCGACGACGAGTTGGAGCGCCTGGAAGACGATTACGTGCGCGCCGCGGGGCTGGCTCTCGATGCCGGATTTCAGGCGGTGGATATCAAGGCCGTGCACGGCTACCTGATCAGCGAGCTGCTGGGCGCCAAGACCCGCGACGGCCGGTATGGCGGAACGCTCGAAAACCGCGTGCGGTTCATCCGCAACGTCATCGGCAAGCTGCGCGCGGCCTTCGGCAGCCGCCTCATGATTGCGATGCGCATGAATGCTTTCGACGGGGTGCCGTTCCGCCGCGATCCAGCGACGGGCGTGGGCATCCCGTGCGATTTCGAGACGCCCTATCCGTACGGCTGGGGAGTGGATGCCGGCAATCCCCTATACGAGGATCTCGGCGAGGTTAAGCAGGCCATCGCGTGGTTTCGAGAGTGGGGAGTCGAGCTGCTAAACATCTCGCTCGGCTCGCCGTACTACAACCCACACATCGGGCGCCCTTTCGAGAAGCCGGACGAAGGCAACTACGAGCAGCCCGAGCATCCGGTGCTCGGCGTGGACCGGCATTTCCGCATCGCGGCCGAGCTGCAGCGCGCCTTTCCCGGCCTACCCATGGTGGGGACCGGATATAGCTGGCTGCAGAAGTATGCCCTCAACGCCGCAGCCCACAATATCGCCGCCGGCAACGTGCGGTTCTTCGGCGTGGGGCGCGGCGCGCTGGCGTATCCGGACTTCGCGCACGACGCCCTGGAGAAAGGCGAGCTCGACGAGCGCCGCTGCTGCAAGACCCTGACGTATTGCACGTACCTGATGCGGCAGAAGAACCATCCGCTGGGGCAGTTCCCGACGGGCTGTCCGCCGTTCGATAAAGAGGGCTACGGAGAAGTGATCAAGCTGGCGCGGCACGCCCGGCGCTAAAGCGTATTACGGCGTCACCGGCGCATTGGGCACTTCTTCGAACGGCGACTGATTCCTCGGCGGCGGCGCCGGCGCTTCGGGCGTATAGCGACTCAAAAGCGGAGGCCGCGCGTCCGGCTCCAGCAGCCATGCGGTGCGGTCCGGATAATAATGCAAAAGCTTCTGGTTCTCGGCATCGCCAAGGTCCAGCGCGCGCACGACTGTGGCGGCGTCGATATCCGCCGCGTTGGCCACCCACTGGCTCAATCCGTGCTGCGGCCCGTAGCGGACGAAGACAAGCTGCTTGCCGGGCGCCTGCGCCAGCAGGTGATCGATCGCGATGCGGCCTTCGGGATCGCCGTGGTTGACGTAATCCCAGGTTTCGTAGCGCTCCGTAAGAGCCAGTGCCGGCTCCCATCCGGCAAACAGATGTAGTCCGAACCAGAAAAGGAACTGCGTGACGCACACTACGAAAAGGAGAAGCGCGGACTCCCTGCTCCAGCGGCTGACCTGCTCCAGCGCGGTTACCGCCGCCAGCACAAACAGACAGGCGCCTCCGGCGATGTAATGCGGATAGAAGTAAGGATAGAAGTTGGTCCCGAGAGCCAATATCGCCAGCCATAATACAACCCACAGGTAGCGCGGCCGGCGCAAAGCTAACACGAATGCGGGCAACGCCAGGAACAGCGGCACGGAAAAGAAGAACCGGTAAATGCGCACGCGCTGCCACAGCCGTCCGATGAAGGCGGAGACTGAATCGGGCGCGCCGCCATGCACGGAAGCCTGCAGATCGTAGAAGTTCTTCTGCTCCTGGGTCAACGCGCGGTGCGGCGTGGGAACTGGTTGAAAGGTGAACGACGCAGGCACTCCATATTGATACTGAGCGAGCATGTACGGCAGCGTCGTCCAACTGCCGGTCACCTGCCGGTTCTGCATCAGGCTGAGTGCCGCGGCCGGCAGGAATACGAGCGCGGCGATCGCAGCTGTATGCCTCAGACCGCGCCAATTTCCGCGAAAGCAGACGGCTTGAAACAGCAACACGCCTAACGCCACCAGCACGGTCTCGAAAGGCCGCGTGAGCCATCCGACAGCCAGCCCCAGACCCAATAACGCGGCATCCCGCGGCCGCGAGCGCGCACGCAATCGCGGCAACGACCCGAAGATCAGGCAACCACCCGCCGCCGCCAGCGATCCGCCCCAGTACGTATTCATCCAATATTGCAGCGGCCCGAATTGGAAGACGCCGAGCAGGCCACCGGCCAGCGCCCAGAGCGGACTGGTCCATCCGCGCAGCGTCCAATAGCACAAGGCGCAGAACAGCCCGGCACACACCGCCACGCCGGCCCATGGCTGGTGAAAGACCATCTGCCCGAAAGCCAGCGCGATGCCCTGCCCGAGCGGATAGATCGAACTATAGCTCGGTTCCTGGATGACGAAGTTCGTCTCAAAGAAACGATGCATGGGGTGCGCAGGATTCGCCATGCGGCCATGCGCCAGGGTATCGCCCAACAGCGCGAAGCTGAAGTCATCGGGGGTGCGAGGCACAGGAACGGGCGCGTGCGGAAGCAGGGCCAGCCGCAAGACGATGGGCAGCAGGAACAGAGCCGCCATCGCCAGGCGCGTACGCGCGGCGAAGGCGCGGACAGCGGTCTCCCAGCGGACCGCGGCTAACATGAGCAGGACCAGCAGGCCCGCCCAACTCAGCAGGATAAAATCAGCAGCGCCGAAACCGAGAGGATTTTGGAGCGGCCGCAGGGATCCTCAGGCTGTGCAGGCCAACGCTCGCGGCATCTGCCAGCTATGCTTCCACGCCTCGCAGGCCAGGCCGAGGACGTAGAGCACTTCCTTGGCGCTGAGCGGTTTGGCCAGGACATTATATGCGCCCATATTCAGCACCTCGGACCACAGCCGTTCGTCCGCGAACCGCGAAGTGACCACTAACAAGGGCGGGCACTCCATGCGCGCGAACTGCGAAAGCAGATCTTTCCAGGTGCCGTCCGACAGGTCGCCTTCACAAATCACGACAGGCGTCGCATTCTCCCGCAGATATTCCATCGCTTCAGCCAGCGTGCGGGTTGTGTATGGTTGCAGATTCGAATGTCGCAATACGGATCGCAGGTTCAGTCGGTCCTCATCGAACGGACTGACTAACAAAACCGTGTCGACTTCGGGAAAAGCTTGCATGTATTGGTTGCTCATGGCCGCGTCTCCTTGGCTTTAACACGTCCGACAACGAGGCGGTCGTTTTCAGGTATTTAAGGCTATATTAACATATTTGAATATTTTTAATGCGTGATTTTTCAAACAAATGCAACGATTGCGGTACTACTCCCAGGCTATGGCGGGCGCCGGCGAGGGTTGTGTGACACATCCGCGCACCAGTCCGGCCAGCACGCCGATGAAACTCGGGTGATCGTTTAATCCCGGCACCATGCGGAAGTCCTGAATGCCCAAATCGCGGGCCTGCGCGCGGTGCTCGATATCGATTTCGTGCAGAGTTTCCACATGGTCCGAGACGAATGAGACAGGCACCACCAGGACGTGCTTGTTGCCCTGAGCCGCCAGTCTCTTAATGGTCGCGTGCATGGATGGTTGCAGCCACTTGGACGCGCCCACCTTGCTTTGATAGCAGAGATGCCGCCGGCCGGGCCATCGCCCTTTGTTCCAAACCAGTTCGACGGTACGTTCTATTTGCCGTTGATATGGGTCACCCGCCTCGGTCACGGCTACCGGCACGCTGTGCGCGCTGAAGACCATGTCGACATCCGCCGGATCCGCGAACGCGGCCAGCGACTCGTCGATCGCCTGTGACATCGCGCCGATATAAGCCGCGTTGTCATGAAACTCGGTCACCGGGTGCACTCGCGGATTCCAACCATTCGGATGGAAACGGCGGTTCCATTCGTTCAGGCTGCTGCCGGTGGTCGTCCGGGAATACTGGGGATAAAGCGGCAGCAGAACTACGTCTTCGGGCGCGTGCCGCTCCATGGCGGCGACGGCTTCCGCGGTGAACGGATGCCAATACCGCATCGCCACCACCACGCGGGCGTCGAATTCGCCGCGCAATTCGGTTTCGAGAGCCCGCGCCTGCCGTTCGGTAAACTCCAGAATCGGCGAGCGGCCGCCGATCTCCGCATAATGATGCCGCACGTGCCGCGAGCGGGTCGTCGAAATCAATCGCGCCAGGGGTTGGCGCGCGATGCGCGCGAACGGAAAATCGATGATATCCGGATCGCAGAAGAGATTGTAGAGAAACGGCTCGATGGCGTCCAGGGAATCCGGCCCGCCGAGCTGAAAAAGAACGACTCCTAGTTTGCGCCCCGCGCTGTTGACATACATCCTGATTAAGTTGAGTGTACACTACTAACGCATCTCGCCGAAGCCCGGCGGCGCTGTCGCTACACTAGAGCTATGCCCCTTTTCCGCCTGCTGCTGCTTTCGAGCGCCGGGCTCTCTCTGTTCGCGCAAGCCACTTGCAATAATACGCCGGCCTACACGCCGTGCGAATTCGTATACGAGCTGAACCCGCAGGAGGCCGCCGCGCACCCCAACGCTTACGCCGGCGTGGAACTGCATGCGGAGTTTCGCTCGCCTCGCTTCCATACCTACAAGATGCCCGCTTTCTGGGATGGCGGCCAGCGGCTGGTGATCCGTTTCACTCCCACCGAAGCCGGCGAGTGGCTCTGGCGCGTCACCAGCAACATCCCGCGCTGGGAAGGCCAGACCGGCGCCTTCACCGCCGCGCCTTCCGATGCGCCCGGATTCGTGCGCCCGGCCAACGTGCATCACTGGGCCTGGACGGAAGGATTTAACGCGCACCTCTGGATGGGCGACACCCTGTATCCGCTGGCGTTCCTCGACCAGGCGCAGTTTCAGCGCATCGTGGATACGCGCGCGGCGCAGAAGTTCAACCACATTCGCGGACTGGTGCTGGGCACCGACGAGCAGGCCGCGCGCATTTTCTCCAAGCCAGACCAGCCAGATCCGGAGCATTTCCGGCGGCTGGATCAATGCATCCGCTACATGAATCAGAAGGGCATCGTCGCCGACCTGATCCTGGCGGGACCCGGAAACCAGCTCGCGCGCCTGTTCCCCGAATGGCAGCAGCGGAAGCGCTACATCACCTACATCGTGGCGCGCTATGCGCCGTTCAATGTGACCTGGCAGGGCATCGAATCCTTCGAGACCTACGATAACGGCCGCGAGCTGATGAAAGAGCTGGGCGGGCTGCTGAAGGATACCGACCCTTACCAGCATCCCCGCACCAGCGGCAACCTGGCCACGTCCGGCTCGCTGATGGATGACGGCTGGATGAACTTCGTCTCACATCACACGGGTGACAACCAGGTGTGCGCCATCGAGCACCAGCTCTTTCCAACGCCGTTCGTCAATCTGAAATTCGCGGGGGAAGACAGCGGCGCCGGCAAGTCCGAGGCCGGCGACGTGGATAGCGACGCCTTCCGCCACCGGTTGTGGAACGCCGCCATGGATGGCGACTACCTGACGCACTTCAACACCGGCACAGCCGGCGCGGGCAAGATCCCTGTGGACGCCCGATACCTGGATTCACCCGGCGCCAAGGCCATGACGGCCTGGTACAACTTCTTCGCCGGCACGCGCCACTGGGAGCTGGAACCGTACTTCGACGTGGATGGCGGCCGCGCGCTGGCGCTCGAAGAAGCCGAATACATCGTATATGTCGAGAATCCCGGGCCCGTGGAACTGCTGGTGGAAGACCACAGTTACGATGTGTCCTGGATCAATCCCATCGACGGCGAAGAACTGAAAATGAAGAAGGGATATCACGGCCAACATTTCACCGGCGAGCCGCCAGACCGAACGCACGATTGGGTGCTGCACGTTTCCCGTGAAGGTCACAAGCAGGGCATGGCGCGGTCCTACAAGTTCGAGTCGCGGCGCATTGAGATGCAGGTAGTGGAACAGAACGTGCAGAAAGTGCCCTTCGAGATTGAACAGCCCGCCGACACCAGCCTCTCGCAAGGTAAGCCGCCCGCGTTTGCCGGCAAGATCAAGCACGAAACTCGCGCCACCCGATCCGTGATGTGGCTGTGGACCGGCGAAGCCACCGTCGATGGCCAAGGATACCGCGTGATCGGCACCGGCCAGAAAGGCACCTTCGTATTTCCGCCGCATATCGCCATCAACTATCCGGCGGTCCTGGGACTGCGGCTTTATGGCATGAACGCCAACGGCAAAGTCTATAGCGTGGACAGAACCTACCAGCTCGACAAGTGAACGAACTCATCCTGGCCGTAGACACAACGCATGAATTCGGCAGCCTGGCCCTGTTACGGGGCACGGAGGTGATAGAGGAGGTCTTGCTGCATTCGCCCGAAGGCTTCGGACAGGTTCTTTTCGGACGCATGGCGCAGTTGCTGGACCGGCACGGCCACACGGTTGCCGAGGTCGACTGCTTTGCGGCCACGTCCGGGCCGGGATCGTTCACCGGGGTGCGCATCGGGCTGGCCGCCGTGAAGGGGCTAGCGGAGGCTACCGGCAAGCCCGTGGTCGCCATATCGAATCTACGGGTGATGGCGGCTTTCGGAACCGCGCCACTGCGCGCCGTGGTGCTGGATGCGCGCCGCGGCGAAGTGTACGGCGCAGTGTACGACCGGGAGGGCGCCGGCGTAATTTCCGAAACGGTCACACCGTTCACCGCCTGGCTGGACACCCTGCCGCCAGGCAATTTGGAATTCTTATCACTAGATTTCGCGCCGTTTGCACCCGCGTTGGCGGCCACTCGTTTCGCGGCCGCCCCGATCACCACCGTACCCCGCGCATTAGCCGCCGCCGTGGGCCGGATCGCGGCCGAACAATTGTGCGCGGGACAGGCGCAGGACCCCGCCGCGATCGACGCCAATTATGTGCGCAGGTCGGATGCCGAGCTTTTCTGGAAGGAATACTGATGCCACCCAAATGGCTCAACTGGGCCCAGCGGCTGCAAGCCATCGCGCAAAGCGGCCTGGCTTACGATCCGCACGAATACGATCGCGAACGATATCAGGCGGTACGGGAAATCGCCGCGGAGATGGTGGCGGAGGGCGCAGCTTCCGATATCCAGCCCGTCCGGACATTATTCGCATCCCAGGCGGGCTACGCCACACCCAAGCTGGATATGCGGGCCGCCGTCTTCCGCGAAGACCGGATCCTCCTGGTGCAAGAGCGCGAAGACGGATGCTGGACGCTGCCCGGCGGCTGGGCGGACGTAGGCGAGTCGCCCGCCCATGCCGCCGTGCGCGAAGTGCGTGAGGAATCCGGTTATGAAACACGCGCGGTGAAGCTGCTGGCGGTGTACGACCGCAATCTGCACGGGCACCCGCCCATCGCCTTTCACGCCTACAAGCTATTCTTCCTCTGCGATCTGACCGGAGGCGCTCCGGCGGCTCACGGCGAAACCACGGCAGTCGGCTGGTATGCTGAAGACCAACTGCCGCGGTTGTCCATTACGCGCGTCACGGCGGCCCAGGTTCACCGGTTCTTCGAACACTGGCGCCATCCGGAATGGCCCACCGATTTCGATTGAGCTACTTGATTCCCGGCAGCACCTGCGTGCCTTCCACCTGCACCGACTGCAAGCTCGACGGAGACAGCCCCAGGATCTGCAGGATGGTGGGAGCCACTTGCGCCGTTTCCACGGGCGATGCGATGGTCTTCGCCGTCAGGCTGGGGTTCGACAGCAGCAGCATGACGTTGGTGTCGTCATGCGAGAAGCCGCCATGCTCCTCCTGCTTCTTGTTGCTGCCCGTGTACACCACGCCGAAGTCCGGCGTGACCACGATATCCGGCGTGCGCGGGTCGAGGCCGGGAGGCAGGCCCGGCAGGTTGAACATCAAGCCCACCGCCGGACCCCAAAAGATTTCACCGGCGCCGGTGGCGGTCAGGTTGGCTTCGAGCATGGCGGCCGCGCTGGGTGTCTGGGTGGAATCGGCCAGCCACAGCAGCGAGATATCGTCCTCTGTCGGACCGATGCCGGTGGGGTTCAGCGGCGATTCCGATAAAGGCAGCAGGGCCGCGAGCAGGTTAGCCGGCGATGTGCCATTGGTCCCGCTGTGACCCGGGATCGGGAAGTACTTGCCGGGGTCGATGGGCGATTGCCCGTGCTTGGCGGTGACCACAATCATCGTTGAGTTCCTGAGGCCCCGCTTGCCCAACGCCGTGATCCACTCCCCGATGGAAGCATCCACGAACTGGATCTCGTTCAGCAGAAATGCGCTGGGTGTGCCGGCTGAATCCAGGTAGCCGCCGCTACCCACGTTCGCCTCGATCAGCTTCTGCCCTACGCTTACGGCCTGGAAGTTCATGCCGAAGATGGCAGGCACCGGCGCCGATGCGTTGCCCAGGTGCGTCTTGCCGTTGATCTCGTTCAGGATAGCGTTCACTTTCAAAGTGTCGTAGCACTGAATGTTCTGGAAGCTATTGGTCCAGGCCGTCAAGTCCGAGCCTGGATCGCGGATGGTGGCGCACGAGATACCCGTCGGCGTGGTGACGTTGGGCAGACCCACCACCACGGAGTTGATCTCCGGCGCATAGAAGTCATCCAGGTTGGTGCCGTTGCCCGGTCCGGAAACCGATGCGTATGCCGGATGCTTATCGGACCACGCCGTGTATCCGCCGGCCTGGTGCACTACGCCGAAGATAGTATTGGTGCGCACGAAGTTCCACGGGAACACCGGGTTGCAATTGCGGTCCCGCTCCAGGCGGGCAGGATCGATGGACTTGATTCCACCATCGGTCAGACTGGCGCCCGGCGCACCGCCGTTGATCAGGCTCTGGTTGATGTCGATGCCTTCCTCGTACTCGGTGGTGGATCCCGGAGGCAAAGCACCCGGCGTGCACGGACCGCCGGCTACTCCGTTGCCCGTGGTTATGGCGGGCGGGTTCAGCGAACGGTCGTACGCCACATCATAGTAAACGCCGGTGGTTCTGGGCGAGCCGCCCGAGACGATGGCCGTGAGGCCGGGGAACGAATCCGAGGGCTTGGACGTCGAGGCGCTCACATAGTTCACGCCGTCCTTTAAGAGCGTCGCCAGGTTCGGGCAATACGGCAGGCCGTTATTGACCGTGTTGATGCCGTTGGCGCAGTTCTGAAAGTCCAGCGCGTGCATCCCGTCGATGCTGATCAACAACACGTGACTGATACCGCCCGTGCCGATCTGTTCTTGCGGGTAGGCCGCGGGTATCGTGCAAAGCGCTGTAAAAAGCGCACAGGTGCTCCAGTATTTGTGATTGGGCAAGATAATTCTCCTCAGGGATTGACACTTACCAAGCACGAGTTACAGGCGAATGAGTATACGGTTGCAAATCGGTTTCTTTGTGAGGCAATGCACAGACGGTTCGTGTCATCGGCCACGCGCGGTTAAAATTCGAGTTCGCTAAGATGGGTACATGGCTGTCGCAGAGAAGCAGCACACCACCATCAGCGGCGTACCTATAGAACCGCTGTACGGACCGGAACAGTTGCCGGGCTTCGATCCGCAGGGGCAATTGGCGCGGCCCGGTGAGTTTCCTTACACGCGCGGCATCCACCAGAGCATGTATCGCGGGCGGCTCTGGACCATGCGGCAGTTCTCCGGGTTCGCGACGCCGGAAGAAACCAACCGCCGCTACCATTACCTGCTGGAGCAGGGCCAGACCGGACTTTCGGTAGCTTTCGACCTGCCGACCCTCATGGGCTACGACGCCGACCACGCGCTGTCGGAAGGCGAAGTGGGTAAGTGCGGAGCGTCCATTTCTTCGCTCGAGGACATGGAGATTCTGTTCCGCGGCATTCCCCTCGGCGACGTGACCGTCTCCATGACCATCAATTCACCCGCGGCCGTGCTGTGGGCCATGTACCTGGCGGTGGCCGAGCAGCAGGGCGTGGACTGGAAAGCGGTATCCGGCACCCTGCAAAACGACATTCTGAAAGAATACATCGCGCAGAAGGAGTACATCTTTCCGCCGCGGCCGTCCATGCGGCTGGTCACCGACACCATCGAATTCGGCACCCGCCACACGCCCCGGTTCAATCCCATCTCCATCAGCGGATATCACATTCGCGAGGCTGGCTCGACCGCCGTGCAGGAACTGGCCTTCACGCTGCGGGACGGCATCGAGTACGTGGAGTGGGCGCTCGAGCGGGGCCTCCCGATCGACGAATTCGCCCCGCGCCTGAGCTTCTTTTTCAATGCGCATAACGACTTCTTCGAGGAGATCGCCAAATACCGCGCGGCGCGCAAGCTCTGGGCCTACGCCATGCGCGATCGCTTCGGCGCAAAGGAAGAGCGCAGCCTGAAGCTGCGCTTCCATTCCCAGACGGCGGGCTGCTCGCTGACGTGGCAGCAGCCATACAACAACGTGGTGCGCACCGCCGTACAAGCGCTGGCCGCGGTGCTGGGCGGAACGCAGTCGCTGCACACCAACTCGCTCGACGAAGCGTACGCCCTGCCGAGCGAACAGGCGGTCACCATCGCGCTGCGCACGCAGCAGATCCTGGGCTATGAGAGCGGCGTTACCAATACACCCGACCCGCTGGGCGGCAGCTACTTCGTGGAACGTATGACCCTCGACACGGAGCAGGCCGCCCTGGAATACTTCCGCCGCATCGACGAGATGGGCGGCATGATCGCCGCTATTGAAAAAGGCTTTCCGCAAAGCGAGATCGCCAACGCCAGCTATCAATACCAGCGCGCCGTCGAATCCAGGGAGAAGCTGGTGGTGGGCGTCAACGCCTTCCAGCAGGAGGACCAGCCCATCGAGCTGTTGCAGATCGATCAGGCGGCCGAAGCCCACCAGAAGACCAAGCTGGCGGCACTGCACGCGCGGCGCGATAATGGCCGGGTGCGCAAGACCCTCGACACGCTGCGCAGAGCCGCCGAGGGAACCGAGAACACTATGCCGTTCATCCTGGATGCGGTACGCGCATACGCCACGCTGGGTGAGATCTGCGATGCCCTGCGCGAAGTGTTCGGGTCGTACCAGGAAACGGCGCACGTATAAGATGAATCCGCCTATTCGAGTGCTGGTGGCCAAACCCGGGCTGGACGGCCATGATCGCGGGGCCAAGGTAATCGCCCGCGCGCTGCGCGATGCCGGTATGGAAGTGATCTACACCGGCTTGCGCCAGACTCCCGAAATGATCGTCACCGCCGCCCTGCAGGAAGATGTGCAGGTGATCGGGCTGTCGATCCTCTCCGGCGCCCACAATGCCATCGTCCCGCGCGTCATGGACCTGCTGCGCGAAAAGGATATGACGGACGTGAAGGTCATTGTGGGCGGCATCGTGCCGGATGAAGACGCCGCGGCGCTCAAGCAGTTGGGCGTGGCGGCTGTGTTTCAACCCGGCGCGTCCCTGGACGCGATTGTGGAATTCATCCGCAAGTCGGTGCTGGTTGCGCAGCCGTAACGCGATCGGCTGCTTTATCCTGCTAGGCGCGGCCGCCTTCGCGCGGCCACCCGCGACTTATCCGGCACACTGGTGGGCGCCCGTTCCAGAGGACCAGAAAGCCGTCTGGGAAATACTGCCGCAGGCCGCCAAGCCGGGCGAGGTGATTCTCTCCAAGCGCAATGAACTGGGCGTCCTCTCCAACTTCGCCGCTACTCCATTCACCTTCCGCGGCCAGCGCTATGCCAGCGTCGAAGGCTTTTGGCAGATGATGCTGTACCCGGAAGGCCCCCGCGACCCGCGGGCGCGCGCCGCCGGCATCGTCTGGCCGCACACCCGCGACGCCGTCGGCCGGATGACCGCGTTCGAGGCCAAAGACGCCGGCACCGCGGCCGAGGCGAACATGCGCAAGATGGGCATCGGCTGGGTGACGTTCGAAGGCCGGCGCATGAAGTACCGGTCGCAAACCAAGGGTGAGCATTACCGGCTGATCGTGGCCGCCATGCGCGCCAAGCTGGAGCAGAATCCCAAGGTGCGCGAAACGCTGCTGGCCACCGGCAACCTGGTTCTGCGTCCGGACCACATCGAAGAGCCCAACCCTCCGCCGGAGTGGCTGTATTTCCGGATCTGGATGGATATCAGGAGCCAGTTGCAGCGCCAGAAGTAGCACAATGGAAGGCATGACTTCCGCGCTGATTGCGCCCCTGCTGGGCGCACTCTTGTTCGCCGCCGGCGCCGCCGGCCAGACCGCACTGCCCAGCGAGATTCCGGCAAAATTCACCGAGCCCAAGGACCGCTTCGACTTCACCCGGCGCGAGGTGATGATCCCGATGCGCGACGGCGTGAAGCTCAACACCGTCATCCTGACGCCCAAAGGCGCCAAAAGCGCGCCGATCCTGCTGACCCGCACGCCCTACGATGCCAGCGGGCTGACCAGCCACGCGCAAAGCGCGCACTTGGGTCAAGTGCTCGAAGGCTACGACAACATCACCGACGTGATCGTGGATGGCGGCTATATCCGGGTCGTGCAGGACGTGCGCGGCAAGCACGGATCGGAAGGCGATTACGTGATGAACCGCCCGCTGCACGGGCCGCGCAATCCCACGCCCGTGGATCACGCCACGGATACCTACGACACCATCGACTGGCTGGTGAAGAACGTCCCGGAGAGCAACGGCAAGGTCGGCATCCTGGGCATCTCGTACGATGGCTTCCTGCCTCTGATGGCGCTGGTCAATCCGCATCCGGCGCTGAAGGTGTCCGTGCCCATGAACCCCATGGTGGATGGCTGGCGCGGTGACGATTGGTTCCATAACGGCGCCTTCCGGCAGCCCAATCTGGAATACATCCACGATCAGGAGGCTACTCGCAAGTCCGAAGTGAAGTGGTGGACCGCCTACTATGACGACTACGACATGTATATGGAGGCGGGGTCCGCGGGCGAGCTGGCGCGGCGTCACGGCATGGAGCAGCTCGGGTTCTGGCAGAAGATCGTGGAGCACCCGGGTTACGACGCCTTCTGGAGCGACCAGGCCGTGGACCGGGTGCTGGCCGCGCAACCTTTGAAAGTTCCGGTGATGCTGGTGGATAGCCTATGGGACCAGGAAGATATCTACGGCGCCATGGCCGTGTATAAAGCGATCAAGCCGAAGGATACCGGCAACGACAAAGTGTTTCTGGTGCTGGGTCCGTGGTATCACGGGCAGGAGATCGGCGATGGCAGCAAGCTCGGCGCGCTGCGCTTTGGCAGCGATACGGCGCTGTATTTCCGGAAAGAGATCCTGCGTCCGTTCCTGGATCAATACCTGAAAGACGGCGCGCCCAGGGCGGACGTGGCGCCGGTCTCGGCTTTTGAGACAGGCACGAACACGTGGCGCCGTCTGCCAGCCTGGCCGGCCGGCTGCGCCAGCGGCTGTGCCATCCGGCCCGCGCCGCTCTATCTGCACAGCGGACTGACGCTGAGCTTAGCGGCTCCCCAGGCGGGTGGCGCGGCCTATGAAGAATATATCTCCGATCCGGCCAAGCCGGCGCCGTTCCGCGCGCGCCCGATTGGCGACGACAAGCGCAAGACGTGGTCCGAGTGGCTGGTTGACGATCAGCGCGAGGCGTCCGGCCGCCCAGACGTGCTGGCGTTCGTTTCAGAAGTGCTGCACGCGCCGGTGAAGATCAGCGGCCAGCCGGTGGCCAACCTGGTGGCATCGACCAGCGGCACGGATTCCGATTGGGTGGTGAAGTTGATCGATGTATACCCGGACGAGGTGGCCGCGCAGCCGGCCATGGGCGGCTACCAGTTGATGGTGTCGGCGGATATCTTCCGCGGCCGTTATCGCGAAAGTCTGGAGACAGCCAGGCCTTTGGCCGCCGGACAGCCACTCAAATACCGCTTCGATCTGCCGACCGCCAACCATGTGTTCCTGCCGGGGCATCGCATGATGGTGCAGATCCAGTCGAGCTGGTTTCCGCTTTACGACCGGAATCCTCAGACGTTCGTGCCGAACATTTTCTGGGCAAAGCCGGAGGACTATCGGAAAGCTGTACAGCGGGTCTATTGCTCGCCTGCGAATGAGAGCTACATAGAGCTGCCGGTGGTGGGTCCTTAAGGATCTGACGTGGAGTTGGCTGGGAGGCAGGGATTCGAACCCCGATACGCAGATCCAGAGTCTGCAGTCTTACCGTTAGACGACCTCCCAACGATAACTGTATTTTAGCATTGGGTAGGCCGGCGTTCCAAAGTGGTGGACTGAACTGGCGCGCGGATCCGGCTTGCGCGCCAGAACATTCCCTGGCAATCGGGCCTCTGGTTAACTCGCGGCTGCAGTGGCGGCCGTACTCAACTCAGAATTCGTATCGCTCCAGATCTGGCTGATGCTGGTTCCCGAACTGATAAACAGTGCCGCCGACGCCAACGCCACAAACGCCATCAGCAAAGTGTACTCGATCAGATCCTGTCCCTCTTCATCTCGCAGTAGTGTTTGGAATACGCGCAACATTCGTCTCTTTTTTCCTCTCCCCAGCCTCGTCAATTGATGGCTGGATTCAAAAAAACTTTAGCGTTCGCGGGGCGGATTGGGCAATAGAGCTTAAGGGCGATGTCGATAGTTGATCAACAGAAGTTAGCGCCAGCATTGGCTGTTCGATTAGAATCGCAGCATGGAACCAACCGATCTCGCCCGCCTCTGGGAAGAGCACACCAGGCATGAGTTCGCCACCCGCGATACGGAAGCCACGCTGGCTACCATGGTGGAAGATGCCTACGTCAACCACATTCCCGTGTTGACCGGCGGTTTCGGCAAGGCAGCGCTGCGCGGCTTCTACTCGCGCGATTTCATCCCCAGCATGCCGCCGGATACCACGCTGACTCCCATCTCGCGGACTCTTGGAGAAAACCAGCTTGTCGACGAGATGATCTTCTCGTTCACGCACACGCAGGAGATGCCGTGGATGCTGCCGGGCGTAGCGCCCACCCATCGCCGCGTGGAAGTGCCGCTGGTGGTGATCGTGCACTTTCGCGAGGGCAAGCTGGCGCACGAGCACATTTACTGGGATCAGGCTTCGGTTCTGAAACAGATCGGGCTGCTCACGGATGCCGCGCTGCCGGTCTTCGGATCGGAAACCGCGCGCAAGGTGGCTGATCCCCGGTTCACGCCGTAAAAGGCGGGGGCTAGTGCGCTGCCGCGCGGGCCGGCAGGGGACAGAACGCGCCCTCTGAATATCCTTCCGATTCGCAGCCGAAGGCATGGTCGAAGCGCGCGCGGTAATTCTCCCAGGCGATGGCGGAGGTCAGCTCCACCAGCTGGCGGGCATCGAAGTGCGCCTGAAGTTGGTTGAAGAGTTCGTCCGGCATCTCCACTGGAGTACCCGTCATGGCCACTGCGTAGCGCAGCGCCAGCCGCTCCACCTCGCTGAACTCCGGGCTGCTCTCGAAATCCACCAGCGCCATCAGCTTGGCTTCGGAGACGCCCGCTTTTCTGCCGACGGCAGAACCGATGTCGATTCAGAACGGGCACCCGATCAGCGTGGCGGTCTTGAGCCCCGCCAGCGCCTCCACCACCGGGTCGAGCGAGCGCATGGCCTCCTGGGCCATTTCCATGCCGCCCACCGCCGCCAGCAGGCGCGGCTGATGCGCGGTGATGCGCAGCGGCTCCGGCACCCGGCCGAGCTTGCGCCGCACGGCATGGTAAAACGTGCGGGTGAACACATTCGCCTGCGGGTCGGCGATCCCCTCGATGCGTGCCATTACTCCAGTTTAATTCCCCGCGCGGCGCGCGGAGAGAGTGGGTTTAGGAGTGACCTCGAAGAGCAAGCTGTCGCCGAACTGGCCGCGGAAATTCATTTGCGCGCCGTCGTCGACCAGCTTGAAGATGAGCCAGTCGAGTGGATCGTGCATGGGACCGAACACCATGAAGCGGTCGTGCCGGCTGATAAATGTCTGGTAGTCTTCGACGTGCCCCTTGATAGGGAACCAACTCTGCAGGATGGGATAGCCGATTTCGAAGACATTGCTGCCGGTGTAGCGCACGGCCGCCTGCGAGTCGCGCAGAAGGTACAGACGGGATGTGAGCTCGGGTTTCGCGAAATGATCCACCTGGAGAAACAGGGTGCCGTTGGCGATGACGAAAGGCAGGTCCTTTTCGACCTGATCCGGCTCGATACCGCGGATGGTCATGGACTGCGGCGTATCGTCGGGCGGCGCCCAGAACGAATTCACGAGAAACCCGGCCAGGAACGTAGCGACCAGCAGCACTCCGGTAATGCGGCGATTCGCCGTGCGCGCGTACGCCAGGAGGGTAAACAGTATCGCGAAGCCCACCACCGCCAGCAGCCCGTAGCGGGTCTCGAATATGCGGGTGATGGTGAAGGCCATTATCAAGACGCACAGGGGAACTGACACCAGGCCGGCCGCGGCCGCCAGCTCATGGACGGGAACACTCTTGGCGGGCGCATCCGGACTCTCACTGGCGCGCCGGGCAGGCAGCAGCACCACGGCGAAGGCGGCCAGCCAGGTCCATATGGCCGGTCCCAAAACCATGACGGCGAACTCCCAGATCGAAGCCAGGCGCGGCTCAAATTTGGCGTTGGCGAGCGCCACCCCGTTGTTGGTCCGCATAAGGGGCAGGTAGGTCAGAACCAGCGGCGCCGGGATGAGGATCGCCAGCCATACAGCCCAATCGATGCGCCGGGCGCGCACGGTGCGCACCAGTTCTCCGGCTCCCAGAGGCACGAACAGCAAGACCGCGTAACAGTGGCTCATCAGCGCGCCGGTGATCCCAATGGTCAATCCCGCAAGCGACCACCACCGCCGCTTCTGCTCGCAGGCGCCTTGCCAGCACACCAGGGCGATGCCAGAGAATCCCAGCACCAGGCCGTAGGAGCGGGCCTCGTACGCGTAGCGCGCGGCGCCGGTGATCCAGGGGAAAAGCATGGCCACCAGTCCGTATAGTCCGTTCGTGCGGCGGGACACGAAGCGGAACAGACAGATGCTCATGACTACAAAACCCGCCATTGCCGGAACGCGCGCGCCCACCGGGCCATCGCCGAACAACCGCAGCGATGCGCGGGTGGCGATGTAGAGAAATGGCGGATTCAGGTCGGCGCCGCTGCGCAAGCCCGCCCAGACCGCGCGCATGCTGGGAAGGTGCGACATATAGAAAGTGAGGAGTTCGTCGTACCAGAGCGCTCTGGAGGCCGCGCGCACCGCCGCCACATAGAGGAACAGCATCAGAAAGCAGTAAAGGTAGAAGTACTTTCCGGCTTCGATGCGGTCCGCGGCGGCGCAGGTGTAGTGACGGCAGCGGCTTAACAAGCGCACGTCACATGATAACGGTGGTTAATGGCTGCCGACGATACTGGCTTTGGTTAACTCACCTCCAATAACTTCCTTTTAAATCATGAATTAACCTTTCGTAGCATGGCATTAGGCTAACTCGTATGGTTAACTGAATCGCGGCCATGGAATTCCGTGAGTCACTCTCAGTCGTGGTGCCGGTGTACAACAGCGAGCGCAGCCTGAGCCTGTTGATCGAGCGCCTGGAACCCGTCCTTCGGACGCACGCGCCGCAGTTCGAAGTCATCCTGGTGAACGACGGCAGCCGCGACCAGAGCTGGGAAGTCATCCATCAGTTGACCGAGCGCCATCCGTGGGTGCGCGGCATCTGCCTGATGCGGAACTACGGGCAGCATAATGCGCTGCTCTGCGGCATCCGCGCGGCCCGCCACCAGGTGATCGTCACGTTGGATGACGATCTGCAAAACCCTCCGGAAGAGATACCCAAGCTGCTTGCCAAGCTCGCGGAAGGGTATGACGTGGTGTACGGCGCACCCGAACAGGAACAGCACGGCTTGTGGCGGGACGTGGCGTCGCGCGTAACCAAGATCGCTTTGCAGAGCGCGGTAGGCGTGGAGACCGCGCGGCATGTTAGCGCTTTCCGGGCATTCCGCACCGAAGTCCGCGGCGGCTTCGCCAACTTTCAGGGACCCTTCGTCTCGATCGACGTGCTGCTCACCTGGGGAGCCTCGCGCTTTACCGCCATCCCGGTGCGGCACGATGCGCGGCGCCTGGGTACGTCCCAATATACGCTGCGTAAGCTGATCCGCCATGCGCTGACGATGATGACTGGATTCAGCGTGGTGCCGCTGCAAGTGGCCAGCGTGGTCGGGTTCATATTCACCGCTTTCGGATTTCTGGTTCTGGCCTTCGTGCTGGGAACTTATCTGCTGCGTGGCAGAGGTGTGCCGGGCTTTCCATTCCTGGCTTCGCTGGTGGCCATGTTCTCGGGCGTGCAGATGTTCGCCCTGGGCATCATCGGCGAATACCTGGCGCGCATGCACTTCCGTATGATGGACCGCCCGGGTTACGCGATCCGCCAGCAAACCGCCGGAGCCATCGAGCGCGCCGCGCCCAGGCTGGTTGCGGGGATACATGCCTGAGCCGCAACCATTACCGCGTGTTCGCGATCTGGCCGCATGGCCTGCGCCGGCCGCGCCGCAGCCTGAGTCGAACTACATCCCGTTCAACCGGTTCTCCAAAACCGGCGCCGAGTTTACCTACATCCAGCAGGCCATCGACGAGATGCACGTCAGCGGCAACGGCCGTTTCACCAAGATGTGCCACGCGCTCCTCGAGGAACTCCTGGGCGCGCCGAAGGTACTGCTGACAACGTCCTGCACGCATGCCCTGGAGATGGCCGCGCTGCTGCTGGATATCCAACCGGGCGACGAAGTGATTGTGCCGTCCTTCACCTTCGTTTCGACGGCGGCCGCATTTGTCCTGCGCGGGGCGCGCCCGGTTTTCATCGACGTCCGGCCAGACACCCTGAACCTGGATGAAAGACTATTGGAGCAGCTGATCACGCCGCGCACTAAAGCCATCGTGCCCGTGCACTACGCGGGCGTCGGCTGCGAGATGGACGCGATCCTCGAAATAGCCGGCCGGTACGGCGTACCGGTGGTGGAAGACAATGCGCACGGCTTGATGGGCAAGTACAAGGGCAAGTATCTGGGCACTTTCGGGTGCCTGGCGACGCAGAGCTTTCACGAGACCAAGAACTTCACCTGCGGCGAGGGCGGCGCGCTGGTGATCAACGATGAGAGCTTGGGCGACCAGGCAGAAATCATTCGGGACAAGGGCACCAACCGGCGCCGGTTCCTGCGCGGCGAAGTGGATAAGTATACCTGGGTGGGGCTGGGGTCGAGCTATCTGCCTTCCGACATTCTGGCGGCTATCTTATATGCGCAGTTAGAGGCGCGCGATAACATTCAGGCCAGACGGCGGCATATCTGGGAACGGTATAACATGCGCTTGCGGGACTGGGCGGCCGGCAACGGTATCGGGCTGCCGGCGGTTCCGCCGTATTGCCAGCAGTCGTATCACATGTTCTATTTGCTGATGCCTTCCGAGGACATCCGCACGCGGCTGATTCAGCATCTGAAGGCCAGGAACATCCTGAGCGTGTTTCATTACCTGCCGCTGCACCTGTCAGAGATGGGACTGCAGTTCGGCGGGCAATCCAGCCAATGTCCGGTCACCGAGGACGTCAGCAGCCGGCTGCTGCGGCTCCCGTTCTATAACGGGCTGAGCGAGACGGAACATGCCGGCGTGATCCGGGCTATCCAGCGGTTTGAGCCGTAAAGCGGGCGCTATGAAATCGGTTCAGGTTCTGATCGAGCGAGATCCGGCGCGGTTCGTGGCGGACCTTGAGAATCATTGGAACTGCAAAAAGACTTTCGCCTGCATTCATGAAAAGAGCGCCACAGCCGCGCCATGGCTGAGTGATTTTCCGGAACGAATTCCGCCGGCTTACCGGGAGGGGCACTATGCCCTATTGACCTCGGGCAGTACCGGCGCACCGAAGCTGGTCATCGGCCGCCAGGAGAGGTCGGAGGAACTGGCGGGCGTGCTGCATTCCGTCCAGGATAGCGAGCCTGTTCGCGAGACGATTGTGGCGCTGCCGCTGACATACTGCTATGCGTTCGTCAACCAGTGGCTGTGGTCGAAAGTTACAGGCCGGCGGCTGGTCCTAACGGCCGGACTTGCCAGGCCGGAAGTCTTCCGCGAATCCCTGCGGCATGCCCGCGACGCGATGATCTGCCTGGTCGGTCCGCAAGCCGCCATGCTCGGCGCCATGTTCGGCGGCCAGCGGTTCACCGGCGTGATCCGACTGCACTTCGCCGGTGGGAGATTTCCCCAGGAACAGCTGCCTGCGCTCAGGCAAATGTTTCCGAACGCCGTCATCTTCAATAACTACGGTTGCGCCGAGGCGCTGCCGCGGCTGACCGTCCGGCGCGCGGAGGACGGCCAAGCCGCTTCCGATATAGGTTTCCCACTACCCGGCGTGGAGCTTAAAAGCGGCGAGGCGAATGAATTACTGTTTCTCAGCCGCTACCGGTGCGTCGCTCAGTTGGACGGCGAAGGCTTCCACCCGGTAGCCTCCAGCCAATGGCTCGCCAATGGCGACCTGGCCCGGGCGGACGGGCAGGGCCGCTGGCAACTGCTCGGCCGTGCCAGTGAGGTATTCAAACGCTACGGCGAAAAGATCGCTTTACCGAACGTTCTTACAACGGTGAACCAACAATGGCCCGGACAAGTCGGGTACTACCGCGAGAAAGATCGCGCGGGTGAAGATGGTTATGTGCTCATTCTCTCGCCGCCACCCGATGAGTCACACCTGAGCGGGCTGATGCAGGCGCTGCGCGCCCGGCACCCTAGAACCCATTGGCCGCTTAGGATTGAGTGCACCGCGACCCTCCCAATGGGGACCAACGGAAAGGTCGATAGCCTGGCGGCGCAAACTACGGAGGATAGAACTCTGCTATGGCGACAGCGACTTTGACGACAAACATCGAGAAGCTCAAGGACCTGGCATTGGAGGTTTTCCTGCTTAGTCCCGGCGAATTCAACCTGGATCTGAAGCGCGAGCAGATTGAAACCTGGGATTCCCTGGGCGTTGTCTCGCTAGCCGTCGGCGTGCAGGAGACGTTTGGCTACCACCTGACCCAGGATGAAGCCATCAACATCACGAGCATTCGCGGGCTGATCGCGGTTCTGGAGGCTAGAGGGATCTCGTTTGATGAGTAGCCCGACGATCGACGATCTGGCCTGGCTGAAGACGTTTCCCCAATCGGCGGTGGTGGTGTGGGCGAGTCCGAGCGTTCGGGCACGTGTAATTAAGCGATTGCCGTTTTCCGCGATTGACTCACTCGGCGACATTCCCAGCGAGGCCGGTACGTTGGTAGTGGCGGGCGGTGGCAGCATGATGGATGAGGCCAAACACTTCCGCGCGAGGGTGCGCCCCGACCTGCGCCTGATCCTTATCGCTTCGATCTGGGGCAGCGGCGCAGAACTGTCCCCCGTCGTGGTACTCAATCGCGGAGACGCCAAAGTCATCGCCACGGGAGAGGAGTTCCTGCCCGATGCCGCCGTCTATTGGCCCGAGTTATTAGCTTCGGTTGGTCCGGACCAGGCTCGCCGCGCATGCGGCGACACCTGGGCGCACGCGCTGGAGGCTTTTCTTTCTCCATTAGCCGCCGACGGCCTGCGCGGGAAACTGGCCATTCTGATGGGCGAGATGCTGCACTTGCCGCTGGCCGGTGATGCGCGCTGGCTCCATGCGAGCGCCCATGCGTGCGCCCTGCAGGCGCAGGCTTCTGTCGGCCTGGTCCACGGTATCGCCCACGTATTGGAGCATCCCTGCCGTACACGTCTACGGGAACCATGGGGGCACGCCAGGCTGTGTTCGATCTTCCTGTTGCCGGTAATGAGTCTCAACCGCCGGGAGTCAACCAGGTGGTCCGATCTAGCGAACCATTTTGCACTGAATGAAGCCGCCATCTGGAACGTGCTGCACCGTCTCTTTGAGCCGGATGCGTACGCCGCGGCGCTCCCGCTCCTTCATGAGAACTGGGCGAAGATCCTGCGCAACCCGTGCACGCGTACCAACGGCACGTTGATCCGTTCGCGGCACCTTGAGGAATTTGAGCACCAGGTAGCCGCATGACCGACCTGCTGGACCGCCCTCCCTATTCCCCGCGCGATGATACCGCCTTCCTGGCGGAGATGCAGCGTCTCACTCAGCATCACCTCAACGGCTGCCGTGCGTATGCCAAGATCTGGAGGGACTGGAATCGCGCGGACGCGGTCGATGAACTGCCCTTCCTGCATGTAGGTCTCTTCAAGCGTCTCGAGTTTCGGACCGAAGGCACGGGCATAACTCATGAGCGCACTCTGCTCTCGTCTTCAACGACCGGCGCCCAGCCGAGCCAGATTGCGCTGGACAGTCTCAGCTCGCGCCTGCAGGCCCGCAGCGCACTTGCCATTCTCAAGGACATGGTCGGCGAAGGCAAGCGGCCGCTGCTGATCCTGGATGACGCACGCGCGTTGCGCCAGAGGGGAGTGGTTTCCGCCCGCCTGGCCGCAGCCATGAGCCTAAGTCCGCTGGCCACCGGCATTCACTTTCTATTGAACGACGCGAGTGACCCCGCCAGTATGAAATGGGAGGTGCTGGCCGGATTGTTGGAGTCGGCGGAACGGTTCCTGGTTTATGGATTCAGTTCCAACCTTTGGCTCGCGTGGGGCGCCGTCGATATGCCGACGCATGTGCGCGCACTGCTGCGCGGCAAGGTGATCCACTTCGTCCACAGCGGTGGCTGGAAGAAAATGGAGGCGCTGCGCGTGGGGCCCGTGGAATTCGATGGGGCCCTGACGAGGGATCTTGATCCGGCGAGCCGGGTAGTGGATTACTACGGGTTGGTCGAGCAGGTGGGTGTGATCTATCCGCTCTGCGAACAAGGCGCCCGGCACGTGCCGGTTTGGGCGGATGTGCTGGTTCGCGATCCATACACTATGGGCGCCGTCGAAGACCAGCCGGGTCAGATTCAATCGATGAACGTGCTGGCCTACGGCGCGCCTTACCATTCCGTATTGTCCGAAGACATGGGCCGGATCGTGCCCGGCGACTGCCCCTGTGGCCGCCAGGGAAAACGGTTCGAGTTGCTCGGACGGATGCCGGAAGCCGAATTGAGAGGCTGCGCCAATGTGTGACTCGCTGACCTTGTTCGAGTCCGCCTCTGGAGTGACCGCATTGGCGCTGCCGGTTTCGCCGGCGCAACTGGCCGCCGCCTGGAGCGGACTGCGTGCCGCCATGCGCAGAGCCGCGCCCGCGGAGTTCAGCCGTGACGAGTGGGCGTACCTCATGGCCTTCCTGGACCCGGACAATCTGAACGCGCCCTTCATGCAGGTGTTTGGCCGGCCGGTAGACACAGGCCGCCCGGCACGCGTCGCCCGCCCACGCGGAACCGTGGCCGTCTGGCTACCCAACAACGTCAGCCTGCTGGGTCCGCTGACATTCATACTGCTGACGCTGACCGGCAACCGGATTTTGCTCAAAGGCGGGTCGCGCAGCCAGGATCTGACCGGAACGTTTCTCGCTTTTGCCCGGCGCCATCTCGCCGCGGGACCGCTCCGCGACTTTCTCGCGCAGCAAGTCTGTTTACAGGTTTTCGCGCATGGGGACGCCCGCGAGCAGCAGATGATCGAGGAGGCGGACGTCCGCATTGTTTTTGGGTCCAGCGAAGCTGCCGCAGCCATTCACGGCGCGGCGCCCGCACTGCGAGGCACGGGCTTCTCGTTTACGGAGAGGCAATCGCAGGCCTGGATCGAGGCCGGAGCCGCCAGCGATGATGTCCTGCGCAACCTGATCCGAGTCTTCGCGATTTATGGACAAGTGGGCTGCACGTCGCCTCGCCGCGTTGTTCTGCTCGACGGCACACGCCGGCAGGCCGAAGACCTGAGATCGCGCTTGATCGATCTGTGGCCCCGGGTTCTTCCCATGCGCCCGCCGGTGCATGTCGCTTCCGCCAATACCATGACCTCACAATGGGCCGCCGCGAGCGGTTGGGACGTCGCGATGGCGGCCAATCGGCACGCCGTGATCGGAGTCGGTGACTTCTCCCTGGAAGTGATCGACGCTCCTATGTTCCTGCCCATCTCTCCGGCCACCGTTGAGGAGGCTGCGGCCCAGTTACCTCCGAACATCCAGACCATCGGGCATGCCTTCTTAAACCCGGACGACCCCCGCTGGCTCGGCTTCGCGGCTTCGAGCCATGTCAAACGGCTGGTGCCTCTCGCCCACATGCATCATTTCGGACCCCTTTGGGATGGCGAGAGGTTCTGGAGCCAGTGCTTCGAAGAAGTCGAGATCCGGCTATGATCCGCTCGCACGAGTTCAACTCAAGATGGTGGGGAGCGCCGGCCGGAATTCTCGACGATCCTGCGTTCTTTGATCTCGCTGAGGATGAGCGCGAGCGGGTACTGGCAGGGTACCGCTGGGTCGAATTCAGATCGGAGCTTGCGGCCGCGCCACGGCTTTCCAGCATCGCCCGCGCGGGCTTCTTCCTCGCCGACACTCAGATCGCGTTCCGGATCGGCCTCCAGCAACGTTGCGGTTCCTGCGCGGACGAGTTGGCCGTGTGCTTCGCCGACGAACCCGGCTTCGCGTATTGCGAGAGGGACCTCGCGCCTTTTGAGTATGAACGCTTTGTCCACCTCCCAGGTGTGACGCCAGATCGCCTGCATGCGCGGTACGCGGCTTGGGGCCGGCAGTTGATCGGCGATCATCCGGAAAGCTGTCTCGCCGTGATGTCCCGCGGAGAGATCCAGGGATGGTTTCTGTCAGCGCCCACGGAAGTAGGACTGAACCTCGCGCTGGCCGCCACGCATCGCGGTGTCCGCATTTCCGGGTTTCTTCTGTACGAGAAGAGTCTGGCAGCGTACGCGGAAAGGGGGCACCGCCTCGGCTTCGCCAGCTTCGGTGTGAGGAACACTGCGGTGCACAATATCTATGCGAAGCTGGGCGCGCGATTTACAGCGCCAACGGGCATCTGGTTTTGGGTTTCGCCCACCCCGAACACATACTCGTGATAGACGGCGAACTGTTCCCAGTGCGCCACATGGAAGTGCCGGCTGAAGATCTTGCGCAAGGTCTCGGCTGACACGTTCTCGAGCATCGCGTCGGTCAAATGATGGGCGACCGCGGTGCACAGCACGGAGTCGGCACACCCGCTGGCGATGGGCATGCGGGTAGCGTCGGTCTGCAATGCCAGGCCGCCCTGGACCTTGGAGCGAAAGCCTTCGAGCTTCGGCCTTTCGATATCCAGGCAGACGTAGCGGCATTCCGCCGGCCATAGCTGGCGCATGTCGCCCGTTCCGCCGCCGACATCCAGCACATAGCCGTTACACCGGGCGGGCAGTTGGCGGGATATGTGGCCGTACACGTGGCGCGCGCCCGCCAGCTTTTGGATCCAGTCGTAGACCCACGGGTAGGAGGCCAACTCGTGGAGCATCGAAAGCAGCATGTGGTTTCATTATGCCCCGCGCGGGCTAAAGACGCTCGATCGTTTAACCAAAGATAGCGGCGCCGGCATCCATGCCAGAATGACCTGTATGCCCGGTGTTGCCGAAAGATGGCGCCGTTCCCTGCTGTGGCCTTCCCTGGCCTTGCTGATGGTGAACCTGGCTATCGCCTGGCCGCTGTTTCACGTCGAGTACCTGTCGCAAACCGGCACGGGCGAACCGTTGACGCTGGCCTACGCGCGCTACGCCCGCGACCACTGGCCGGACCTGGGGTGGTGCCGCTTCTGGTTCGGCGGCATCCCTTTCCAGAACGCCTACGTGCCCGGACTACACCTCACCGTCGCGGCCTTCTCGTATGTGGCGCGTATCAGCGTGGCGCGCGCGTTCCACATGGTGGTGGCGGCGATGTACAGCCTGGGTCCGGTGGCGCTGTTCTGGATGGCGTTCCGGCTGACCCGGTCGGCGGCCTGGAGCTTCATTGCCGGCCTGTGCTACTCGCTGACATCGCCCTCCGCGCTGCTGTCGACCGAGATCCGGAACGATCTGGGCAGCCTGTTCTGGGACCAGCGGCTGCACACCATGGTGTTCTACGCCGATAATCCGCACGTGGTGTCGCTGACCTTGTTGCCTCTGGCCATCCTGGCGCTGGATGCGGCGCTGGAGCGGCGCCGGCCGATCTACTATGTTGCGGCCGCGCTGGCGATGGCGGCGGTGCCGCTCACCAACGTGCCGGGAGGCATCGCCCTGGCTTGCGCGGTGATCGCCTATGGACTGGCCACCGCGCACGGCGACGGACCGAGGCGCTGGGCGCGCATCGCCGGGGTGGGGGCGCTGGCTTATGCTTTCGCGCTTCCATGGCTGCCGCCTTCCACCATCCTGACCACGCAGGCGGATGCGCAGAGCACCAATCCGGCGCACAGGTTCAGCCTGCATCACCTGGGCTACCTGGCGGCGGCGATCGTGTGTACCTGGATTCTGTTGCGCCTGTTTTCCGCCGCGCGCGTGCCGGCGTACCTGCGCTTCTTCCTGCTGTTCTTCGTCTACCAGGCGGCCATCACGCTGGGGCATTACTGGCTGGACGTGACGCTGATCGCGGAGCCGCACCGGTTCCACCTGGCCATGGAGATGGGGTTCACACTGAGCGTGGTCTTCGCGGCGCGCCTGCCAGCAGAGCGCTGGACGGTGCTACGCACGCCGCTGGCGGTGTTGTTCGCGATGCTGTGCGTCTACCAGTTCGTCGACTACTACGGCTACGCGCGGCGGCTGATACACGGCATCGACATCACGCGGACCAGCGAATATAAGACCGCTCGATGGTTCGATGCGCACATGCGCGACAGCCGCGTGATGGTGCCCGGGTCCAGCACCTTCTGGCTCAACCTCTTCACCGACACTCCGCAATTGACCGGATGCTGTATGCAGAGCGTGTTGACCCAGATCATCCCCTACGCCAACTTCGGCATGACGACCGACCTCAACGCCGGGGACCGCGCCTTCGAGAACAGCGCGCTCTGGTTGAAGGCCCTGGGCGTGCGCGCGGTGGCGGTGTCCGGCCCGCACAGCACGGAGTTCTACAAACCGTTCGCGCACCCGCACAAGTTCGACGGCCATTTCCCGGTGCTGTGGCGCGACGGCGATGATGCGATCTACGAGGTGCCTTGGCGTTATTACTCTTTGGCGCATGCCCTGGAGCCGGGCGAGATGGTGCAGCGCACGCCGGTGCACGGCATGGACAGCGAGCCGCTGATTCCGTACGTGGCGGCGCTAGACCGGGCGGATGCGCCGGAGTTGCAGATGCGCTGGCTGGATAATGAGACGGCGGTGATCTCGGGCAATGTGCGGGCAGGGCAGATTGTGAGCGTGCAGGAGAACGCACATTTCGGGTGGCACGCCACGGTGGACGGAGCGCCGCGGCGGATCTTCGCGGACAGGCTGGGCTTCCTGGCGGTGGTGCCCGAGTGCATGGGGAGTTGCACGATTCGCCTGCATTACGATGGTGGGACAGAAATGAGGGCGGCGCACTGGATCACTGGCGCCGCCCTTCTGGGTTCGCTGCTGTGGGCAGGAATTGGTTTGTTAGCGCGCCGCCATCAGGGCGCGTAGCCGGCGGGCGCGCTCGGGGGCGCGCAGCTGCCGGAGGGCTTTGGCCTCGATCTGGCGGATACGCTCGCGGGTGACGTCGAACTCCTGGCCGATCTCTTCCAGGGTATGCTCGCGTTCGCAGCCGATGCCGAAGCGCAGGCGGATCACCTTCTCCTCCTTGGGAGAAAGCGTCTTGAGGATACCGGCGGTTTCGTCGCGGACGTTGGTTTCGATCACGGCGTCGACCGGGGAACCTACCCAGCGGTCTTCGATCAGATCGCCCAAAGCCGATTCGCCATCGCGCCCGACGGGGGTCTCCAGGGAGACGGGGTCACGCGAGATAGTTTTCAGCTTCTGGACCTTCTCGACCGGGATATCCATGCGCCGGCCAATTTCGTCATTTGTAGGAGTTCGCCCCAATTCCTTCTCCAGCTCACGGGAAGCACGCAGGAACTTGTTCATGCTCTCGTTCATGTGCACCGGAATACGGATGGTGCGGGACTGGTCGGCAATAGCGCGCGTGATCGCCTGCCGGATCCACCAGGTGGCGTAGGTGGAGAATTTGTAGCCGCGGCGGTATTCGAACTTGTCAGCGGCGCGCATCAGGCCGATGTTGCCTTCCT
>DATGGM010000230.1:0-26254 GCA_035308525.1 Bryobacteraceae bacterium
TTTCGCCAGCGACGCCGCGGTGGGCCAGAATATTCTCGGTTGCACGTCATCGAACACCTGGACGCAACAAGGCGGCGGCGGCGCGCTCTCATCCGTCTTTGGCCGCACTGGAGCAGTGCTGGCGGCCGCGGGTGACTACACAGCGGCCCAGGTGACGAATGCCGTGAGCACGCTGGGCAGTTACAGCAGCCCCACATGGCTAACGGCGGTTACCTTCGGCGGAACTACCCTGAACTCCGCCGGCGGGTCAGTATTCAATAACGCCGGCACCGGAAACACACAGTTAGTCTTCAAGAATAGTTCCAGCCAGGCGGCCAACGGGGCGGGACCGCTCTTGTTTCAAAACAATGCCGGCTCGGTCATATCGTTCATCAATTGGGACGGCGGCTTCGCCGAAGGGGATGGGTCCAACTACAAAATCAGCCTGGATACGGTCACGGCGGGCCTTTCGTCGGACAGCGTTGTGGCCTGGCATTCCGTAAACAACGTGTTCGCGGGGACCCTGGATACGGGTCTGGCGCGCGCCAGCGCGGGGGTACTCAAGGTTACGGACGGCGCGAACGGCTACGGCGCATTGAATGCCGGCGCGTTGCAGATCCAGGGGACGCCCCTGGCGGCGGTCGCTACCAGCGGCTCCGCTGCCGACCTGAGCGCCGGCACGCTGGCAGCGGCGCGCCTTCCCTCCCCCACAACCTCGACGCTGGGCGGTGTTCAGGCGAAGGATTGCTCGGCGAGCGGTCAGTTTGTCCAGAAGATCAATGCGGACGGCACCGAAACATGCGCTACTCCCTCCGGCGGAGGGGCCGTAAGTTCAATTTTCGGCCGTACCGGCTCTGTGGTGGCTCAGACTGGAGACTACACCGCGGCTCAAGTCACCAACGCGCTATCCGCGACGGGCAGTTACAGCAATCCAACCTGGCTGACGTCCGTGCAGTTCGGCGGAACAACTCTGAATTCGACTGGCGGCACTATCTACAACAACGCGTCCAGCGGTTACACGCAGTTGGTCATTCAGGATTCGTCCAGCCAGGCGGGGGCGGGACAAGCTCAGATTCTCATGCAGAATAACGCCGGCTCGAATGTGATGTTTCTCGGCCCAAGCTCGGGCTTCGCGGTGGGGGACGGCTCGAACTGGAAGAGCCTCTTTTCGGGCGCGACCCAACTGGCCTCCAACGATTTCAACTTCCAATTCAAAAGTGTGAATAACGTCTTCAGCGGCGCCCCGGACCTGGGCTACGCGCGGGAAAGCGCAGGCGTGTTGAAGATCACGAACGGAGCGAGCGGATACGGAAGCGTGGATTCCTCCGGCTATAGCGTGTCCGGAACAGCGGGGATGACGGTGACCAAAACAGTAAAGGGCAGTGACGGGAACAATTGCACGATGACGTTCACCGGCGGGCTGCTGACAGCCACGACCTGTCCCTAACAGGAGACAGCCATGACCAAAGCCTTCCTTGTCTTGCTATCCGCGCGGGTGGTCTTGACGGCCCAGGTGTGCAGCCTCATTACCCCGGCCAACTGCCCCACTACGGGCACGCCCCAAGCCGGCCCGCCCACGCTGCAATCGTTTGTCGCGGGCGCGGCTTCATCGCTTGCGGCCACTACGGCTTCAGTGGCCGGACTGCCCCAACCCCGCATGATTTTCTCCGGTGAGGTGGTGCCGGCCAGCTCTAGTTACATTACTTTTGATCCGATGACCTGCCCCAACAGCGGAACATGTTACTTCAATAACATCCCGACCATTGAAAATTACATCGATTCGCTCACCAAGGCGCCGCCCAACGGCGTGGGTATGACCAGCCTCGACTTCAACATATGGCTGGGACCGATGTTCGAAGCTTCCGAATATGCCGCCGCCTGCGCGGCGTATGGAGCCTGCTACACGCCCAGTTCCTCGTCTCCGAACAACGCATCCTGGTACACACGAAGCCTGGCCACTTATGACGCGGTGTTCGCCTATGCGGCGGCCAGGCATGTGCTCATCCGCCTGGCGCCCGCGCCGTCCGGAGATATCTGGAACACCTGTGGCATTACCCCGGGCGCGGGCAATTTCACCGAGGCGCAGGTCGAAAACTGCCTGAAACCTCTTTATGTGGTCTTAGTCCAGCGTTACCACATCGACTATGACACGGTAATTCACGAGCCCTGCGGCCTATGGAAGCTCGTTCTGGGCACCGCGCCGGCGTGCGGGCTGAGCGTTTCCGATGCCGATACCTTCATTCGCGGCACCGCCGCTGCCATCCGCGCCACGTCGCAATACCCCGGCATCAAGATCGGAGCGGGCGCCATCACGACCGATGCGGGCGCCTTCCCGTACAGTTGCGCCAATAGCGGGAATTACTGGTGCGACTGGATGGGCCTGATCAGCACCGGCGTCCTGGATTTCGGAGGACTCGACGTTTACCCTGAAACGGCGAACCCATCATCGGGTTACCTGACCGACGCGCTGGCCAAAATCGCCACCATGGCGGCGCAAGTGCCCGCCGGCAAGGAAATCTGGGCCAATGAATCCAGTTCCCTGCGCTGGTCGCCGCTGCAAAGCGGTATCGGCGAAGCAGGCACGTATTGGGGCGGCGGATATGTGGAGTGGCTGACCAGCGGAATATTCGCGGCCTGGGCAGCGAGCGTTCCCGGAGCATGGGCGCCCGCGCACGGCTTTCGCGGCTGGTCGCTATTCGGGACCGAGCCGTTGATATACCTCAGCTCCGATCCCGATAATACGCACTGTTCTTCGCAATCTTTGCCCGCCGATACTTATGATTTAACCGCCATGGCTTACGCCGGCCGGATCTCCCCTGAGGGCCTGGCATACGGGCGCGTGGCGCAGGGGTGGAGCGCTTCCCTCCAGGGGAACGCGCACATCACCGGGCGCGCGCACCTCGGGCGCTGATCGCCACACCTTCGCGATATTCGCAATACCTTGTGAACCCCAACCGTTCGTAAACGCGGACAGCCGCGCTGTTGCTTTCCTCCACATTCAACGCGATTGTCTGCACGCCGCGCCGCACCAGTCACCCGCAACCGCAGCCGCGACCCGTGACCCCAACCCGCGCCCGCGGCGATGTGCCGCTCGGCCGAAGCGCTCAATTCCGGCGCGAGGTCCGCGCATAGACAGCCCCGGCGCGATCTGTTTCCAGAATCGACCGGACAGCCTCGCGGTCAGCTCTGAGCGGCATTCCGCAGATACGCGTCGTCGCCGCGAATCCAGTCCTCGCGCGGCGGCGAAAAGAGATCCACCGCCAGCGAGTCTTCCAGAGCCTGCACCATGTGCGGCGCATCCGGCGGAATCACCAGCGCGTCGCCCGCCCGCAGCACCCGTTCCTCGCCGGAGATAACGAAGCGCAGAGCGCCGCTCTCCACCATGCTGATCTGCTCGTTGGGATGGCTGTGCATGGGGACCATGGCGCCCTTCTCCAGCCGGATGCGCGCCACGGTCATATGTACACCGTGTAGCATCTTCCGGCCGAGCAGCGGGTTCAGGGCCTCTTCCCGCAATTGGCTCCAGTTGTAATACTGCATCGCGCGGTATTGTATCATGAGACCTTATGAAGGGTGTCGTCCTGGCGGGTGGTACGGGGAGCCGTCTCTTTCCGCTAACTAAAATTACCAACAAGCACCTGCTGCCTATCTACGAGAAACCGATGATCTATTACCCCATCGAAACTCTCGTGGATGCCGGCATTCGGGATATCTTGATTGTCACTGGCGGCAAGAACGCGGGCGACTTTCTGCGGCTCCTGGCGAACGGCAAGCAGTTCGGTCTCACTCACATCGACTACACCTATCAGGAGGGCGAAGGCGGCATCGCCGATGCGTTGGCCCTGGCCGAGCACTTCGCCGACGGCCAGAAGCTCTGCGTCATCCTGGGCGACAACATCATCGAAGGCAGCATCCGCCAGGCTGCCGACGATTTCCACCGGCAGGAGAAGGGCGCCAAGATCCTTCTCAAGCAGGTGGTCGACGCCGAACGCTTTGGCGTGGCGGAGATCGCTGGTGACCGCATCGTGAGCATCGAGGAGAAACCCCGGCATCCCAAATCTAATCTCGCCGTCACCGGGATTTACATGTATGACGCCACCGTATTCGACAAGGTCCGCACGCTGGTGCCTTCAAAGCGCGGCGAACTGGAGATCACCGATGTTAACAACGCCTACATTCAGGAAGGCTCCATGACCTTCGATTTTCTGGAAGGCTGGTGGACCGACGCCGGTACCTTTGATTCGCTGCTGCGGGCCGCCAACCTGGTGGCCCAATCCGTAACCGCGCGGCGCCAGGCCGACGCTGAAAAGCTGGCCGCCCCCGAGGGAGCCGTCCGATGACGGGAGGCCCGCCGGTGCACGCGCCGGAGCCGATCGCCTCGTCCGGTTCGCTGGAGCTCGCCTACCCGGAGTGTCCCAAGGGTATCGGTGCGTTGATTACGGCGCCGGCGTCGGCGCAACTGATCGACGGCGTCCAGATCGAACCACTCGCGCTCTGGCCCGACGATCGCGGCTACTTCCTGGAAGTGCAGCGCATGGGCCGCGGCCTGGCCGCGCGCTTTCCGGCCGAAAGCACCCAGACCTCCACGGCGTTCAATTATCCCGGCACGGTCAAAGCGTTTCATTATCACTTGCACCAGACCGATTGCTGGACGCCGGCCATGGGAATGTTACAAGTGGTCCTGGTGGATCTGCGCCTCGGTTCTCGAACTTTCGGCGCCCGCAACACGATATATGCCGGCGCTCTGCGCCCGTGGCAGATTCTTATTCCACCCGGCGTCGGACATGGCTACAAAGTGATCGGCAGCGGACCTGCCATGTTGATCTATGTGACTGACAAGTTTTACAATCCCAAGGACGAGGGGCGCATTTCCTATAACCATCCGGGCATCAATTACGATTGGGAGATACAACACAAATAGGCGGCGCGCATGAGTAGACTCCTTGTTACCGGGGGCGCTGGTTTCATCGGGTCGGCGTTCATCCGTCTGTCTCTGGCGGGTGAGCCGTCCGTCCGCATCGTTAATCTCGATAAACTCACCTATGCGGGCAACCTGGAGAACCTGGAATGCGCCGCCGAAGACTCGCGCTACCGGTTCGTGCACGGGGATATCTGTGATGAGCCGCTGGTGGACCGTATCCTCAGTGAGGAGAAGCCGGATGCCATCGTCCACTTCGCCGCCGAGTCGCATGTGGACCGCAGCATTCTGGCTCCCAGCCCGGCGTTCGAGACCAACCTGCGCGGAACGTTCGTGCTGCTGGAGGCGGCCAAGCGCCATCGCACGGCTCGCTATCTCCAGGTTTCGACCGACGAGGTCTACGGCAGCCTGACGCCGCCGCTCGAAGCCGACGAAAACTTCCCGCTGAATCCCGCCAGCCCGTACTCCGCCTCCAAGGCCGGCGCGGACCTCTTGGCGCGCTCTTACTTCCTCACTTTCAAACTGCCGGTCGTGATTACGCGGGCATCCAACAATTACGGCCCCTATCATTTTCCGGAGAAGCTGATCCCGCTGATGATCTCCAACGCCCTGGAAGACCGGCCACTGCCTGTGTATGGCGACGGCATGCAGGTGCGCGACTGGCTCTTCGTGGAGGACCACTGCCGCGGCATCCGTGCGGTGCTCGAAAAGGGGCGCGACGGAGAGATTTACAACATTGGCGGAAACTGCTCGCTACCGAACCTGGAAGTGGTGCGGCGTATCCTGCACGCCACCGGCAAGCCGGAGAGCCTCATCGAGTATGTCCCGGATCGCCCGGGACACGACCGGCGGTACGCCCTCTCGAGCGAAAAGATCATGCGCGAAACCAGTTGGACCCCCCAGGTGAACTTCGCGGAAGGTCTGGCGCGCACCGTGGATTGGTACCGCCGCAACACCCCCTGGGTGGCGCGCGTGCGCAGCGGCGAGTATCTGAAGTATTACGCCAGCAATTACGAGAACCGGCAGAACGAATTGCGCGCGGTGATCGATGCGCGCGGCCATTGACGCCACTCCGCTGACGCTGGCAAGCGGCGGACTGCGGCGCTATGCTGTGGAGCTCAGCGTCGCGCTGGCGGAGAGCTTTCCGCAAGACGAGTACTTCCTGGTCTCGGACCAGCCGTTCCAAATGCCCCATATCGCGCCTTTGAATCTGCGGCGCGGCGGCGGGCCGCGCCATCCAGCCGAGCGGCGCTGGTGGCTTTGGGGCCTGGACCGCGAACTTCACCGGCTAAGTGCCGGCATATTCCACGGTACGGACTTCGCGGTGCCCTACGTGCCGCGCCGCCCCAGCGTATTAACTCTGCACGACCTTTCGCCGTGGATGGACGTGTCCTGGCATTCCGAGGCGGACCGTGTGCGGCAGCGAACACCGCTGCTGATCGGATTGGGCCTCGCCACCATGATCGTGACCCCCAGCGAGGCCGTGCGGAAACAGGCCATCGAGCAGTTCCGCATCCATCCGGATCGCATCCGCGCCATCCCGCATGCCGCCTCCGCCTGTTTCCGGCCGCGGCCGGCGCCGCCCGCGCCGCCGTATTTCCTATACGCTGGAACCCTGGAGCCGCGCAAGAATATTGCGGGCCTGATTTCCGCCTGGCGCGACGTGCACCAACTGCATGCGGTCGATCTGGTACTGGCTGGGCGGCGCCGGTCCGATTTCGCGCAACTTTCGCCGGAGCCGGGGTTGCAAGTTATTGGTGAGGTTTCCGACGCGCGGCTGGCGGAGTTATTGGCTGGAACGGTAGCTTTCGTCTACCCGTCGTTTTATGAGGGCTTCGGATTGCCGGTGCTGGAGGCCATGCAATGCGGGGCCTGCGTGATTACTTCGCGGGATCCGGCTATTTCGGAAGTCGCGGGCGGCGCGGCCATTCAGGCTGCATCGCAGGCTGAACTGGTACGCGCTATGTTGGACGTCGTGACACATCCTGAAGCGTCGGCGGTCTGGCGCGAGCGCGGTCTACGGCGTGCGGCGGAATTCTCGTGGCGCCGCACGGCGCGGCTCACCCATGAAGTCTATGAAGACGCGTTACGCAGGTAAGCGGCGATGAATAGCTCGGCGCTATTTCTCTCCGCCGAAGCGCCCTACCCGCTGGCGGGCGGAGGCGCCCTGCGCAGCGCCTCTCTGCTCAGCTTCCTGGCGCGCGATTACGCGGTGGACCTGATCACATTCCGCGAGCCCAGCGCTCCGGATCCCAGGCTCCATCTACCACCCGGCCTCGCGCGCCGCGTGCACGTGATCGAGTTGCCCGTGAATGCCCGCCACTCGCTCGCTCGCCTGGCGCGTAACGCCGGACGCCTCGTGCGCCGCGTGCCGCCGCTGATGGATCGCTTCGCCGGATTCGGCAGCCGGATCGCCGAGGCGATCGACGGGCGGCATTACGACCTCGCCATCGTGGAGCATTTCTGGTGTGCGCCGTACTGCGAACCGGTGGCCGCGGCCAGCGACATCACCGTACTCGACTTGCACAACATCGAATCGGTGTGGCACGCACGCTCCGCGCGCGCGGCCCATGGCGCTCCCGCCCTGGCGCATCGCGCGTTTCAAAACTTCTGCCGGAGGCTTGAAGAGCGCTGGCTCCCGCGGTTCACTTATTTGCTGGCAGCTTCCGAAGCGGACGCGGAGCAGTTGCGGCACATCTCGCCCGGCTCAACTATTTCGGTTTACCCGAATTCCATTCCACTGACGCCGCCGCCCCCCAGGATCGAGGAGGACTTGATCGTCTTTTCCGGGAATCTCGAGTACCATCCCAACGTCGGCGCGGTGCGCTACTTTCGCGATGAGATCTGGCCCGCGTTGCGCGCCCACTGGCCGGGCCTGGTATGGCGGCTGATCGGCAAGAACCCTCAGACTGTTGCGAAAATCGTCAGCGGCGATGACCGCATCCAACTCTCGGGCCCCGTGGACGACGCTCTACTGGAACTGGCGCGCGCCAAGGTGGCTATAGTACCGCTGCTTGCCGGAAGCGGTACCCGGGTGAAAATCATCGAAGCCTGGGCCGCGGGCGTACCGGTAGTCTCGACATCGCTGGGCGCGGAGGGCCTTCCCTCGCGCGCAGGAGACAATATCGTGCTGGCCGACGGCGCGCCGGCCTTTCGTGATGCGGTATCCGCCCTGCTGTCCAACCCGCCCTTGCGGGATCGAATCGGGCGTGCGGGCCGGTACCAATTCGAGCGTGAATTTACCTGGGAAGCCGCTTGGAAGCGGTTGCATTTCTTATATCCTGCTAACATGGTAAGATCCTGATGCGCTTCGCCATTGATGCTCATGCTATAGGCCGCCATCTCACTGGAAACGAAGTGTATGTTCGCAGTCTCCTGCGAAGTTTTGCGGCGCTCGATCACCAATCGGATTTCGTGACATACTACTCCGCCGAGGATGCCAGGCAGTGGACCGCCGAGCGGTTTCAGACCAGGCAGGTCTCCCCGAACCCGTTCGTTCGCCTGGGAGTCGAGCTGGCCATGAAGCTCCGCCAGGATCGTCCGGATCTGGTGCACGTACAGTACACCGCCCCTTTGGGTTGCCCCGTGCCGGTGGTGGTCAGCGTGCACGATGTGAGTTTCCTGGTCCATCCGGAATATTTTCCGAGAGCGCGCGCCCTGCAACTGCGTTGGACCGTTGCGCGTACCATCCGCTCCGCCACCCGCATCCTGACTGTCAGCGATTTCTCCCGCGATTCCATCGTCGCGGCGTATGGCGAAAGGTGCGCCGGCAAGATCGTGGTAGTACCCAACGGGGCCGGCAGCGGATTTCGGCCGATTTCGCGGGAGAGCGCCACGGCCACCGTGCGCTCCCGCCTGCATGTCGCCAAACCCTTCCTGCTTTCGGTAGGCGATCTGCAGCCGCGTAAGAACCAGATCGGACTGATCCGGGCGTTCGCGGAACTGGTTGCCGCCTACCCCCAGTTGACCCACGACCTGGTCCTGGCGGGGAAAGATACATGGTTCAGCCCCAAGGTGCGCGAAGCCGCCCGTCAATCCGGAGTGGCGGACCGCATCCAGTTCGTCGGCTTTGTTTCCGACGACGATCTGTTACAACTGTATAACGCCTGCGACCTGTTCGTCTTTCCGTCGTTCTATGAAGGCTTCGGCCTGCCCGTATTGGAAGCCATGGCCTGCGGCCGCGCGGTAGCCTGCTCGCGCACGTCGTCCATGCCGGAAGTAGCCGACGGCGCAGGCATCATGTTTGATCCGTACAATTCGCGCGAAATGGTTCGCGCTATGGCGGATCTGCTCCTGGATGCGGAATTGCGCGCCCGCATGGAACGCCTGGGATTGCAACGGGCAGCTCGTTTCAGTTGGCGCACCACCGCGCAGAGAACCCTGGAAGTGTACCGGGAAGTCGCCGAGCGCAGCCGCGCCGCGACCAGGGAATATGTGCATCGATGAGCCGGCGTGCGGCCCTTTTATGCGCCCTCCTGGGGTTCCTGGTATGGCTGGCGGCCGCCGGTAGTCCGTGGCAGAAGCCGGCCGACCCGCCGCCTGCCGACGCCGCCGTACCCAAAGAGACTGCCGCGGCCAAGGACGCTACCCCACCGAAGCCCACCGGATTCCCCAACACCGGCGAGTCTCTGACCTATTCGCTGAACTGGCCCACCGGCGCCAGTCTGGGCGAGGCGCATCTGCGCGCGGGCAAGAACGACGATAGCTGGGACTTCGATTTCTCGCTGGATGCCTCGGTCCCCGGATTCGGCATCTCGGATCATTACCATTCGCGGGCCAACGCCGACATGTGCTCGCTGCAATTGGAAAAGACCACTACACACGGCCCCAAAAACACGCACGAAAAGACGGTCTTCGACTATCACGAGGGTAGCGCCACGCGCACCACGCTGGGCCCGGGCGGCGGCCATACCGATATCTCGATCGGCAATTGCGCGCATGACGGGCTGGACTACGTCTTCTACGCGCGCCGCGAGCTGGGCGCCGGACACGGGGTTCCCCAGGAGCAGGATGTGCTTTTCGGCGCCTCTTACTCGGTGCGCATGGAATACGCCGGTGTGCAGGACGTCACCCTGGGCGGCAAGCACCACCAGGCCGATCATGTGAATGTCTACGTGAAGGGTCCGGTGGCCGACTCCAAGCTGGAGATCTTCTTCGCGCGCGACACCGCCCGCACTCCCCTGATCATCAAAGCTCCCCTGCCGGTTGGTACGCTATCGATGGAGCTTGTGCGCTGAATGCGCTTGGCGTTTTTCTCGCCACTGCCGCCCTGCCGCAGCGGGATCGCGGATTATTCTGAGACACTGGCCGCTCATCTGAAGCCGCTCGTGGACCTGGAGATCTTCGCGAACGCAGACCGGCCGTTCGATCCCGCCCGCTTTGACGCCGCGCTGTATCACCTGGGAAACAACCCGTATCACGGCTTCGTCTATGAAGCCGCGCTGCGCCATCCAGGCGTGGTGGTCATGCACGAATCCAACCTGCATCATTTGATCGCCGACGTTACCATCCGCCGCAACGACTGGGACGCGTACCTGCGCGAATGTGAATACGATGGAGGCGCCCGGGCGCTGGACTATGCGCAGCGCGTGCGGGCGCTCGAAGTCGGGCCGGATTACGAAGGCTTGCGGATGACCCGCCGGGTGCTCGAATCCGCGCGCGGCGTCATCGTGCACAGCCGGTTCATGGTCGATGAGATGCGCCAATCCGGTTTCGCCGGGCCCATCGCGCGCATCCCGCACGGCGCATGGATTCCGCAGGCCAGCCGCAATACCTGGCGCTACCGCCTGGGTCTGGACGAATCCACGCCGCTCGCCGGCATTTTCGGATTCCTGAAGCCTTACAAGCGCATCGCGGAATCGCTGCGCGCCTTTCGCCGCTGGCTGCACGTGGTCCCCGCGGCCAAAATGATTCTGGTGGGCGAGCCGCACCCCGAGTTTCCCTTGCAGTCGCTCATCCACTCCCTGGGCCTCTCGGCTTCCGTGCGCGTCATGGGGTTTGCGCCGATTGAAGAGTTCACGGGCTACATGGCCGCCTGCGATATCGTGCTCAACCTGCGTTATCCCACGGTAGGCGAGAGCTCCGGCAGCCTGCTGCGCGCCCTGGGGCTCGGCAAAGCCGTGCTGGTTTCCGATGTGGGCGCCTTCCGTGAGTTCCCCGACGACGTATGCGTGAAAGTGCCTGTGGGCGCGGGCGAGGAAGATCTGATTTTCGAATACCTCAATCTGTTAGCCTCGCGCCGTGACGTTGCGCGCGCCCTGGGAGAGCGCGCCGCCCGCTACGTGAAAGAGGAATGCAACTGGGATCGCGTGGCTCAACTCTACGCCTCTTTCCTGCAGTCCGTGGTCGATCACACCGAGTGGAAAGAATCGGAGCTGCCCACCGCCGGCCTGCCGCCGACAGCCGCCGCCCCAAAGGCAACGCCGGAGGACATCACCACCTGGGCCGCTAACCCCGAATCCCAAGGCTACCTGGACACGCATCTGACCCGCCTGACCAAAACCCTCGAAATCACGCCGCCCGGCGGACCCGAAGATCGCATCCTGGAGATGGGCGCCTACCTCCAGATCACCCCCGCGCTGCGTTCCAAGCTGGGCTACGGATGCGTGCGGGGCTGCTACTATGGGCCTCTCGGCCGCGTCGAACACCGCACCGTAGTCTCGGCGGAAGGCGAGACCTTCGACTGCGCCATCGATCTGTTCAACGCCGAAAAGGACGCGTTTCCATACCCGGACGGCCACTTTTCGACGGTGCTCTGCTGTGAGTTGATCGAGCATCTGACCGAAGACCCCATGCACATGATGAGCGAGATCAACAGGGTCGTCAAACCCGGCGGCCACCTGGTGCTGACCACGCCGAACATCGCCAGCCTGCGCGGCATCGCAGCGGTATTGGTGGGCTTTCATCCCGGAATCTTCACCGCCTATATACGGCCGCGCACGGATGGCGAAGTGGAGGCGCGGCACAACCGCGAGTATGCGCCGGTGGAAATCCAGCGGCTGCTTGAGAACTCCGGGTTCACCGTTACCCTGACCGAGACCGGGCCGTTCCGCCAGACACCGCGCCCCGAGGAAGGCTGGGTATTGAACCTGCTCGAACAGTTCGACCTGCCGCGGGAGTTGCGCGGCGACGACATCTACATCGTAGGGCGCAAGACCGGCGGAGTCCGCGAGCGCTATCCGGATTGGTTATACGCATGAGCGCCGCGCATGCCAGCGCGGTCTACGAAGCCACCGACGTGCGGCTGTCCGGCGAACTCGAAATCGAGGCGCGCTGCAACCTGCGCAACACTTCGGCAGAAGCTTGGCGCGCCGCGGATGGATTCGCCGCCGGATTCCACATCTACGATGCCGAAACCGGAATCCTGATCGTGGACGGAGAGCGCCAGGCGCCCGCGGCCGACGTCTCCCCGGGTGAATCGTTGCCGGTGGATCTGCGCCTTGCGCTGCCGCCCGAATCCGGCCGCTACGACATCTACATCTCGCCTATGCGCGAGAGCGTGTGCTGGTTCTACACGCGCGGCTGGCCGTTTCTGCGCGTGGAAGCCATCGTGGAAGACGGGCGCGCGCGCCTGCGCCGCGTGGGCGTGGCGACGCTCGGGAAGGTGCGCCGCGAGAACCTGCTGCGCGCCGCCGGCCGCGCGTTCACCCTGCCGCTGGCCTCCATCGCGCGCAACCGCAGCCTGATCCGCACCATGGTGCGCCGCGACATCCTGGGCCGTTACCGCGGCTCCTTCGGCGGCGTCTTCTGGACCATCCTCAATCCGCTGCTGCTGATGCTGACATATTTCTTCGTGTTCGGCGTGGTGTTGCGCACGCGGTTCGGTTCCGACCCCAGCCGCGCCGGCTTCGCTCTCTATTTTCTGGCGGGAATGCTGCCGTGGCTGGCCTTCAGCGAGGCCGCCGGACGCTCTCCCACGGTGATGCTGGAGCATCGCAACTTCGTCAAGAAGCTGGTCTTCGCGGTGGAAACGCTGCCCCTCAACCTGGTGGTGTCGGGATTGGTGAGCCAGGCATTCGCACTGCTGCTGTTCATGGCGGGCCTGTTCCTGGCGCGCGGATCGGTGCCCGCTACGGTCCTGTGGCTGCCCCTGCTCATCGTGCCGCAGGTGCTGTTCACCGCCGGGGTCTGCTGGTTTCTGGCGGCGCTCGGCGTGTTCGTGCGCGACCTGGGGCAAGTGATTGGCTTCCTGCTGACGCTGTGGTTCTTCCTGACGCCCATCTGTTATCCGGAAGCATCCCTGCCGGGCGCGGTGTTGCCGCTGCTGGCTAAAAACCCCATGTTCGTGCTGGTACGCGGCTATCGCGCCATTCTTCTGGAGGGCCACGCGCCCCTGTGGAGCTCGCTGTGGAAGCTGTGGATCGCCTCCGCGGCCGTGTTCATTCTGGGGCACGCGTGGTTCTACAAGTTGCGCCGGTCGTTCGCCGATATCATCTGAGTACCCATGCTGGCCAGGCTCACCGCTGCCCTGATCGCGTTTGGTCCCATCGGCATCCTGGTGCTCGCCTTTATCGATTCGGCGGGCATTCCGGTGGCCTCGGGCATGGACGCGCTCATCATCGTGGTGTCCGCCAAAACGCCTTCGCGCGCGGTGTTGGCTGCCTCCATGGGGGTGTTGGGATCGCTCATCGGCAACCTGATCCTCTTCATGGGCGCCCGCACCGGCGCGCGATTCATCGGCAAAGCGGAAAAGGAAAGCCGCCAGCAGCGCTTCCGCGACTGGTTCGCGCGCTATGGATTGCTCACCATCTTCATCCCCGCCATGCTGCCGATTCCACTCCCGTTGAAGGTATTCGTCATCTCGGCGGCGATCTGCGGCACGCCCCTGCGGACTTTTGTAGCGGTGATCCTTTTGGGCCGGTGCATCCGCTATTTCGGCGAGGCCTGGCTGGGAGCGCAGTTAGGTGAAGGCGCCGGCCACTTCCTGCGCGCGTATACCTGGCACCTGCTGGCCGGAGCCGTGGCGCTGTTTGCCGCGCTCTACTTGCTGGTCCTGTGGACCGATCGCCGGCGGGCCCGGGCGGTGCGTTAGCACCGCTCAGCGGAAGCGCACTTTCACATCCGGCTTGTTCTCAAGGTGCACCGTATCGATGAACCGCACGCGCGCCGGCGTGTGGGTCATCACAATGGATTGGGTGCGCGTGCCGTCGCCGAAAAAGCGGACACCCTGCAGCAGGTTGCCGTCCGTCACGCCGCAGGCGGCGAAAACCATGCTGCGTCCCGGAGCCAGTTCATTGGTCGTATAGATCTTGCCCGTATCGCGGATCCCCATGGCCTGCATGCGTTCCCTCTGGGCTTCATCCTTCACCACCAGCCGGCCCTGAATCTCGCCGTTCAGACAGCGCAATGCCGCCGCGGTCAGCACGCCCTCCGGCGCGCCGCCGGACCCCATCACCGCGTGGACTCCCGTGCCGGCCACCGCCGCGGCAATGCCGGCCGACAGGTCGCCATCTCCGATCAGGCGGATGCGCGCGCCGGCCTCCCGGATGTCGGCCATCAGCTCCTGGTGGCGGGGACGGTCGAGCACCACTACCACCAAATCGTCCACGCCGCGCTGCAGGCGGCGCGCGATGGCCTTCAGGTTGTGCTTGACGGGCGCTTCCAGGTCCACCGCGCCCTTGGCGGCCGGTCCCACCACGATCTTCTGCATGTAGCAGTCGGGAGCGTGCAACAGTCCGCCGCGTTCGGAAGCCGCCAGCACCGTGATCGCGCCGCCCGCGCCGGTAGCGCACAGATTGGTGCCCTCCAGCGGGTCGACGGCGATGTCCACCGAGAGTGCGTCCGGCTGGTCCCGGGCGGCGCCCACCTTCTCGCCGATGAAGAGCATGGGCGCCGCGTCGCGCTCTCCTTCGCCGATGACGATGGTGCCGTTGATGGCGATGGTGTCCAGACACCGGCGCATGGACTCCACCGCGGCGTGATCCGCGATCTTGGCGTCTCCCATTCCCATGGTGCGGGCGGAGGCGATGGCGGCGTCCTCCACGACGCGCAGCACTTCCAGCGAGAGATCGAACATGGTAATTTTCTCCTCATGGAAGATAGCACAATTCTGGTTTTGTCCGACCCCACCGACCCCCTGCTGGCCATGCTGGAAGCACTGCCGGACAGCACCCGTATTGCGGCTGGGAACCAGTTCGAAGCGTTCGCCGATGCCGCGCCCGGCGCCGACGTCATTCTGAACTGGACCGGCAGCCGGGAGCTATTGCAACAGGTGTGGCGCATGTCGCCCCGGGTGCGCTGGGTACACTCGCGGTCGGCGGGTCTCGATGAGTTGCTTTTTCCGGAACTGGCCGAAAGCGCCGTCCCGCTGACCAACGCGCGCGGCGTGTTCAGCGAGATCCTGGGCGAGTTCGCGATCGCCGCTGTGCTGTTCTTCGCCAAGGGGCTGCGCCGCATGGTGCGCAGCCAGGAAGCCGGTATCTGGGATCAGTTCGACACCGTAGAAGTGTCCGGCCAGACCATGGGCGTGATCGGCATGGGCGATATCGGAAAGGCCGCCGCGCGCCGTGCCGAGGCCATGGGAATGCACGTTGAGGGGCTGCGGCGTACCGACGGGCCCGAACGCAAACGCGATCTACTGGCGCGGTCGGATTACCTGGTGCTCAGCACTCCCCTGACGGCCGAGACACGTGGGATCATTGGTCCGGCTGAGTTGCGCGCCATGAAACCCGGAGCCGTTCTGATCAATGTCGGGCGCGGACCACTGGTGGACGAGGCCGCGCTGATGGAGGCACTGCGCGAACGGCGCATCGGCGGCGCGGCGCTGGATGTTTTTGAACAGGAGCCTTTGCCGCCGGGCCACCCGTTCTTCGCGCTCGATAACCTGCTGCTCTCGCCGCACGCGGCCGATCATACCCCCGACTGGAAACAGCGCGCCATGCAGCTGTTCCTGGACAATTTCGAACGGTACCGTAAAGGCGAGCCCCTGCAAAATTTGGTGGACAAAGGTCGCGGGTATTAGTACGCGTAACCAGATGCGGCGGCGGCGCATCCATCGCTTGTAACTTCGCCATGCCGATTTCTATCTCCAGGCGCCGCCTGCTCGCCCTTTTGCCCATGTTCCCGGCCGCCAGGCTGCTGGTAGCGCAGCAGAGCCAGCCCGCGGCCCCGCCTGCCCAGCCGGATGCACAGAACCCCACGTTCACCTCGGACGTCAACGTCGTCAACCTGTTCGCCACCGTGCGCGATAAGGATAGCCATCTGGTTTCCAACCTCACCAAGGAAGACTTCGTGCTGCAGGAGGAAGGCAGGCCGCAAACCATCCGCTATTTTTCCCGCGACACCGATCTGCCGCTGACCCTGGGCCTTTTGGTGGATACCAGCCGCAGCCAGCGCAACGTCCTGGAGGCCGAACGCTCGGCCAGCTACACCTTCTTCGAGCATGTGCTGCGCGAAGGGAAGGATCAGGCGTTTGTGCTCCACTTCGACCATGAAGTGGAACTCCTGCAGGACCTGACGCCATCCCGCCAGAAGTTGAATAAGGCGCTGCACGAGTTGGAAGTGAATCAGGATGATTCCCAGCAGCAGCGCGGCGGTGGAGGCGGCGGAGGCGGCGGCTATCCCGGGGGAGGAAGCGGCGGACGCGGACAGGGTGGCGGCGGGCGCCGCGGCGGCACTTTGCTCTACGATGCTGTCTACCTGGCTTCCGGCGACGACCTGATGAGGAAGCAGAAGGGACGCAAAGCCGTGGTTATCTTATCCGACGGTGTGGACCGCGGCAGCAAAGTGGGGATCTCCGAAGCCATCGAGGCTGCCCAGCGTTCCGATACGCTGGTCTACTCCATCTACTTCGCATCCAGCGAAGGATTCGGGCGCGGTTTCGGCGGGCCCGGTATGGGTCGCGGCGGAGGTATGGGGCGCATCGGCGGCACCGGGCGCGGCGGGGGCCGCTATCCGCAGGAAGAGCGTCCCGACGGCAAGAAAGTGCTGCGCCGGATCTCGAAAGAAACCGGCGGCAGCTTCTTTGAGGTTTCTCGGAAGGAAACCGTCGACAAGATCTACGACCGGGTGCAGGAAGAGTTACGCAACCAGTACAGTCTGGGCTATGTGTCGGACCAGGCCGCCACCGAAACAGCCTTCCGCACCATCAGCCTGACCGTCAATCAGAAGAATCTCACCGTACAGACCCGCGAAGGCTATTATCCGGCGCCCGCGAAATCACACAGCTGGTAGGGCAGGCCCATTTGGCCTGCGGCGGCCTCTCAGGCCGCCAGTATCTTCTTAATCTGCGCAAGATGCTCGCGGCGATGCCGCGAGCGCCACAAGTACCGCTCGAGGCCGGCGGCAACCATCTGGCCGGCCAGCTCATCGCCGACCAGCGACACCTGCGCATCCACGGCAGCCGCGCTCTCGAGCGCCAGCTTCACAGCCGCGGGTCCCGGCACCGCGCGGCGACCGATTTAACCGCCGCATTGATGGAATCGACCTGTTGTGCATCCAGCCGCGCCGGCGCAAGCGGGCCGCTCTGCCACTGGCCCAATAAGGAAGACACGCGCTGATCCCAGAAGGCCAGATGACACAGCAGCGCCGACACCGTCCAGCCGGACCCGCACCTGAGCCCAAACGAACGGTCATCGAGGCCGGCGCACAGGCCGGCCAATTCCAACCGCGAAACGTCGTTTTCTTCAACATAACTACGGTTGCTCATAAGATTCATTTTCTGATAGGATTCGCCGCCGGAACCCGCCCTGCCAGCGCTTCGCCGATCTCCACCGCATTCGCCACGGTGGTCCAGTTCGGCGGCGCCGGCAGTCGAAACTGCAAGTGCATGGAAAAGGGGCCGCGCCACGCCAATATGGAATGGGGCGCGATGGCCTCCGGGGGCCAATGCACCATCCGCGCAGCAAGCCCGTCATCCACCGGCGGGCGGCTGATCCGCCCCGGTGACGCCAGAACTTTATATGCTGCGTCGAAGTCCGGCAGATCGCTGGGGAATTCGCGCGCCTCTCGCTCGAAACCGGTCGCGTCCTTAAGAATGGCCGGTTGCGGCAGATCCCGCGGTTCGACGGAAAAGTCCGCCTCGCCCCCCAGCGTGGGAAACCGCAGCGACAGCACGTTGCTCCAGCCCCGATCGTAGCCGCCGCTGCTGCCGGACGTCAGAACCCAGGGCAGGCCGCCTTGCGTCTGTCCGTCGATCCGAAATGCCGTGGGATTCCCCTGCCAGCGCCGCTGCCGGTATCTCCAGCCGCGCCCGGCCGCGGCCAACCGAATCTCGCGCGTCGTGCGCCGCTGGTCCCGCGTGAGAAGCGCGTAAAGCCCGAGCGGCAAGCCCAACACCGCCGCCGCCAAACCTGCCACGAGTAGAACCGCTGGAAGCCCCTGCATTCGCTCATCCCATGCTACTGTCGAAAGTAGCATGGCGAAGTTCCTTTTTGGCCTGATAACAGGCGTTGTCCTCTGTGTCGTCGGCGGATTGATCCTCATCTTTGCGCTGGCGCGATCGTTCCGCGAAGCCCCGCCGGCGGTCGCCCAGAATTCCGTGCTGCAACTGCAGCTCGAGGGCGACATCCCGGAGCGGCCTCCTGTAGAGGTGCCCTTCGGCGCGCTGGCGGACCGGCCCGCCCCCACGGTCGCCAACATCTGGATGATGCTGCGCAAGGCTGCCGTGGACTCGCGCATCAAGGCCGTCGTGCTGGAGCCGGCATCCCTCAGCGTGGGCTGGGGCAAGCTGGAAGAATTCCGCGCGGATCTCCTGCAATTCAAGAAATCCGGAAAGCCCCTGTACGCCTGGCTCAAGACTCCCGGCTCGCGGGAATATTACCTGGCATCCGTCGCCGATCGCATCTATCTCGGCCCCAGCGACTGGCTCAACGTCAAAGGCATGCGCGTCGAGCTGATGTATTTCAAGAAAACGCTGGATAAGATCGGCGTGGATGTGCAGGTGGAGCACGACGGCAAGTACAAGGACTTCGGCGACATGTTCACCCGCACCTCCATGAGCCCCGAGACCCGCGAGGTGATGACGGGCGTAGTGGATGGCCTCTACGATAACCTGATCGCGGGCATCGCCGCGGGACGCAAGAAAACCCCCGATGCCATGCGCGCGCTCATCGACCAGGGCCCCTTCCTGGCCAGCGCTGCGCAACGCGATGGCCTGGTCGATGAGCTTCGCTACGAAGACCAGCTTTTCGGCGACCTGCAGCATAAGGTCAATTCCGGCGAGTTGCACAAGCTGTCGGCCGGCCCCTATCTGAAGATATCGCCCGATTCGCTGGGTCTCGAAGGCCGCCATCACATCGCCATGCTGGTAGGCGACGGCACTATCACCCGGGGCGGATCGGAAGACGACGGCGTTTCCGATGACGGTATCCAGGCCACGGGCTTCAACAAACTATTGCGGCGTATTGCGGGCGATTCCACCGTGGAAGGCGTGCTGGTGCGCATCGATTCTCCGGGCGGCGATGCAGTGGCGTCCGACGAGATCTGGCGCGAAATGAATCTGCTCAGCAAGAAGAAGCCCGTGGTGATCTCCATGTCGGACACGGCCGCTTCCGGCGGCTACTACATGGCCATGACCGGCGATCCGGTGGTCGCCTATCCGGGCACGCTGACCGGCTCCATAGGCGTGGTCTTCGGCAAGCCCAATCTGCACGGGCTGTACGACAAGCTGGGCATCACCAAGGATATGATCGCGCGCGGACGCTTTGCCGCCATCGATTCGGATTACCACGATCTGTCGCCCGTGGAGCTGGCCAAGCTGAAGGAAGGCATCGATTCCAATTACCACGATTTCGTCGCCAAGGTGGCGCAGGCCCGCCGCCGCCCGTTCGATCAGGTGGAGCCCCTGGCGCAAGGCCGCGTCTGGCTGGGCGACCAGGCCCATACGCGCGGCCTGGTGGACGAACTCGGCGGCATCGACCGGGCCATTGAGCTGCTGAAGCAGAAAGCCCACATCCCCGCCTCCGAGAATGTGTCGATTGTGATGTACCCGGCGCGCCGCAGTATTCTCGATGTGCTCTTCGGGCGCTCTGCGGATAGCATGGTCGAATCCCGCCTGCGGCGTCTGCTCCGGGATTGGCCGCCGGATGTGTGGACCAAAGGCGGCCTCTTGCGCCTCATGCCTTACACTCTGGCCGCCTACTGACCGGCCGCCAGCGCGGGCTACAATAAAAGTAAATGCACCTTAGGGCGTTCTCGCTCTTCTGTTTTCTGGCCGCTGCCGGCTTTGCGGCTGATCCTGGACCTGCCACCATCCGCGGCACGCTCGTGCAGCGCCCCGGCAATCCACCCGCGATCGAGACCGCCGATCATCGCATCGTCTCGCTCGATGGCGACGGACCCACCAGGGGCGTGCTGAACGACAAACGTCTGGCCGGCTTCGACCTGGAAGCCAAGGGGAGATTCACCGCTCCCGGCCAGTTCATGGTCGATCCCATCCACACCAAAGCCATGTTCGTTCACAAGGACGGACATGTGAAGGTCATCACATATTGGTGCGACGTATGCTCCATCCGCACGTATACGCCGGGACCCTGCTGGTGCTGTCAAAAGGAAACGCTTCTCGACCTCCGCGATCCCGATCAGGACGAGCAATGAAAATTGCCGCCGCGCTGCTCTTTCCTATTATGACCCTTGCCGCCGATTATTCAGCCGAAAAAGCCGTGATGGACGGCGTCCCCGTCGTGCGTCTGTCCCAATCCGCCCGGAATATCGAGGTCGTCACCGTGCCTTCCCTCGGCAATCTGGCGTACGAGTTCAAGGTGAACGGCAAGAACGTCTTCTGGTTGCCCTACAAAACTCTGGCCGAGATGAAAGCCAAACCGCAATTCGGCGGCATTCCGTTTCTCGCGCCTTGGGCCAACCGCCTGAGCGCTTATGCGTTCTTCGCCAACGGTAAGAAATACCAGCTCAACCGGGAGTTGGGCAATCTGCGCGGCGACCAGAATCAGAATCCTATTCACGGCCTGCTGACGGTTTCACCGGATTGGAAAGTAACGGCGGTCGAGTCCGATTCCGATTCGGCCAGCGTGACCAGCCGCCTGGAGTTCTGGAAATATCCGGATCTGATGGCACAGTTCCCGTTCGCGCATACTCTGGAGGTGACCTTCCGCCTCCACGGCGGCGCGCTGGAAGTTCGCACCACGATCCGGAATCACTCAGCGGAGCCCATGCCGGTGGCCATCGGCTATCACCCCTACTTCCAGCTTCACGACGCGCCCCGCGATCAATGGAAGGTTCGGTTGGCCGCCCGCGATCACCTGCTGCTATCGAAATTGCTCATCCCCACCGGCGAGCGCAAGCCCATCGAGTTCCCCAATCCCTTGCCGCTGACGGGTGTGTCTCTCGACGATGTCTTCGGCGATCTGGTCCGCGACGAATCCGGCCGCTCCACTTTTTCGGTGGAAGGCGCGCAAGAGAAGATCTCTGTAATTTACGGATCGAAATACACTGTCGCGGTGGTCTACGCGCCGTCCGGCCGCCCGTTTATCTGCTTCGAGCCCATGTCCGCCATCACCGACGGCTTTAATCTGGCGCACGCCGGCGTGTACAAGGACTTGCAGAGCATCCCTCCCGAGGGTGAGTGGCGCGAGAGTTTCTGGATCGTGCCCAGCGGATTCTGAGCGGGTGCTACTCCGCCGGTGCAGCCGAAGCAGCCGATGCGGCCCGTTCCTTCACTTCCGGCGCGACCGGCTTGCGCACATCGTAAAACTGCACCCGGCAGTAGCGGCAATGATAGAGGTCGCCGCCCGTGAGTTTTTGAAAGAAATTCACGAGGCCTCTGAGCATGGGGTCGATCTTGTCGCGGCTAGCCAGGCGCGTCAGCCGGTACGTGCCGCAACGCGGGCAGCGCGGGTAATCTCCCAGGTACAGCGCATACCAGCGCGGCTCCGGCTTGCGCGTGTGGCACTGCCGGCACTCGTACATGCTCACGTAGAGGAACTTCTCGCCCAAGGTTCGATGGACGCGCCGCAGCTTTCCCCGGCAAGTTGGACAATGAAGCACTTCGTCCTCATTTATACACCAATTGCGCGGACAACTCAACCCGCGCCACAATAGAGTCTAGACCGTTTTCTCCCCGAACCAGTCCCATGCTCGAACGAATCTCCGTGCACGGCGCGCGCCAGCATAACTTGAAGAATATCGACGTGGAAATTCCCCGCAACACCCTGACCGTGATCACCGGGCTAAGCGGGTCGGGCAAGTCGTCGCTGGCGTTCGACACCATCTACGCCGAGGGTCAGCGCCGTTATGTGGAGACGTTGTCCACATACGCGCGGCAGTTCCTGGACCAGATGGAGCGGCCGGACGTGGATTCAATCGAGGGCCTGAGCCCCGCCATTTCGATCGAACAGAAGACTACCAGCCGCAGCCCGCGTTCCACCGTGGGGACTATTACGGAGATCTACGATTATCTCCGCCTGCTGTACTCCTCGATCGGCACGCCGCACTGCCCGTTGTGCGGCAACCCAATCTCCCGCCAGACCACCGAGCAGATTCTGCAACACGTGCTGGCCCTGCGTCCCGGAGAACGCATCATGGTGCTCGCCCCCGTGGTTCGCGGGCGCAAGGGCGAGTACAAGAAGGATCTGGAGAAACTGGCCCGCCAGGGATTCGAACGCGCGCGCGTGGACGGCGTGCTGCGCTCGCTCGAAGAAGAAATCCCCCTCGATCGACGCCGCAATCACACCATTGAAGTCGTGGTGGACCGCCTGCTTGTGAAGCCCGGCATCGAGCAGCGCCTGGAGGCTTCCATCAAAACCGCTACCAAGCTGGCGGATGGCCTGGTGCTGATCGCGGTGGTCAACGGCGAGGAGCGCTTGTATTCCGAAAAGCTGGCGTGCACCGAGTGCGGCACCAGCGTCCCGCAGCTCGAGCCGCGCTCATTTTCCTTCAACAGCCCATACGGCGCGTGCGAGGAGTGCACCGGGTTGGGAAGCAAGTGGGTCTTCGATCCCGCCAAAGCTGTCGTAGATTTTTCGCGGCCGTTACTGGAGGGCGGTCTGGGGCCCGGCGCGGGATCGGCCTACATGCGGCACCGCCTGGGGGACGCCGCCAAACAGATGCGCATCGACCTGGGCACGCCGTTCGATCAGTTCGCCAAGAAAGTCCAGACCGCGCTGCTCGAAGGCAGCAACGGTTTTCCGGGAATTCTGAAGATCTTGCAGCAGACCTTCGACGAATCGTCCGAAGGCTACCGCGAGTGGCTGACCGAATACATGTCGCCGCAGGAGTGTCCGGCGTGCCACGGCAGGCGGCTACGGCCGTCCAGCCTGGCCGTGCGCGTCAAGAACTTTTCCATCGCCGAGTTCACTGCCATGCCCATTTCGCGAGCCCTGGTCACAGTGCGCAATTGGGAGTTCGGCGAGCGCGAGATGCAGATTGCCGGCCGCATCGTGGATGAAATCCGGCGGCGGCTGGAGTTCCTTTCGGCGGTCGGCCTCGACTATCTCAGCCTGGAACGCTCGGCGGCCACGCTTTCCGGCGGCGAAGCGCAGCGCATCCGCCTGGCCACCCAGATCGGATCGAAGCTGCGCGGCGTGTTGTACGTGCTCGACGAGCCTTCCATCGGCCTGCATCCGCGCGATAACGGGCGGCTGCTCGACACGCTCACGCATCTTCGGGACATGGGCAACACGGTGCTCGTGGTGGAGCACGATGCCGAGACCATCCGGCGCGCGGATTACGTGATCGATCTCGGGCCGGGCGCGGGGCGGCTGGGGGGCGCCCTGGTCGCCGCGGGCACGCCGCTGGGTATCCAGCAGGACTCCGGATCGCTGACGGGCCAATATCTGTCGGGAGCGCTCGAAATCCCCGTGCCGCCAAAACGGCGCGCCATGAACGGAAAGAAGCTGGCGGTCCTCGGCGCCTCCGAGCATAATCTCAAAGACATCGACGTGGAGTTCCCGCTCGGCACGTTGACCGTAGTCACGGGAGTCTCGGGCAGCGGAAAATCCACGCTGGTGAACGAAATTCTCTATCGCGCTCTGGCCCAGCAGATCTACAGATCGCGCGAAATGCCGGGCAAATTCACGCAGATCAAGGGCATGCAGTTGCTCGACAAGGTGATTCGCATCGATCAATCGCCCATCGGGCGCACTCCGCGCTCCAACCCCGCCACGTATACCGGCCTGTTCACGCCCATTCGCGATCTGTATGCCATGCTGCCGGAGTCCCGCGAGCGGGGCTATAGGCCGGGGCGCTTTAGCTTTAACGTGAAGGGCGGCCGCTGCGAGGCCTGCCAGGGCGACGGGCAGCGGCGCATCGAGATGAATTTTCTGCCGGATGTGTATGTCACTTGCGACGTCTGCCGCGGGCGGCGATACAATCACGAGACCCTGCAGGTGAAGTATAAAGGCTACTCCGTCGCCGATCTGCTGGACGCCACGGTGGAAGAGGCCCTGCCGCTGATGGAGAATATTCCGCAGATCCGCCCGAAGCTCCAGACGCTGAACGATGTGGGGCTGGGCTATATCCACCTGGGACAATCCTCCACCACCCTGTCGGGAGGAGAAGCCCAGCGCATCAAGCTGGCCAAGGAGCTGAGCCGGCGCCAGACCGGAAAGACATTTTACGTGTTGGACGAGCCCACCACCGGCTTGCATTTCGACGACGTGCGCAAGCTGCTCGAAGTGCTGCAGCGCCTGGTGGACCTGGGCAACACGGTTGTCGTCATCGAGCACAACCTGGACGTCATCAAGACCGCCGACTGGATCATCGACCTGGGACCCGATGGCGGCGAGTATGGCGGGCGGCTGGTGGCGGCGGGCACGCCCGAGCAGGTGGCCCGGTCGAAGAAGAGCTATACCGCGGAAGCCCTGCGCACGGTGATGTAGGGGGCGCCCCGATCGCCGGCCCGCCGGGTCAGAGCGCCAACTGCCGTTGATCACGCCATCGACGTGCCTGGCACAAACGCGCCTTCGGCCTTCAGACTGACTGCTCGTCAGGTCGCGCGCAAGGGGTTGAGGACCTTGAGGCCGGAGAAGTCGCCTTCGTTCCCGGTTACAACCACGCAATCATTCGCCTCAGCGACTGCGGCGATGATCATGTCGAGAGGACTCCGAGGGCGCCCTTTTGCAGTGCCGTCGGCCATTAGCCGCGCCCAGACCAAGCCGGCCCTCTCGTCGAAAGGGAGCACCCGGCCGGCGAACAGCGCTTGCGGACCTTCGGGACCGGAAAACCAACGTTCCAACTCCCTGCGCTTCTTTCCGGCGGGCTTCTCCAATATTCCCCGGTGAATCTCAGCGAGTGTCAGCGACGAGATAAACATGTCCTCGTCGGCTTGCGCCGCCATCCACGCAACTAGTGCTTCCGATGGCGCGGGTTTGGTGACGTTGCTGATGATGTTCGTGTCGAGGAGGCTCCGGCTCACAGGTCCACCTTGCGGCCTGAAATCGGCGGCCGGTTCAGCTTCAGATCGGCGCTAACCAGAGGCGACCGGCGTAACGCATTGAGAATACCGCCCTGTGGCGATTCCCCGGAAATGGTGCGACAAAGAGCGGCGCGAATATGCGCGGAGTCAGGGTCCTCGCCGGCGAGTCGTTTTGCGAGCGACCGAATCAGTTCGCGATCGGCATCGAGTCCTAGAACCTCGAACCGGGCCATTCCTCGCTGGTGGAGGCGCTTTCGGTAGCGTTTCAGCGCTCGTTTCTGCGGCGTGCTGCTCACGGCGGACTTCCTCCGTATATCCAGTAATATATCCAGATTATAGCATTCGAGAACCACGCAAATACTTCGTTAGGGCCAGGGCCGCGCCGATTTATCCCCACAAACGCGATATAGCGGGCCCGATCGCCGGCCCGGCCGGGTCAGAGCGCCAGCTCTTCCGCCGAGAAGAGCACGCGGGTAAACCGCTCCGGCCGGTGCGTGTCGTAAACCCCGTGCGCGTTCCAGGCCCACGCCGGGTGCGGCGAGACTTCCTGGCCTGCCACGCGCAGCGTTTCGAACCGCCCGAAGAACACTCGCCATTCGTCGCCGTCTTTCGGCGGCAGAGACCGTCCGTTCGCCAGCCGCTTCATCCCGGACCACGGAAATGCGATCTCCACCGTCCAGCCCTTGTCCACTACCGAGTCGTCGTTAATCACGCCGTCGACGTGGGTGGCCCACCGCAGCCCCGGCATATCGTAATCCAGAAACGCCCACCGCAACCCCCGCGGGTGCGTGCCCCGCCAGAACGACGCCGGCTGCCTGTCGTAGTCTCCTCCGAACGTCAGCGCGTTTCGCCGCAGCACGTCCCATTCCGCCGGGTCGAACCGGGCCAAGGCATCCTTCCAGATGAAAAACACCTCGTAGATGGTCCCCAGCGCGTTGATCTCGAACTCGTAGTAGCAGTCGCCACCGTCGATGAACACCTCGATGTCGCTCTCCTGGAAAATAAGCGCGTCGCGCTCCGTCAATTTCGCGCGCACGAAGGGCTCCTCC
>DATGGM010000231.1:0-5360 GCA_035308525.1 Bryobacteraceae bacterium
TGAGGAGTTCCTCGCTTATATGGCGGCGCGGCAAAACGCGCCCCTTTGCGCTTTTGAGGAACACGCGCAAGACGGGGCGATCCGCGCCGCTTGAATCTGAGGAGTTCCTCGCTTATATGGCGGCGCGGCAAAACGCGCCCCGTTGCGCTTTTGAGGAACACGCGCAAGACGGGGCGACCCGCGCCACGGGACAACCGGTTATGGAGGGGTCGGGGGCGACCCCACGCGGCGTGCAACCTTCCGGGCACGCCGCATCTTCCCACGACACCCTCGTTCCCCTACCAGAATATTGGCCGGTAACTGTCGACCACACTCGGAGTGAACCTTGGAAACAACGCTGGCGATCGCACGATTCAGCGGCGCACAAACACCGCCTCAATTAGAAGGACCTCAAACCTGCCACCATCCGGACGGCCTCTGTAATGAGGAAAGTCAAGCCGGTTTGGCGCGGAGTCGCCAAGCGAAAGTGCTGCTGGCGGTCTGAAAAGCCCGATTGAGAAGCCGTAAAGAATGGCGAACGCGAAAATGATGATCGGCGCGCAGATCTGAAGCAGTGTCGTCCCGTGATACTGGCCGCCCCAGTAGCCGCCGCCGAACGGAAGCATGAGCAGGAATACGGAAGCTGCTAGTGCCAACGAGCATGAGACTGCCGTCAATGGACACTTCAAGGCTCGACGACCAGCTCCTTGAGCAGTTCATCCAACTGAAACGCGTGGCGGATAGGGTGCATGACAGCGTGCTCCAGCATCGAGTCGATCGAGTAGCGCGTCTGCCATCGCGACGGGTACTCGGGAGTATCCAATCTATCGTCGGACACTTCACTTAGCGGGGCCCGCCATCGCTCTAGGACGTGATCCAGGTAGGCGTCCGCATCGTGGACTATGGCAGCCGCGTCCGGGGCAGGGCGGATTCCGGGGTCCGGTAAAGCCAACATCTCGCACATCCAGATCATGTAGCCGCCGGCCGCGGACAGCACGTGCCGTCCTAATGCTCCGAGCGATGCATAGGAGGGATCATCGGTCGGCGGCAGGCTCACTGGCCTCGCCAAGGCCAGCCTCCAGGTGTGGACGAATCGGCGAAGATGCTCCTCGTGCAAGATCACCATCGCCCGAACAGCGCGAGAGCGGTACCGAGGGGTGGATGACATGAGGACAGGATAGCCGATTCCCAGCGTTCACGTGGCCGGAAATCGTCGCACGCGGTTAAGCTTTGAGGCTCTACGCGGCCCGTTGGGATAGAGCCGGGATCAGTAAGGAATGGCGGGGACGACGGGGCTCGAACCCGCGACCTCCGACGTGACAGGCCGGCGTTCTAACCAACTGAACTACGTCCCCGCGATCACGCGACTTCTCTATCCTAGCATGTCCCGTTACGGGCCGGCATACTGGCTCGCGACGCGCTTGCGGTCCGTTTCGGGGATGCCCGCGTGCGCGCGAATATCGGAGCGCTCGTGCAGCATCCTTCGGTAGCGGCTGAAGTATTCCAGCACATCACCGCCATACTGGAAGCTGTACATGATGTCCCCAAAATCGTCGGTGTGCGGGATCGCCAGCACATGTCCCGTCTCGTGCAGGCAGGTCAGGTAGACCACCGTGTCGCGGAACAGGCGGTCGTCGCGGCCGGCGGCTGCGATGCGCGGTCCGAACTGCGCCAGGTCAGGCTGCACGTCGATGACATACACTTTCCTGCCGTTCAGATAAATGATGTGCATGTCGCCGTAGAGTTGCGCCTTCTTCCCGACCCAGTAGAAGTGGATGCGCGCGTCTCCCTGGTCCTTGGCGACCTCGAACCGCAACCCGGGCCCGGCTGCCTGCTGCCACGCCGCCAGCGCCCAACGGGCCAACTCGGGATCGGCCGCATCGCAGCCGGATTGCGACGCGGTCTCGCCTGCGCATGGCTCAATCCAATAGTTGTAGAGTTCCGCCGCCGGCGCGCCCACCGCACCGGCAAGCAGCAGAGTGGACGCCCGCAGCCAGTTCATTTCCGCCCGGAACGGACTTCCAGGCCCTCGCCCGCCAGTTGCCGCACCATGGCCTCCAGATCCGCTACCCGCTGCGCCAGTTCCTCGAGCGCCTGCCCTTCGGGGTCCGGCAGCGTACCGTGCTCCAGCACTCCGCTCTCGCCGCGCGTACGCACCACGCGCCCTGGAACACCCACTACCGTGCAGTTGTCCGGCACGGGGCGCACCACCACCGAGCCCGCGCCGACCTTGACGTTATCGCCAATGCGAATGCCGCCCAGAATCTTCGCGCCCGTGCCCACCACCACGTGGTTGCCGAGCGTAGGGTGGCGCTTGCCCTTCTCGTTGCCGGTACCGCCCAGCGTCACACCCTGATAGAGCAGCACGTCGTCACCGATCTCAGTGGTCTCGCCGATCACCACGCCCATGCCGTGATCGATGAAGAAGCGCCGCCCGATGGACGCGCCGGGATGAATCTCGATGCCGGTAAAGAAGCGGCTCACCTGAGAGATCACGCGCGGCAGTAACGGTATGCGCGCGCGATACAGTCTGTGCGCCACGCGATGCGCCAGAATGGCATGGAATCCGGGGTAGCAGAGCAGGATTTCGACCACGCTATTGGCGGCCGGGTCCTCCCGGAATATAGTGTCGATCTGCTCTTTGACCGCGCTGAACATCGTGTTATTCGTATCGTAGCGCTTCGGTCGGATCGACGCGCGTGGCGCGGCGCGCCGGAAGATAGCTGGCCAGCGCGGCGACGCCCGCAAACAATAGCGCGCTCGCCAGGAAGCTTGCCGGATCGGCGGCGCTCACCTGAAAGAGCAGGCCGGACATGAGCCGCGTGAGCACCAGTGCCGCTGCCGTCCCAATGGCCAGGCCGGCTAGGGCAAGCGTCAGGCCATGGCCCACGATCATGCGCAGAATGGCGCGAGTGTCGGCGCCCAGCGCGATGCGGATGCCCATCTCCTGCGTGCGCTCGGCAACAGAATTGGCAATGGCGCCGTAGAGGCCCACCGCCGCCAGCACCAGTGCGCTGAGCGAGAACACGCCCAACAGAAATACGCTGAAGCGTTGTTGCGCCGTGGATGTGGCCAGCACTTCTTCCATGGTGCTCACCGCGGTCACCGGTTGATCGCGATCCACCGCGGCGACCGCCGCGCGCGCTGCCCCCGCCCAGTTGCGGGGATCGCCCGCGGTACGCAGTATTAGATTCATGGAGGCCCACGGACGCTGCGGAAATGACACGTAAACTTCCGCCTGCGGCGCGGCGTCCAGGCTCACGTTGTTTACATCCGCGGCCACGCCCACCACTTCCGCCGAATTGGTCATGCGGCCCATCAGCAGGTGTTTTCCGAGCGGATTGCCGTGCGGCCAATAGCGGCGCACCAGGGTTTCGTTGACCACCGCCACCAGGGGCGCTTGGGCATTGTCGCCCTCGTTGAAGGCGCGGCCGGCAATCACCGCCACGCGCAGCGTCCGGAAGTACGCCGGGCTGACCATCTGGATTGCCATGATGGGGCGCGCGGGCAAGGGCACCTCGGGTTGCCCTTCCAGCTGCACGGGCGAGAATCGCACAGGACGAACGGGCAGCGCCGAAGCCACCGCCGCCGACTGCACGCCGGGCATCGCGGCGGCCTGCTTCACCACCTGGTCGAAGAAGGCCGCCATGCGCGGGCCGTCCGGATAGCGCGCGGGCGGAAGCGAGATACTCATGGTCAGCACCTTGCGCGCATCGAAGCCCCCGCGCACGCTGCGCAGCCGCACGAAGCTGCGAATCAGCAGTCCCGCGCCGACAAGCAGCACCATGGAAAGCGCCACCTGCGCCACCACCAGCGCGCCGCGCGCCCGGCTGCGCCGCCGGCTCCCGGCAGATCCGCGCCCTTCCGCACGCAGCACCGGGTTCAGATCCTGCCGCGAAAGCTGGATCGCCGGGAGCAGTCCGAACAGAACTCCGATAACCAGGGAGAGCGCCGCGGTAAACGCGAGCACGCGCCAATCAATGGTAATCTCGGCCGCGCGCGGCAGATTCCCCTGCCCCAGCGCGGCCAGCGCACTGGTGCCCCAGGCGCTCATACCGGCGCCCAGCAAGCCGCCCGCAATCGCCAGCACGAGGCTTTCCGTCAACAACTGCGCCATCAGTGCAGTGCGCCTGGCGCCCAAAGCCGCGCGAATGGCGATTTCCTTCCGGCGCGCCAGCCCGCGCGAAAGCAGCAGCGCCGCCACATTAGCGCACGCGATCAGCAGCAGCAGGCCCACCGCGCCGCACAGAATCAGCACTGCCGTGCGGACGTTGGCGACGGTCTGCTGTTGCAAATCTTCGGCGCGCACGGTCTGCGACGGGTGCGCATCCGGCATGCTGGGATACTCGCGCCTGTATTGCCGGTCGAGGACGTCCATCTCAGCCTGCGCCTGTCCCACGCCAATGCCCGGCGCCAGCCGCGCCACGGCGTTCAGAAATCCGACCCCGGCGCGCACCTGCGCGGGTGTCGTGATGTTGAGATCGAAGACCCGCGGCGCCCACAGATCCCCCCCTGCGCCCAGCGGCGCGAACGTGAACCCGGGCGGAAGCACGCCGATGATGGTATAAGGCTTAGCATCCAGCGTAATGCTCTGCCCCACGATGTCGGGGCGCGCGCCAAACGAGCGGGTCCACAGGGCGTGGCTGATCAGGCAGACGGTCTTCGAGCCGGGTTGATCATCCTGCGAGACGAACCCGCGGCCCAGCGCGGGCCGCACGCCCAGCACGTCGAAGAAGTTCCAGAAGACGCGCGCGGCGGAAAGTTGTTCGGGATCGCCGCGGCCGCTCAGGTTAAACGTCTCATTGGTGAAAGCCGCGAAGCCCGCAAACGCGCGGCTCTTTTCCCCCAGGAACGTGGCGCGCGGAAACGAGAAAGGCCCGATGGCGCCGGGGGCGTCGGGCCTGGCGCCGTAGATCAGGACCAGCCGCTCGGGATGTGCGTAGGGCAGTGGCCGTAAGAGCAACGCATTGGCCACGCTGAAAATGGCCGTGTTCGCCCCGATGCCCAGCGCCAACGTGACCACGCTCACCAGGGCAAAACCCGGGCTTCTGCCAAGGGTCCGAGCGGCGTAAAGCAGGTTTCGCAGCATGGACGCTACTGTACAAGAGGCGCGCTAGAGCCGTTCGATAAGCGTGGCGTTGGCCATGCCGCCGCCCTCGCACATAGTCTGCAGACCGTAGCGACCTCCGGTGCGCTGCAGCTCATGCACCAGCGTGGTCATCAGCCGCGCGCCGCTCGCGCCCAGCGGATGTCCCAGGGCCACGGCGCCGCCGTTCACATTCACTTTGGCTAGATCTGCGCGGGTTTCGCGCTGCCATGCCAGAACCACGCAGGCGAAAGCTTCGTTGATCTCCACCAGGTCGATGTCGGCGAGGTTCAGC
>DATGGM010000232.1:0-1699 GCA_035308525.1 Bryobacteraceae bacterium
CCAGGGAGTCGGCTGCTGCAAGAACGCCGAGAATCACGACGAGGCCGGCCAAAAAGCAGCCCGCAATTCCAAGACGACGATGAAGGTCCGCCCTACGCCTCGAGATAAGCGCAGCCTGGATAAACAGCAGGAACATCCACGCCGAGAAGACCGCGCCATGAACGTGGAGGATTCGACTGGCCAGCGGGGCCTGAAAAACACCGGCCAAATAGTAGGTGTGCGCGAAACCGAGAAAGACAGTCGCCTCAAGGATGCACACCATGCTCGCAAAGAACACACGATCGTACCGGCGCCCCGGCAAATGCCCGGAGGTATAGGCAGGCATCTCCTTAGCGATTGCCATGGTTGGTGTTGCACCTCGGCCGCGGGACCAGTGTAACCGGAAGCAGTTTTCGACCGAAAGCAAACCCGCGCGGCGCTGCTTTTCTTAGGCGTTCTGGCCGTGCTTCAATGTCCCGGCATCATCCCCCACAGCATCACCATGGTCATGCCGATGACGATGATGCTGGTTCCCCACGCGATGACGTTCCACAGGCGCGAGTTACGGTATTCGCCCATCAGGTCGCGGCGGTTGATCAGCAGCAGCATGAGGATGATGACCACCGGCAGCAGCACGCCGTTGAGCACCTGCGAGAGGATGGCGAAATTGATCAGCTGCGCGTCGGGAAGGATCAGGACAGTGATCGCGCCGCCGGCGATCAGCGCGGTATAGAGCCAATAAAAAGTCGGCGCTTCGCGAAAGCTCTTGTCGACGCCGGATTCAAGGCCCAGGCCCTCGCAGACCGTGTACGAAGTCGACAAAGGCAAGATGGACGCCGCGAACAAAGAGGCATTGAAGAGGCCGAAGGCAAAGAGGATAAAGGCGTAGTCGCCGGCCAGCGGGCGCATGGCTTCCGCCGCGTCGGCCGCCACCTGGATGGCTCCCATTCCATGAACGAAGAGGGTGGCCGCGCAGGCGACAATGATGAACCACGCCACCAGGTCGGTGAAGAAACTGCCCACGATCACATCCAGGCGGGAGGCGGCATAATCCCTGACCCGGATTCCCTTCTCCACAATGGAAGACTGCAGGTAGAACTGCATCCACGGCGCGATGGTCGTGCCCACTACACCGATGGCCGTATAGATGTACGACTTGTCGCGCCACACCGACTCGGGCGGTAACTTCACGGTGGCCAGCAAGGCGTCGTGCCAGCTGGGCTGAGAAAGCACGCCGGCAAAGATGTAGGCAATGTAAACGCTGGAGGCGACCAGAAAGATCTTTTCCGTGCTCTTGTAGCTGCCCTTTACCACCATGAACCACACCAGCAGCGCGCAGAGCGGCACGGAAATGAACTTGGTGACATGGAAGAGGTGCAGCGATCCGGCGATACCGATGAACTCGGTGACGACGTTGGTGTAGTTGACCACCACCAGGAGCAGCATGAGCACCACCGTGAGGCGCAGGCCGAATTCCTCGCGGATGAGGTCGCTGAGTCCTTTGCCGGTGACCACGCCCATGCGGGCGCACATCTCCTGCACGACGATCAGGGCGATGGTAATGGGAAGGATGGTCCAGAGCAGGGTGTAGCCGAACTGCGCCCCAGCCTGGGAGTAGGTGAGAATCCCGCCCGAATCGTTATCGACGTTGGCAGTAATGAATCCCGGCCCAAGCACGGCCAGAAAGAGCAGTATTCGGGTTCGCCAACGCCTGAGCATG
>DATGGM010000233.1:0-1618 GCA_035308525.1 Bryobacteraceae bacterium
CGCGGCGCAGCTCAGCCGGAGTCTTGTAAGTACGCCAGCCACCGGCAGCATCGGGCGGAGGATAGTAGTCGCCGGCGGCGAAAGCCAGCGCTGGAGATAGCAGGACGGTTAGCAGAAAGAACATGCCCACATTCTAAACCCGCGGTTAACTTTTGTGAGTATTTCATTCCGCGGCAACCGCCTTCAGAATATTTGAGTGAGGCTCCCCTTCCTCTTGCTTGTGTTATTGGCCAGCGCCTCCGCCAGAGCTCAATCCACTGTGGAATACGGCGGCCTGGCCGGCGGATCGGCGACCGGCGCCGCGCAGCATCAAAAGACCGGCAAGGAAATCGGCGGCGTCTGGAACAGCTTGAGCAAGACGTTGCAGGGCTCTCCGGCGCCGCCGGCGAAACGCACACCCGCCAGCGCGAAAAAAGCACCCGCTCCAGCGATTCCGCAGGCCGCAACAGTCCATGAAGATCCTAGCGTCATTCCCGTTGGCATCGCTTACGAAGATGTGGTGCGCCGCTTTGGAACGCCCTCGTTTGAGATAACCACCAGCCCGCTTACCAAGACGCTCTCGTATCAGAGCAAAGACGGCGGCGTGGATGTCGATCTGCAAGACGGCAAAGTAATCAACGTGGCGAAAGCGCAATGATCCGCTACGATAACGTCATGCCCGGCGAAGTTTCCCCTCCCCAGGCGGAGGGCCACACAATCTGGCTGTCCGGAGCAATCCAGACCTTCCTCAACAAACTCATTTTTCCGGTTGCGTGGCTGCTGGTCATGGTGGGATTTCCCTTCAGCGTATTCGCCGCGGCGGGCGAGATTCACATCGCGCCCGGTTTCCAGTTCATCGTCTGGTTTGCCGTGATCGCCACTGTGCCGTTGATGTGGTTGACCATTCACCTGCAGCGCGTCGGCTACAGCGGCGAGCAACTTGTGGTCGCCAATTACTGGCGGCAAGCCCGCATTCCGTTTATGGAAATCAAAGCAGTGGAGCCCGTCTGGTGGTATCGCGGCCGGCTTGTGAGGGTTCGCTTTAACGGCAAAACGCCCTTCGGCTCCATCGTGTATTACATGCCGAAGTGGGGACCGGCGCGGGCAATGTTTTCGGCGCCTGAAAAAGAGCTACGCAGAGTAATCGGTCACGAGTAGCCTCACAGCCCGAAGCACAGAATATTTGGCCCCGCCGCCACGACTAGGTACTGCTTGCCCTTGAACGAGAACGTCATTGGCGACGCCTTCATCCGCACATTGGTCTCGAAGCGCCAGAGCATTTTGCCGTCGCGGTCATCGAGAGCTTCGAAGCCGCCATTCGGCTTTCCGTAGAAAACGACGCCGCCCGCCGTTGCCAGCACACCGGTCCAGGTTTTCGCAATGGCTGCGCCCGGCTGCGCCACTTCCCAAACGATCTTGCCCGTCTCGATGTTCAGCGCGCGTACAAATCGCTGCCCTGTCTGGTCCGGATAACCCTGCGGGCTGCCAGTGCACTCTTCGAGCGCCAGGAAATAAAACAGGCGCGTCACCGGGCTGAATGCCGCTGAGCTCCAGTTGGCCGCATCATCGGGGCATCCTTTCGGATCGACTACGCGCGGCCGCCCATCGGCGCCGATTTCACTAGCCCAATCCACTCGCC
>DATGGM010000234.1:0-22214 GCA_035308525.1 Bryobacteraceae bacterium
CGACAAGCGCCGCCTGAAGGCCGACGCCCCCGGCTGCCGGCCATTCGCGGGCGATCGAACCGTGCTGGAGCGCCCTCCGGAGCAACTCAGCCAGGCCGAGGATTCAGTGCGGCCCGGCCTGCACATTCCCCAGGCCGGTGAGCACACCGTGGTGTGGTGGGACCCTACTGCACTGCGCCTCGACGTTGCGCCAGGTTTCGGTTTGCGTCAGGAGGACATACTGGCGCCGGAGCCCGCCGATCGCGCAGCCGAGGGCATCGCGCGCCACCAACAATGGCAGACGGAACGCACACGCGTCATCGCCAACGGGCAGTCGCCTGCCTTTCGTGTCGTGTCGCCCACCGAAGGCATCGAAGATCCTCCCGAGTTGCGGCCCATGCGGGTCGAGTCCGTCATGACCGCGGCTGGACGCGCCGGTGGCCACCGCTTCGGCACGCTCGTGCACGCCATTCTGCGCGATCTGGATCTGCGTGGCACGCCCGCCCAAATCGCGTCGTTGGCGCAACTGCACGGAGGCTTGCTGAAAGCGCCCCGCGAGGAATCCGAAGCCGCCGCTACGGCGGTCGCGGCAGCCTGGGAGCACCCGCTATTGGAACGTGCCCGCGCCGCCGCAAACTGCCATCGCGAATTGCCGATTCACCTGCGCCTGGAAGACGGCAGGCTGCTGGAAGGTGTTATCGATTTGGCATTCCTGGAACAGGACCGCTGGGTGGTCGTGGATTTCAAGAGCGATGTCCGGAATTCGGCCGGGTATGAACGGCAGCTGCAATGGTATCTTTACGCACTAGCCCGGCTCACCGGTCGCGAAGCGGTTGGCCATCTTTTGCATGTATGAGCCTGTTTCCGCGGCGTCGTGGGATAGGACTGTAGATCTATAACCGATTGATAACGTGGTAAGTTGTCCTTACGGGTCCGGGGCAGTGGGGATTGCCTGTATAAATCAGGCACCACAGGCTTCATTAAAAAACGTTAAAATGAGACGATTCGGTGTGAAACTGTTGACTCCCCGCCCTGCCACATGATCTAATTCGGGCGTATCGTTGGATGTGTGCTTTAGGGACCCGACGAAGGCAGGTTTTCGTTGAAGGCAAAGAATTTTCTCTTGACACGGACGCAGCTATACGGTATGAATATCTTTACTGAGTCCGCGGCAAGTGCAATTTTCGTGCAATCCTGCGAGCCGGCGAAGGACAAAAACAGATATGCACAGCCCCATCGCAGGGCGTGATTCGGGAGTACCCGGTACCAGAGGTTGGTTCGCCGGCAAAATCTTAATGAAATCTCCGCCCGCACGGAGAAGTTCCCTGGAAGTTAAAAGCAGTTGAGAGAGGCTCAGGTTGAGAGAGAACTTCGACCGATTCAATTTCGCAATTCACAAGGAGAAGGAAATGGCAGATTTTCGCAGATGGATTCTTGCGCTCGCTGTGTTCGTCCTGGTACTAGGATCGACAGTTCCGGCGAACGCACAAGCAGTTGGTCCGCAGATTCAGTGCTCCGTGAATACTTCGGTGGCGCCCACGCTGCGTCATGAAGGGCTTACCGAGTTGGTCGGCGATATCGTACTGAACTGTCTAAATAGTGGGACCGGTCCGACGGCTCCAGGGCAACCCATACCCCAGGCAAATGTCTCGGTATCCCTCGGTGCCACTCTGAGCACTTCCTATACTGGCAACGTCGGCGGGCTGGATGCCCTCCTGTTGGTCGACGATCCTCCGCCGGCCGACCAGTTGGTTTGCGCGTCTCCAACCAATGGGTTGTTGTGCCCGGTGACTGGCGACGGCGGCCAGACCTTTAAGAACCCGACCAAGTACAATGTGTTCCAGGGAATCTTGGGCGGTCCGGGAACGAACTCTATTACGTTCCTTGGCGTGCCGGTCGATCCCGCAGCCACCGGCTACCGGACCTACCGCATCACGAACGTTCGCATTCAGGGCCCCTCGGTCCCGGCGGGTGCGTTTGGTCTCACCCCCGTGTATGCGTTCGTATCGGCCAGCCCCAGCACCTCGATCTCGATCACCCAGACGAGTCAACCGGTCGTGGGTTTCGTGTCGCAGGGCTTGAATTTCACCACTTCCAGTACGGGGACACCCTTCTTGCAGTGCGTGAGCGTGACGGACCAGACCCAAGTGGGCTCCGTGACATTCATGGAGAACTTCCAAACCGCCTTTAAGACGGCGGGGAACACAGCGGGCAGCCAAACTACCCCTGGTCAGGTCTACTACACAGAAAGCGGCCTGCAGGTAGCGGTTTCTGGCGGCACCACCGGACTGGCTACCAGTGCAACGGAATTCGAAGCGGTCATCAGCAATATCCCATCGGGTGTCCAGGTTTATGTAGATACCGGCGCCGTCGATACGGTGGGTGGGGCGGCATGTATGATTCTTCCGACGTTGTCAGATTGCAGCGACGGAATACCGGGGCCGACACTGTTGACCGATAACGAGAGCGGCGGCCCGGCGACTGCTTCGGCCGTGTGGACGGTTACGGCGGCCAACGCATTAGCTACCGACCAATTCACCTTTAACGTCTACGTTACGTTTACCGGCGCTCCTGGCGCTCCCGGCAGCCCGCAGACTAACGTGACGGCATACGCGCAGGGTGGTTTCTATCCGCAGGAAGCTGCATGGGCGAACGGCGGTCCGGTGCCCGAATTCATCATCGGTCTTTCACCGGCAGCCCCTGGCCAGTCTCTGTTCGTGGTTTCTCTGTGCCAGACGATCCTGCTCTTCCCGTACATCACCGACTTCTACGGATTTGACACCGGCATCGCCATCTCCAATACGTCCTTGGATAACCTGCCGGTCGGTGCGTCTCCGCAACCCGGAGGCTGCTCGGTCAACTTCTACGGCGGCGGCGGCGCGGCCACGGCTATCGGTACCAGTGGCGTGTACAGCTCCTCCGCGGACGCCTCGCTTACCGGCGGTATCATCAACCCCGGTCAGACCTGGGCCTTCTCGGTGTCCAGCATTGATCCGGGATACAACAGCACGCCCACTTACGGCACCACGGGTTATGCGATCGCAACTTGCGACTTCCAGTTCGCTCATGGTTACTCCTTCGTGAGCGACACCGGGATCCGCAACTTCGCGGCTGCGTATCTGGCGCTGATTATCCCAGACGCCCCCCGGTCGCCGAATCCGTTCCTTTGCGCGTCTGGCTGGAGTTGCACCGGCCAAGCGGGCGAACAACTCGTTCACTAACTACGCGACTTCCGTCGCAAAAGGGGGAGCTTTCAGCTCCCCCTTTTTTTTTGGTATCGGATGGTGTTAGAATGAGTTTCCGCGTCCACCATCCTTTTCATGTCTTTACGTCAGGAGGACGTGTATGCAGAAACTGCAGCTTCTCGCCGGTAGCTTTTTGTTCTTGCTTCCGGCTCTTTGCTTTTCCCAAAACATTTCCATCGTTTCCGGCAACGGACAGTTGGTGTGCCCCGACTGCGCAAGCGGCCCCTACAAATTCGCCCCGCTGGTGGTGCAGGTAAACAACGCGGATGGCACGCCGGCGCCAAGCACAACCGTTACGTGGACGGTCACGCAGACAGGGCAGACTACCATTACGGCAACTTCCGTGACGAACACCTCCGGTCAAGCCACTTATCAATTTAACGGTCTGGCATTTTTCTTTGGTTCCTACTATCTCCCGGCAACGGTCGTGGCGTCCGCCCTAAATACCAGCGTGGAATTCGTCGAGACCTCCACGATCCCTGGCGCTGGGGGCTTTCCTTCCGTCTTCGCCACCTTGGTCACTTCATCCGGAGCGCCGCCGGCTCTCTCCGGCCAGGTGGGGCAGCAGTCCGCCACGACCCTCACGGTGAACGTGTTTACCTTTTCCGGGGCTGTCCCCAACCTGGCGCTGATGCTGGTGAGTCCCGCAACCGGCGCGACCGTAAGCTGCGCTCCGCAGGCAGGCGCGCAACCCGGCGCACAACCGGGGGTGGTCCTTACAAACGCGAGCGGATCGGCGACGTGCACGCCGGTGTTCGGAGGCAAGGTTGGAACCGGCTCATATACACTCGTGGTGGGTGGCGCATTCGTGACTTTCGGCCCCGCGAGTGTGACGGTGACCTCAGGTCCCGCCGCGATGATCAAACTAATCAGCGGAGACCATCAGTCTGTGAATCTGGGTTCCGTCGCGCCAGCCGCGTTGACGGCTGAAGTGACTGATCTGGGCGGAAATCCCTCCAGCGGCGCGCAGGTAACCTGGACGGTGACGTCGGGCACCGGCACGATCTCGAGTGCCGTCACGACCTCCCCCTCCACCGGATTGGTTTCGGCGCACGTGACTCCAACCGCAGGGCCGGGACCGGTTCTAGTGACTGTGGCGCTGGCTACCAACAAAGCGGTGCAATATACTTTCACAGTCAATGTGAACACCATTGTGACGTCTCTGATGCCGATTTCCGCCCAAACGGAGGCTGCCAAGATTGGGCAGGCCTTCCCCGATCCGATCATCGTGCAGGCCAATGACAATAACATCCCAGTGCCGGGCGTCAATGTCAGCTTTACGGTCACGGGACCTGTGACGCTGAGCGCGGCTAGCGCCGTGACCAACGCACAAGGTCAGGCGGAGATCACGGCCACCGCAGGACCCACCACGGGTCAGGCCACCGTTACGGCCAGCATCACCTCCTCGGGCAAGACCTATTTCGTTCCGTTCACCCTCACGGTGAATCCCCTCGGGCCAATCATCACCGGGATCTTCAACGCGGCGGGATTCCAAAGCCAATCGGTATCGCCGTGTGGTCTGGCGTACATCACCGGGTCTGGCTTCGCCGACAACATACAGGGCATCGTAGCCGCGTTTATCGAGCCCCAGCCCCAGGTTGCGGGCATTACCGTCGCGTTGAATGGCGTGTTGGCGCCCATTCTGGACGTGGCGAACCAAAGCGGCCAGGAATCTCTGGGTGTCCAGATTCCCTGCGAACTCCAAGCCGCCACTATGCCTATCACGGCCACGATGATCGTCACGACCGACGGATCTCCGTCAGCCCCCTTCGACGTCACGGTCTCCACGTATAGTCCCGGCATCTTCGAGACCCCTGACGCTACCGACGGCGTCACCCGAGCCGTATTGCTGCGGCCGGACGGCTCCTATGTCTCGGTGCAGAATCCGGCGCAGCGCGGAGAGATTATTCGGATGTTTGTCACCGGATTGGGTCAGACAACCCCGGCATTGTTCACGGACGAACTTGATCCCACGGTGCCAGGCCCAAATAACACGTTGTTGCCGCAGTTCCCGGTGGTCCTCGCCAGTACAGTGGTGGGCATCAACAACGCCGGGGTCAACGTGATTTCGGCTACCTATGCCTTTGGTATGGTGGGTGTCTACGAGGTGGATTTCGAGGTGCCATCGAACACCGCGCCAGGCAACGACGCGCCCTTCGCCATCGCCATATATCAGGGCACTAAGCTAATCTACGGGAACGGGTCCAAGATCCCGATCCAGTAGCCGCAAGACAAGCCGCCCCGGCGAGGCCCGTCGGGGCGGCCCGAATCTAGTTGGCGAACGATACTTTGATCGGGAAGGTCTGCTTGGTCTGCTGAACCGTGACCACGTAGGTGAGTGGTACCGCGGGATTCCGAATGTCACCGGTTGAATGAATGCTCACGAGGGCCTTCCCCCCCGGCCTGACGGTGATGTTATCCAGCTTCACTTCGAGACCGGCCACCGCCGGACCGGAGAGAGTTAGCGTCATGGACCAGGGAGAAGGGTTGGAGATGGTAACCTGATCCGCCGACAGGCCCCCCAGCTTGAGCTTCACATCCTTCTTGTCCACAGTGAGCGCACGAGGATCGGGAAGGTTACTGGGCAGAGGTGGGGGCATTGCGCGGGACGATCCGCCCTGGCCCCCAGTTGCGGCAGGCATTCCCGGAGAAGGCATTCCCGGAGAAGGCATTCCCGGAGGCGAGATGCCCGCGCGAGGCATGCCTGGCGGCGGCATGCCTGCGGGGCCCATGGGTCCGAACGGAGTGGAAGGAATATCCAGTTTCGGATCCACGTAATAGCACCACTCCCCGTTCTCCAGCTTCCAGCGGCTGGGTGACTTCATGGCTAACGGGCGGCCCATGAATCCCTCGATCGGAAACATGCGGCCCAGCATAACTATGGCCTGCGCCTTCTTAAAATCATCAGAATACTGGATGCTCTTGATTTCGAAATTATAAATGGAAGGCTTGCTCGTTCCGACAAATAAGTCCTTGGTATCGTCGGCCACCAGTTGCAGCGCTTGGTTGTATTTACCATCCACTTCGAATTGGTAGAACTGGCTGATGCGCGCCCGCAAAGCCGCGTCGATTTCAGGTGAAGGCGCCGGGGCGCCCCGTGGAGGGGTCTTTTCGGGCGTTGCTGTAGGGGTCTGGCCGCGGGCCGCAGCCACTATGAGGGCGAGGAATATAACTTTCAGCATTTCCTTTTCATTGTAACTGGAACAGTGTCCAATTCATGGCGCGGGGTAGCCGGAGTGCCAACATCGTATCGCGAGATGTTTGCGGAGACCCGTTTTTTGAGTTTATTCTCCTTACGGATAGCAGCCGCCGGGCTTTGGCTCCCGCCTTGCATCGCACGCCAGTGGGCGCGCGGGATCAGCGCATTCCGCGGCGCCCAGGAAGGGCAGAATGATTCATTCGATCTACAACCAGCGCTTTGAAGTAATCGAACGGGCGCCGGGCCGCTCCGCGCCAGACCGTGCGGATTTCACGGCCCTGTTCGGCGACGCCAGCGATCCGGCCGGTTCGACACCGGAGGCGCCCGCGGCCCCCAACTCCACTTCCGGCTCCACGCAGGCAGCCAGCGTTCCCTCTGGCCAAAGCAGCCTGGGCGATCCGGATGTGCAGCTTTGGTTGAACAATTACTACGCGGAGTTGTCGGCGTCCAATCCCCAGTTTGCCAATTCGGCGACGATTCCCTATCAGCCCGCGCCGGGAAAAGGGGCCGACAACTACCCGGCCGGCAGCGTCTACGGGCCGCAACAGATCTACACGCAGGCGCTTTACAACCAGAACGACGGCCTCTTTTCCGCCCTCGTGGGGCGGGACCCTTCCGATTCCATGTCGCAATTGCCCGGCATACCGACCCAACCGGCACAGCAGGCATACGACAGGGAGTTGGCTCTTGAAAACGCGCAACGCCTGGCATTGGGACAGCCCATCGATACAGCGGCCTACTGGTCGGACCCCGGTCCGCTGAATTTCGACGGCCATACCTACACTTCGCAGGAGCTGGGCTATTGCGGGGCTGGGCAATCCTCCAGTCCCGAGCCGATCTACATATCGCAGGGCAACCAGATTCCCGGAACCAATACGTTTTCCGTGCCCGGTTATAGCGGAGCGGTAACCGGCATTCAGCCGGAGCGCTATTACACCTTGCAACAGCTCGAACAGGCGGGCTTGAAATCGGGGCAGCCGGACGCTCAATTTCATCCGGGTTCCTGGTCGACCGCAACGACTTAATTGGCCAGTTCGCGGTAGTCGGGATCTCCCACGGAATTCAATCGCGGGTCGCCTGGCGCGCCAGCGCATCGGCAACCTGCTCCAACTCCGGCAACCGCAAGGGAGCGCCGGGCTGTTTCCGCTCGTCCGGGGTCAAAGGCTCCCAGTAGGTTTGCATGGTCTGGAGCCGGGCCGGCAAACGCGATCAGCTCGCGTACCTGCACTCCCCCGCGCACATCCGCCGTGTAGAATGCCGCGCGTCCGCCGAGCGGAGTGTCAAAAGCCCTTGCAAAAAGAGGGGAGCAACCGGCGGGACGCAACAATCCGTCAGCTAAGAATCTTGACATCGTTTACGAAACCCTGCCACTTATCTTCTGCCTCAATTATCAGCCAGTAAGTCCCCATAACTACGCGCCGAAAGTAACCCAAGGTGGTTACCTGCCGCGACTGTACTGTAAATCACGTACTATTTACAACGGGCGGCTCTTGTAAACCCGGGCGATCTTGGCTAATAATCTAACAATCGGGCAATTATCGAATGCCGGGTACGATCGAAGTTAAGGTTGATGCTTGCCGCGCTGGCATCCCGGCTGTGCCCGTTCGGGTTAGCCGCCGGGCGGCTACCGTGATGGCCGCGGCACTGGGCGCCGGCCTGCTGCTGTACGCTCCAGTACTGAACTCGCCGTTGGTTTTCGATGATCTCGGCTTGCCGCTGGACCAATCTCCTGGAAACCTGATGGCGTGGGTATCAGGGGTGCGGCCTTTCCTGATGCTAACTTACTGGTTGAATGCCAGTATCTCTGGTCACTCGCCACTCGGATATCACCTACTGAACCTCGTGATTCATGCGGTGAACACAGGTCTGGTCTTTGTTGTGCTAAGCCGCCTGCTTGCGCTGCCTGGATACTTAAGCATGCGCGAAGCGAGGTTGGGATCGCTGCTGGGAGCGGCGGTCTTCTTTGTTCATCCGCTGCAGACGGAATCCGTAGCTTATATCGCCGGCCGGTCGGAGAGTCTGGCGGCATTGTTTATCCTTCTTGGTTACACGATATTTCTATACCGGCGGGCGGAGGCCATCTCGTGGGTGGAAACGGCGCTGGTGCTGACTTGCTTCGCACTCGGTGTAAGCTCGAAGGAGAACGCCGTCAGCTTGGCGGGAGTGCTTGTTCTGACGGATGTTTACTGGCCGCGATCCATCGCGACGGGAGGGTTACGGCGCGACTGGAAGCTTTTTGCGGCAATGGCGGCGGTCGCGGCGGCGGCTCTATGGAAGGTCTTCGGCGTGCTGGCCGCAGCGCCCTCCGCGGGGTTTTCGGTTCGCGATATCACGTGGTACCAGTACGGGTTTACTGAAGCGCGCGCCTTCTTCAGTTACTTGCGGCTGGCCGTGATTCCAATTGGCCAGTCAATCGATCACTTCTATCCGGTGTCACATACAATTCTGGAGCACGGCGCCATCGTGTACGTGATCGCATTGGCCGGGTTGATAGCGCTCTGTTATCGGTGGCGCAAACGGTATCCACTGGCGTGTTTTGGGTTTTTTCTGATGCTGATCCTGCTGGCGCCCACGTCATCGATTGTGCCGATTCGTGATCCCTTCGTGGAACGACGTATGTACTTACCGCTGGTGGGGCTGATTCTGATCGGTTGCGAAATCGCAAAGCGCGTCCGGATGCGGGCGCCTGCGGGCTACTTCGTGTGCGGCGTGATGCTGGCAGGATTTTACGGATTATGCGATCAGCGCAACCAGTTGTGGGCGGAGCCCTCGCAACTCTTTGTGCAGGCCGCTACGGAATCTACTAATGGCAGGCCGTATGTGAACCTGGTTAAAGTACTGGCCGAGGAGCATCGCTGCAGCGCGGCGATTCCATACTTGCAGCGCGCGGAACAACGCCTGCCAAACGACTACCTGTTGGATCTCGCCTGGGGCCGTGCGCTGGAGTGCGTGGGGCATAGGAAAGAAGCACTCTACAAGCTGATGCGGGCGGCGCGGCTCTCGCCCAGTTCCGAAGTGTACACGCTGATTGGCTGTTTGTATGGGGAAATGGGAAGGCTGGTGGAAGCCCGGGTGGCTTTGCGCAATGCGATTGCCCTCGATTCCCAGGACTGGACGGCTCGCCGCACTCTGGAAGTTGTGAACCGCGAGATGGAGAGTGATCGCTTAGGAATGGGAGCCGGGAAGCCTGGGGACGCCGTGGCTGGTGGCCGGTGATTTGGGGGCTTGAGGCAGCGCCCGACAATTCCAAAATATCCGGTGGATCGCTACGACTTAACCCGCCAGTTCGCGGTAGCCGGGATCTGCCCACGGAATCAACCGCGGCTGGTCCTCGGACCACCAGACCATGACGCGGCCTCTAAGCGACTCGTCAGTCGCCAGTCGCACCACCGCATCGGCAACCTGCTCCAGCTCCAGCAACCGCGAGGGAGCGCCTCGCCGTTTCCGATCGTCCGGGGTCAAAGGCTCCCAATATGTCCGCACCTGTTCGGAAGCGATCCAGCCGGGCGCCAGGCAGTTCACCCGGATGTTTTCTTTTTCACCCAACCATCCGAGCGTGGTCGTCAGCCGCAGAACGCCGGCTTTGGCGGCGTCATATGCCGGCGCGGGATGAGGGCGCCCATGCCACAAAGCCGATATCGAGCTGATGTTCACAATGGCGCCGCCGCCCGATCGGCGCATGGCGTCGATTGCCGCGCGAATTCCGAACATGGTTCCGAGGAGATCGGTCTGCATGGTCTCGAGCCAGTAATCGAGCGGATCGTTTGGATAGAACGGGCCTGAAGCGTTGTTGACCAACACCGCCAGCGGTCCAAAAGTCTGGCCGGCAAACGCGATCAGTTCGCGTACCTGTTCTTCCACGCGCACATCCGCCGCGTAGAATGCCGCGCGTCCGCCGGCCTCTTCGATCAGCCGGACGGTTTCGTGCGCGCCGGCGTGGTTAATGTCCGTAATCACCACGGCGGCTCCATCGCGCGCGAACCGGCGCGCAATTGCCCGTCCCGATCCGGCCCCGCCCGCGCCGGTGACGACTGCTACCTTGCCTCGAATCTCCATGAGGTTAGTATGCGGCTCTTTCGACTGGAAGAATTGATAAAATGCGACAACTCGACGAACCCCGCTACCTGGGTTGTTTCTGGGCATTGCCGGAGAGGCGCCCGTCACCGTGGCTACGCTGCGGGATCCGGCGGGCGCGCATCGATCAGGTGGCGCAATCATGGCGCGGTTTCAGGCTCTGCTTGGCAGCAGCGCAGCCGATCGGCCGGGATCGGACATGGGCGGCTGCCGGATCTTACGCCCACCAGTCGCATTGGATTGTAGGGCACGCACTGCCTCGAAGCGGCATCCATTGGCAATGACGCGGAGACACGCTAACATCGGGCGATGGCGTGCTTGTTCTGCGGGATCGCGGCAGGTGAGGTGTCGGCCGCTACGGTTTTTGACGATGAGTTGACGCTCGCCTTCCTGGACCACCGTCCCCTGTTTCCCGGCCACTGCCTGCTGGTCCCGAAAGCGCACTACGAAACGCTGTCGGCTTTGCCGGCGGATCTGACCGGCCCTCTATTCGGCAACGCCCGGCTGCTCTCTGAAGCCGTCGAGCAGGCCATGGGAGCGGACGGCTCGTTCGTGGCCATCAACAACCGCGTCAGCCAGAGCGTGCCGCACCTGCACATCCACATCGTTCCCCGCCGAAAGAAAGACGGGCTGCGTGGTTTTTTCTGGCCGCGCCAAAAGTATGCGAGCGAGGCGGAGATGGAGCGCGTGCGCCAAAGCATTCGCGATGCCGTCTGCCGGCTGCGGCCCGCCGCACGCTAGAATCCGGATATGGAATACGTCAATCTGGGATCGGCCGGCCTGAAGGTGTCGCGCATCTGCCTGGGCGTCATGACGTACGGGTCGAAGCGCTGGCGGGAGTGGGTGCTCGAGGAGGAGGAGGGCCGCCCGTTCCTGCGGCGCGCGCTGGAACTCGGCATCAACTTTTTCGACACCGCGGACATGTACTCTGATGGTGTCAGCGAAGAAATCCTCGGCCGCGCCCTCAAGGATTTTGGTCCGGGCCGCGACCGCGTGGTCGTCGCCACAAAGCTGTTCAACCCCATGGGCGACGATCCCAATCAGCGCGGCCTTTCGCGAAAGCACATCCGGCACGCCATCGACGACAGTCTGCGCCGCTTGGGCACCGACTATGTGGACCTTTACCAGATCCATCGCCTGGACCATACGACACCCATGGAGGAGATCCTGCAGGGTCTGGACGATGTGGTGAGGGCCGGAAAAGCCCTGTACGTGGGGGCGTCGTCGATGTTTGCCTGGCAGTTCGCCAAAATGCTTTACTTGGCTGACGCGATGGGCCTGGCGCGCTTCGTCAGTATGCAGAATCACTACAACCTCATCTACAGGGAAGAAGAGCGCGAGATGATCCCCCTGTGCCGCGACAAGGGGATTGCGGTGATTCCATGGAGCCCTCTGGCGCGCGGATTTCTGGCGGGCAACCGGCGCAAGGAAGATTTCGGCGAGACCGTGCGGTCGAAAACCGACGAGTACGCGCACGGGATGTACTATCAGCCGTCGGATTTCACGGTGGCCGAGCGGGTGGGAGAAGTGGCGCGCGAGCGGGGCGTCTCGAATGCCCAGGTGGCCCTGGCCTGGATTCTGCAGCAGCCCGGTGTGACGGCGCCGATCGTGGGAGCCAGCAAGATGCACCATCTGGAGGATGCCGTGGCGGCGTTGAGTATCAAGCTCGACCAGCGGGAAATGAAAGCGCTGGCGGAGCCTTATCAGCCGCACCGGATTCTAGGGCATTCGTGAGATTTGTTCAGAGCGCAGTCCGCGGCTGCCTGAATTTCTTACAGAAAATTTGATATCATGGGCATTCCTCTTCGGAATCCGCCTTTCCCACCCGCAATGACCGGTGTAACGTGCAGAACAGTATTGGCGTGCGTGGCCCTGGCGGGCCTCGCGGCGGCGGTTGCGCGGGCCGACGAAGCGCCTGCGATTGTCAGCGCCACGGTAGACTACACCGGCAATCAGATCACGATCACGGGCGCCAATTTCAGTCCAAACGGCCTGGCTCCCACGGTGGCTATCGACACTGCTCCGCTCGCGCTGGTATCGTTCACCGATCAGACCGCCGCAGTGAGCCTGCCGGCCGTCTGGGCGTCGGGATTCTATCTGCTGGCGGTTACCAACAGCAATCGCCAAACCGGCTTGTATCGCATGCGGCTGGAAGCCTCTCTCGACAAGCTGCGCTACCATGCGCGAGGCCTTTACGGTCCTTGGGCGCTGGCGGGCACGGGCGCCTACGCCGGAATCCTTCAGGAGCTGAATGCTCCCCGGGAATGGGGACAGGGCGGCGCCGCATACGGCCGGCGGGTGGCCTCCACTGAGGCTGCGGCCGTAATTCATACCGTGCTGGCCTTCAGCCTGGATTCGGCGCTGCGCGAGGATCCCCGGTATTTTCGGTCCAGCCGCAAGGGAATGTTCCGCCGCGTCGCCGATGCCGCGCGTGGAACCTTCCTCACCCGTACCGATGTGGGCGGGGAGACTGTATCCACCTGGCGTCTGGGCAGCGCTTACGGGGCCGCGATCCTCTCCAACCTCTGGTATCCGGACCGGCTGGACACCATGCGCCTGGGCTTCCTGCAGGGCACTGTCCGGGTGGGGTTTGACCTGGTGACCAATATTTCGTCGGAATTCTGGCCGGACATCAAGAAAAAGCTACTGCGCCGCAATTGAGTTCCCAACCCGTGCGCCGGGTCTTCGTCTAAGAAAACGGGGGAAGACTATGAACCGCATCCTGACATTGGCGATCTGCCTGGCGCCCGCCGTGCTGGCCCAGGAAAAGACCATGGATTGTAACGAAGACGGCGGCCACTGGCGGGATCGCGGCCATTACTGCGAAATGCGCGAAGTGTCGATTCCCGCCGGCGGGCAGCTCGACGTGGATGGCGGGACCAATGGGGGCATCTCCATCAAGGGCGCGAACCGCAACGACATCCTAGTGCGTAGCAAGGTAGAGGCTTACCAGGACGATGAAGGCGAATCGCGCCAGCTAGCCGCGGCGGTTCGTGTGGAAGCGTCCACCGGCCGGGTGCGCGCCACCGGACCCAGCGTAACGAAGCACGGCTGGAGCGTCAGCTATGAAATCTTTGTGCCGCTGAGGACCGACCTGACACTGCGGACCCATAACGGGGGCATCAGCATCAGCGGGGTTCAGGGCCGTACACAATTCGAGGCGGTGAACGGCGGCGTTTCACTAAAGGAATTGTCGGGCTCGGTCGAGGGCCACACTACTAACGGCGGACTGCATCTGGAACTGGCGTCCGATCATTGGGATGGCGACCAGTGCAATGTCTCGACCACCAACGGCGGCGTCACCATCGTGGTTCCGTCCAACTATTCGGCGCACCTGGAAACCGGCACGGTCAACGGCGGCGTGCGCATCGATTTCCCGGTGACTGTGCAAGGCGAGATTAACCGCCACATCGCGTTGGATCTGGGCTCGGGCGGCAGGCTGGTGCGCGCCACCACCACCAACGGCGGCGTCCGCGTCGAGCGGATGTAGCTCGAAGAATCGAATCGACTTGCCTGCGCTACAATCGCGGGCATGAAGTTCGCTAAGGCAGTGTTCTGGATCGCCGCCTTATTTGGCTTTGTTTCGCTGGCGCCGCTCTACTTCCTGTTCGATCTGGTGGGCCGCCTGGACCCGCCGCCCATCACGCATCCGCAGTTTTATTACGGCTTTGCAGGTCTGGGACTGGTATGGCAGTTCGTCTTCATGGTCATAGCCACGGACCCGGGACGCTTCCGGCCCATGATGATTCCGGCCGTGCTCGAAAAGGCCAGCTACGTGGGAGCTCTGCTGGCGCTCTACCTGCAAGATCGTATCTCACCCGCGCAGGCCGCCACCGGAGCGCCGGATGCCGTGTTGGGCGTTCTCTTTCTGATTGCGTTTCTCAGGATCAAGCGCTCGGCGGATGCGCGGTCTGATAGATCTGCTGGCTAAGCTGACTCTCCAGTTGATTGATGGCTTGCGCGTCAGCCTGACTCAGCGACCCGCCGTCAGCCTGCTTGTCAGTCACGATCTGCTGATGAATCGTACCAAGTTGCGAGGCCAACTGCTGCGCCTGATCGCCGGTCAGGTTCCCCGCCTTAGAGTTGAGTGCGATGCGGCCTGCTTCCATTGCCTGGCGAGTGCCTGCCAGCGTTGCGGTCGCACCCGGCGGCGGAGATGTTCCGCCATGGGCCTGGGTATAGACGCTTTGGCTCAGGGAGGTCTGGAGTTGTTGGATAGCCTGGGCATCGGCCGCCGAAAGCGTTCCCCCGTTGGCCTGCTCGTCCGACACGATCTGGCTGTGTACGGAGGACACCTGGGAATACAGCTGCCCTGCCTCATCACTGCTAAGGTTGCCGGCTTTCTCGTTCGCGGCGATTCGCCCGGTAAGGGCTAGCTCCCGCGCGGCAGGGCTAAGTTCTACCGTGTCCTGTGCCTGCTGCCCCACCGCGGTGGATGGCGAAGGTGTCCGGCTGAGGGGCGGTTGCACCGCGGGCGACGCCGCGGATGCTTGCTGTGTGGTGTTGTCGAGATTGATGGAAGTCAAATTCCCTCCTCAGTCCTTATCGGCAACTGTGGTCCGAAGTTTTAGCCCCTTTCACCCGCCTGGCTGGTATACTCAACAGAACTCAAGCATGGATCAACTCCCGCGCAAGCTGGGCCTCCTGGACGCTTCTCTGATTGTGGTCGGCATCGTCATTGGGTCTGGCATCTTCCTTTTGCCCAATGTGATTGCGCGCAGCCTGCCCTCCGGCCCCGCCATGCTGGCGGTTTGGGTGGTGGCAGGCGTGTTGTCCTGGTTTGGCGCGCTGGCTTACGCCGAACTGGGCGCCATGATGCCGGCCACTGGAGGGCAGTACGTGTTTCTGCGGGAAGCTTACGGGCCGGGCTGTGCTTTTCTCAGTGGATGGGTGTTCATGCTGGCGGTGATCCCCGGCGGGATGGCGTTCCTGTCCGTCAGCTTCTCCATCTATCTGGATCAATTCATCCACCTTTCGCCGGCTCTGCGCACAGCCGTCTCCCTGGCCGTATTGGTGGTGCTTTCGGCAGCCAACTATATCGGAGTCAAGGAAGGCGCCTGGATCCAGCGCATCTTTACGTCGCTCAAGATAGCGGGCCTGCTGCTGATTATCGGCGCCGCAGCCCTGGCGCCGCATGCCGCGCGTGCCGCCCAGGCAACCGCGCCATCGGTCTCCTACAGCGGCATCGGCTACGCGCTGACCGCCTGCCTGATGGCATACAACGGGTGGAACTACGTCAGCTTCGTGGCCGGCGAAGTGATCAACCCGGAGCGCAATCTGCCACGCGCCATGGCGTTTGGAATGTTCGCCGTGATGGCGCTGTACGTGTGCGCAAACATCGCTTACCTTCACGTGATGACCGTGGCCGAAATTGGCGCCACGGAGCGCGTGGGATCCGCCGTCGCGGCCCGCACCTTGGGGCCGGCGGGCGCATCGGTGCTCTCCGCTGTGGTGCTGCTTTCCATCATTGGCGCCCTCAACGGCAACATCCTCACCGGCGCGCGCATACCCTTTGCGCAGGCGCGCGACGGCCTTTTCTTCAGCAGTCTTGGCCTGATCCATCCTCGTTTCAAGACACCCGCGTTGGGAATCGTGGCGCAAACCGTCTGGACCAGTTTCCTGGTGGTCACCGGCTCCTATGAAACACTATTCGCTTACGCCATGCTCTCCTGCTGGATCATCTACACGCTCGGTGTGGTAGCCGTCTGGGTGCTTCGCCGCAAGTCGCCCGATGCGCCGCGTCCGTACAAGATGTGGGGATACCCATTTACGGTCTGGGCATTCGTGGCCGTCTCGGTGTGGTTCATGTTGGATGCGGTGGTGAACCAGCCCAGGCCTTCCATGATGGCCGCCGCGGTGTGCGCCGCCGGCATCCCGTTCTATCTGTACTGGCGCTTCCGGTCGCAGCCGGCGGCGGCTACCGCTTCAAAGCCAACGTAAGCCCGTCGCCGGTGGGCACCAGGCTCAGCCACACGCGGTCATCGTTGTGCAGGCCGGCATTGAACTCGCGGATAGCGCGCGTGTCTGCGTCCTGCACGGACTCGTCGATCACGGTTCCGTGCCACAGCACGTTATCGAAGGCGGCCAGGCCGCCCGGCCGCAACAGCTTCAGCACGCGCTCGTAATAGTGGCGGTAGTTCCCTTTGTCCGCATCCACGAACGCGAAATCGTACTGGCCGGCGCCGCCCTCCCGCAGCAGCAGGTCCAGCGTGTCGACGGCCGGCGCGATACGCAGGTCGATCCTGTCGGCGACGCCCGCTTCGCGCCAGTACCGCTGCGCGATGGCGGTGGTTTCCGTGTTCACATCGCAGGCGATCAGGCGCCCGTCCGCCGGCATGGCTAGCGCGATGTGCAACGAGCTGAAGCCGGTATACACACCCACCTCGATCGATCTGCGGACATTCATGGCGCGCACCAGCATGCCTAGAAGCTGTGCCTCCTCAGGCGACAATTGCATGGAGCAGTCGGGCCGCTGGGCCGTCTCCTCACGCAGGCGTTTTAGCAGGTCCGGCTCGCGCAGGGAAACGCTGCGGATATATGCAGCCAGTTCGGGCGTGATCGGTGATTGGAGGTTAGACATGACCTCAGTCCATGTTACGTCAGCCCTGTGGTAGTGTGGGAGGGAGCCACTTGACATATGCGGCGCCGCAATAGCCTCCCCACACCTGTGAATGTGAGTCACAGCCCGACGGCGCGCATCTTATTGAATCCCAGTAACTTACTTTTGGACAACCAACTGCATAGGCCCTCCGCATGAGATTCGTCTGGCTCGCCGCGGTTTTGTGGAGCAGCCTGCTCCTGGCCGGTTCTCCGGAACAGGATCTGAACGTCAATACGCGCTATACCGTGGAGAGCGTGGAACTGGCCGGCGATAACGCCGGCATCAGCACTGGTCTGCGCGGTGAGTTGACCCGGTTGGTAGGCGAGAAGCTGAACCCGGCGGCGCTGGACGATCTGGCCAAACGCATCCGCCACGAGCTGCACGTGCGCGCGGTTACGCACCGGCTGCTGCGCGGCCAGACTCCCGAGCATGTGCGCGTGGTGTTCGATGTGCGCGGGACGCCCGCCAAGTTCGAAGCATCCGTTCCGAAGCTGGTGTACCTCTCCGACGGCGGTTTGAGCGGCGTGGTGGAAGGCACCGCCACGGTGGGATCGCATGCGTTCACCTTCGGCGTGGTGAGCGATGGCGACGACCTGGCGGAGCGCTATTCCGGCATTCTGGCGCGGTATGAGGACAAGCGCTTGGCCGGCGATCGGGTGCGCTTCCGTCTGGATTTCGAGAGCTATCGCGAGCAGTGGAACCCCGCTACGGTAAACGCCCTGAATCAGCCGGGCGCCGCGTCCGACACATCGGGACTCTATCGCACGCGCCAGAATATCGAGCCGCTGGTCACATTTGTGCTCACACGGGGCGCTCCCGGCACGCTCAACTTGACGGTCGGCGCCAGTTTGGAAAGCTTTCAACCACAGTTTCCGGCCGCTCGTACCGAGTCCGCCAACGCGATGGTGACTACTCTGGGCTATCATCGTCGTCTAGAAGGCTCGAACGCCAACCAGCAGGAAGTGGACGCAGGCTACAGCCTGCGGGCGGCCACCAGCTCACTCGGCAGCGATTTCGCCTACGCCCGTCACCAGGCTGACTTCCAATACGCCTATATTTGGGGCCGTAGCCAGATCGTGGACGCCGTGACCGCCGGCGAAATCACCGGGCGGGCGCCGCTCTTCGAGCGCTTTATGCTGGGCAACAGCACTATGCTTCGCGGTTGGAACCGCTTCGATCTGGATCCGTTGGGCGGCGACCGCGTAATGCATAATTCCCTGGAGTATCGATACCGTATCTTCGACGTTTTCTATGACAGTGGCGCAATATGGGACCAGGGGCAGACGGCGGTGTTGCGCCATTCTCTTGGTGTAGGTGTCCGGCAGAACGGTCTGTACGCAGCTTTGGCATTTCCCATCAAGGAAGGCCACATTGAACCGGTTTTCATGGTGGGCATGAACTACTGAATGGCGCAAGCCAAACCGAGCCGCGACCGTAAGGTGGCGGAAATCAGCCGCAGACGCTGGCTCCTGGCCGGTGCGGCTATACCTCTGTCCCGGCTGTGGGCCTTCGACCGTCTGACCGTCACCTGGGATGGCGACGACCTGCATGTAGCCGCGCCGGAATTGCATTTCCTGGCCGGCAAACCGCTGGATCGTTTGAAAGACGGCGCCGCCGTGGTGTTCCTGACGCAGTTGACGCTCACCACGGATAACTTCGCAACCAGTCTGCGGCGGGCGCCCGAGCGCTTCGTCTTCAGCTACGACTTGTGGGAAGAGAAATTCTCAGTCACGAAGCTCGGCGCGGGACAGCGCACTATTTCGCATCTGTCCGCCGCGGCAGCGGAAGCCTGGTGCCTGGACAACGTGGCCATCAGCTCCACGGGCCTGCCGCCGGATCGCCCCTTCTGGTTGAGATTCGACCTGCGCGCGGCCGAGCCGAGGGACGAGGCCGCGGTGATCGGCGAGTCCGGCCTCAATCTCACGCGGCTGATCGAGATGTTCAGCCGCCGTCCGCGGGACGAGCAGCCCCAGTGGACCGCCGAAGCCGGCCCCCTGCGCCTGGGCGGACTCAAACGGCTGCTGGGCCGCACCGCACGAACGTCGTGAACCGGCTGCGCAACAGGCTGATCGGGATCTTTCTGGCGGCCACGCTGGCGCCTTTGGCCGCTACTCTGTGGATCACTACCTCGCTGCTCGACCGCAGCCTGAGCTACTCTTCCACCGGGGAGTTGGACCGCCTCTCGCGCTCCCTGCAACGAACCGGCAAGGAGCTGTACCAGCGCGCCTGCGATGGCCTTAAGAACGACGCGCTGTCCGGCCGTTTGCCGTCTGCGCGCTACGCGGCCAGCGGTCAGGCGCAATGGCCCGCGCCCATCAAGGCTTTCTTCGATAGCGGCGACGGCGAGCGTTTCGTCCTCTCGGGCCGCGATGGCGACCGCGTCGAATACTTCGCCCGCCGCGGCGATGAAGTTTGGGAATGGTCTACCGCGTTGGGCGCCGTGGGTCTGGATGAGCTGTCGCGCGAATACCGCAATGCGCGGCAGATCGTGGAGAAGCGGCAATCGCGCGACCTGTTGCGCGGCTTCACTTACACTTACGTTCTGCTGGCCACCGCCGTCTGGTTGGTGTCGTTGGCGCTGCTGGTGTACCTGGCGCACCGCATCAGCCGTCCGATCCAGCAGCTTACGGCTGGGCTTTCGCAGCTTGCCGCGGGAGACCTGGCCACGCGCGTGAACGCCGGCGGATACGACGAAACCGGCCGAGCCATCCGCGCCTTCAACGACATGGCCGAGCGCCTGCAGCGCAGCACCGAGCGGCTGGTTTATCTGACACAACTGGCAAGCTGGCAAACTCTGGCGCGCAAGATGGCGCACGAGGTGAAGAACTCTCTCACACCCATCCGGCTGACGGTGGAGGAGATGCTGGCGCGCTACGGCGGCCCGGATCGCGCGTTCATGCAGCAGGCCGCCCAGATCGTATCCGAAGAGGTAGAGAGCCTGGAGCGCCGGGTGCGCGCCTTTTCGCAATTCGCCGCCGAGCCGCCCGTGCTGCCGGAGCCGCTGGATTTGAATGCGCTGCTCGAAGAACGCATCGCTTTCTTGAAAGCCGGCCACCCCGAGGTGGGCTACGACCTGCGCCTGGACGGGGCACATCCCACCGCGATGGCCGACCAGGATCTGGTCAAAGGCATCCTGACTAATCTGCTCGAGAACGCCGCCGAAGCCGCGGGAGAGGGCGGGCACATCCTGGGTATCACCGCACTGAACAACGGCAACGCATTGGTCGAGGTGCACGATTCCGGTCCGGGCTTGAGCGACCAGGCCAGGCAATCTCTGTTTCAGCCCTCCATCTCATTCAAGAAAGGTGGCATGGGGCTGGGGCTATCCATATCCCGTAAAGGCGCTCTGCTTACGGGCGGCGATATTGTGCCGGTGAAAGGGGAACTGGGCGGCGCCGCTTTCCGCGTGCTGCTGCCTGTGGCGTCCAATGGCATCCAAGCGCATTCTGATCGTGGATGACGAAGAGAATATCGGCCGCTCGCTGCGCATGATCCTGGAGCGCGAGGGTTACGGTATCGCCGTGTGCCGCTCCATCAAAGAATTCCGCGCGCATCCGGACGCGGAGCGCGCCGACGCTTTTCTGTTCGACGTGAAGCTGCCTGACGGCAATGGCATCGACCTGCTGCGGTCGGTTCGGCAGAATGGCAATCCCGCGCCCGCCGTGATGATCTCCGGCCACGGTACCATCGCCGACGCGGTGGAAGCCACGCGCGCCGGGGCGTTCGATTTTCTGGAGAAACCTCTCAGCCGCGACAAAGTGCTGCTGGCAGTCAAGAACGCCTTGGAGCACTCCAGCCTGCGCAAGGAGAACGAGCGCCTGCGCGAGTTGGTGGGCGGGGGATCGAAGATGATCGGTTCCAGTCCGGCGTTTCAGCGGGCCGTGGAACAGGCCAGCCTGGCGGCCCGCTCGGATGCGCGCGTGCTTTTGATCGGCGAGTCGGGCACCGGGAAGGAATTGCTGGCGGCGCATATCCACCAGAACAGTCCATTCGCCGCGGGGCCGTTTGTCAAAGTGAATTGCGCGGCGATTCCCACCGAGCTGCTGGAGAGCGAATTGTTCGGCCATGAGAAGGGCGCATTCACCGGCGCGGCCGGGACGCGGCGCGGTAAGTTCGAGCTGGCCGACAGCGGGACCATTTTCCTGGATGAAGTGGGCGACCTGCACGGCGCATCCCAAGCTAAGCTGCTGCGCGTGCTGCAGGAGGGCGAATTCCACCGCGTGGGCGGGGAGCAGACCATCCGCGTTTCGGTGCGCGTGGTTTCCGCCACCAACCGCGACCTGAGCGCGCTGGTGCTCCAGGCGAAGTTCCGTGAGGATCTATACTACCGGCTCAGCGTGGTGCCAATCCGGGTCCCGGCGCTGCGCGAGCGGCCGCAGGATATCAAGCTGCTGGCGCAATATTTTCTCGATGATTTTTGCGCGCGCAACAATTTCAAGCCCAAGACGCTCGATGATGGGGTGTACCCGCTGCTGGAGAGCTATCCGTGGCCGGGCAACGCGCGCGAGCTGCGCAACGCCATCGAGCGCATGGCGATTCTGACAGCCGGCGACCGCCTGGGCCGTGAGTCGGTGCCGGTAGAGATTCGCGTGCAGCGCGACGCAGGCCCGCGGTCGAGCGTGCAGGAAGCCCGCGAATCGGCCGAGCGCGACCACATCCTGCGCGCCTTGGAGGAGGCCGGCTGGAATGTCTCCGGCGCGGCGCGCGCGCTGGGCATGGAGCGTACGAACCTGCACAAGCGGATCCGTGCGTTAGGGCTTACCCGGACCAGGTAGGATGCTGCGGCAGCTTTACAAATCTTCATCCGGCGAGTCGCGTGCAGGGAGGTATTCCCGGGTGAAGAAAAATGACACGATATCTAGCCGTTCTGGCTTTGTTATCCGCGGGCGTGCTCGCCGCGCAAGACCCGCCCGGACAAGCCGGACGCATCAGTTTTATCAGTGGATCTGTATCGTTTGATCCTGCCGGTGTGGAACAGTGGGTGCCTGCCACGGTAAATCGTCCACTCACGATCGGGGACCAGGTATTCGCCGATAATGGCGCCCGGGCGGAAATTCACGTTCCGGGAACTGCCTTTCGTTTAGGCGATCGCGGGGCCTTCGAGTTCATGAATCTC
>DATGGM010000235.1:0-44136 GCA_035308525.1 Bryobacteraceae bacterium
TCACCCAGGAGTTCTGACAATGGCGACATTCTTTTTCCGGGCCGTCGCCTTTGACGGGAAGCTGCGCGCGGGGCAGCTTTCGGGTGACACCGACAAAGTGATAGCCCGCGAGCTGCGGAAACAGGGCCTGACGCCGGTCTACATCGGCGTGGCGCCCAAGAAAACTTATGAACTGAAATTGCCTGTCTTCGCCGGCCGGCGGCGGCGCGACGTGCTGTTCTTTACGCAGGAGCTATCCACCCTGCTCAATGCCAGCGTCCCGCTGGATCGCGCTCTGTCCATTACCGCCGAGCTGACTGAGCGGCCCGCTTTTCGCGTCATTGTTCTGGACGTGCTTCGCGTTCTGAAGGGCGGCAAATCGCTGGCCGACAGCCTGGCCACGCACGGCGAATACTTCTCCGACCTGTTCGTCAACATGGTGCGCGCGGGCGAAGCATCGGGCTCACTGGCCGTCGTTTTCCAGCGGCTGGCGGAGTTCGAGCGGTCGCGTGACGAGCTGCGCAATTACATCATCTCGGCGATGATCTACCCCGCCCTGCTCTGCCTGGTGGGTTTGACTTCCATCGTGATCCTGCTGACCTTCGTGGTGCCGCGCTTCGCCGCGCTGTTCGAGGATTCCCATATGGAGATGCCGCTGCCCACGCAGATCATGCTCCAGGCCAGCAACTTCGTGCAGACCTGGTGGTGGGTGGCGGCGCTGGTGATCGCTGCCGCGGTCACCGGAATCCGCTTTTACATCGGCACCACCAGGGGACGCCTCAAATGGGACAGGTGGCGTCTGAAATTGCCGCTGCTGGGCGATGCTTTGCTCAAATCCGAAACCTCCCGTTTCGCCCGCGCCATGGCTACGCTCGTCGCCAATACCGTGCCGCTGGTGCAGTGCATCTCCATCTCCGGAGCCATTCTGAACAACCGGTATATCGCGCGCGGCCTGGAAGCCGTATCGCAGGGCGTCAAACGCGGCGAAGGCATTGCGGCTCCTCTGACCAAAGCAGCGGTCTTCCCGCCCCTTGCCGGCCACCTGCTTACCGTCGGCGAGGAAACCGGGCGGCTGGATGTCATGTTCAACCGCATGGCCGACATTTACGAGGACGACACCCGTGCCGCCATCAAGCGCTTCACCGCGGTCTTCGAACCCATCGTCATCCTGGTGATGGGCGTGATCGTGGGCGGGTTTATCCTGAGTATTCTGATCGCCATCACGAGTATCAACGACGTGTCCATATGAAAACACACCATCGACGAAAACGGACCCAGGCAGGCGTGACCTTGATCGAGATGATGGTGGTGGTCATCATCATCGCCCTATTCGCCGTGCTGGTCGGGCCCAATCTGTTCAAACAGGCGGACAAGGCGCGGATTCAGGCGGCGCGCGTGCAGATCAATAATTTCGAGGCCGCGCTGCTGCAGTTTCACGCCGACAACGGCGTGTTTCCTACCCAGGAGCAAGGCTTGGAAGCCCTGCGGCCGTATTTGCGGAAGGACGTCCCGGTCGACCCGTGGAAACACCCTTACGTTTACAAATACCCGGGCGAGCACGGCGATGAACCCGACATCATCTGTCTCGGCGCCGACGGCCAACCCGGCGGCGAGGGTATGAATGCCGACATCGTCAACTGGAAATAGAGCGCGCGCCGTAGCCGGCGTGACGCTGATGGAGATGATGGTCGTGCTGGTCATCATCGCCTTGATCGTCGGCATCTCTTTGCCCAGTACGCTAGCCGGGCTGGATAATATCCGTCTTTCGTCGGGCGCGCGGTCGGTGGCCGCCTTTATGAACTCGGCCGCAAATCGTGCCGAGCGCCGCCAGCAGGCCATCGAACTTTTTGTCTTCGTCAAGGAAAGCGCGGTTTCCATGCGGTCTCCGGAGCCGGGATTTTTAAAAAAGCTGAATCTGCCGCAGGGAATCATCGTACGGGCAGTCTGGCCGGCGGCGCCGGAAGATACCGACGAACCGCGGGTTTTTCTGTTTCTGCCCGGTGGAGTTCCGCCGCGCATCGGCATAGAACTGGCCAATAAGCGCGGCGCGCGGCGCATTGTGCGGCTCAATCCCATCACGGGCGTCGCGGAAATCGAGCAACCGCCGTCATCATGAAGTCCAGGGGATTCACATTACTCGAAATGCTGGTGGCGACCCTCATCATGGGCATCGCCGTCGTCGGGTTGATGAGCGCCATCACCACCTCGGTGCGCAACGCCTCGCGCGTGACTGCCCGCGACAGGGCTGTATTGCTCGCCCGCTCCAAGATGGGTGAATTACTGCTGGATACGCATTTCCCGCTCGAGACGATGGTGCAAGGCGACTTCGATCCGTCCGTGACAGGCGGCGTCCCCGGTGGCTGGAGCGCGCGCCTGCGGCATTTCGAAATGCTCCCCAATCCCGTGCCCGGCAACCAGGCACTGGATCGCATGGAGCTGGAAATCTGGTGGATGTTTGGGAGCGAGCGCCGCACGTTTACACTAAACGGTTACCGCACGGATGTGCTGCGTCCGGAGGATCTGCAATGATGCGCCGGCGCGCGCCTTCCGAAGCCGGACTCACGTTGATCGAAGTGCTGCTGGCCGTCAGCCTGCTGAGCCTGCTCTCGGTCGGCATGCTGGCCGCCATTCGCATGGGATTCGATGCCCTGCACCGGACCGACGCGCACCTTATGGAGAACCGGCGGGTGGCCGTCACCCAGCGTTTATTGGATCAGGAGATCGCCGGCCTCATGCCTGTCCAGACGCTCTGTGCTCCCGACACGGAGACTCCGCCGACCCCCTTCAGCTTTTTCCAGGGGCAGCCGCAAACCATGCGGCTGGTTTCCATTTACTCGCTCCAGGAAGCCTGGCGCGGCCGTCCGCGCATTCTGGAATTTCAGGTCATAGCCGGGGACCAAGGGCGCGGCGTGCGGCTGATCGTGAACGAGATCCCTTACACGACCCCGCTGTCCGCCGGCCTATCGTGCACGGGCATGGCCGCGGATCCGGTGACCGGGATGCAGGTTCCGCAATTCCGGCCGATTCAAGTGGGACCGCAGTCATTCGTGCTGGCCGACAAGCTCGCCTACTGCCGCTTCGCCTACCTGGAACAAGCGCAGCCGCCGCCCGTGGAACCGCGCTGGCTGACGAATTGGAGCCAAAAAGGATGGCCGGCCGGCGTACGCGTGGAGATGGCGCCGCTGGAGGATAACCGCGCACGCCTCCGTCCCATGACCATCACCACAGCCCTGCCCATCAACCGCAATCCGGATAAGGATTATGTCGACCGGTAAGCCCGCGCAAGGCACCGCCCTGCTCGCCGTACTGTGGCTTTCAGCCGCCCTGGCCACCATTGCCATTGCCATCGCCGACACGGTGCTCGGCGAGACCGAACGCAGCGCCACGGCCGCCGATGGACTGCGCGGCGAGAATCTCGCGGTGGGCGGGTTGCAACGCGCCATCCTGTACCTGGACTGGGCGCGGTTTCATCCTGAAATTCCCCGCTACAAGCCGCCTGCGCCATTCTTCGCATTCGATTTCCCCGAAGGCCAGGCAGTGGTGGAGATCATTCCGGAAACGGCCAAACTCAACATCAACCGTACCTCGCCCGAAGATCTTGTCCGCTTGCTGATGGCCCTCGGAGCCGGCGAAGCGCGATCCCAGGAAATCGCCGCCGCCATCCTCGACTGGCACGCGCCACCACCCGGGGGGGGCAGCCCGTTCGACGAGTTTTACCAGACGCTGAGTCCGCCGTTTCAGGCGCCGCACCAGAATTTTCAAGACGTGGAAGAACTGCTTTCCGTGAAGGGTGTCACGCCGGACCTCTTCTTCGGTGCATGGGAGAGTGCGCAGGAGGACTCTCCCCAGCGCCTGGTGGCGCGCGACGGTCTCCGCGACTGTCTCTCGGTGTTCGGTTCCGTGACCCAGTTTGATGTCAACACTGCGGCGCCCGCCGTACTTGCCGCGGCGGGCGTGCCGCCTGCCGGCGTGGCGGCGATCGTCCAGCAACGCCGTTTACGACCATTCGTCACGCCTGACGATCTGGCACCCTTCGCCCAGAGCGCCGGACCCGGCTTTACGCGCTTGCGCGTCGGCGGCGGCAACACGGTTACGGTACGTTCTACCGCCCGCATCCGCCTGGTGAACGGCCAATTGTCCGATATGCGCCGCACGGTCGCCGCGCTGGTGAAACTGATGCCGCCGGGGGCCGGGCCATCGACCCGCATCCTGCGCTGGTACGATACCACTAGATCGTCATATCAAGACCCATCGCTGTAGCATTGAACTGGCCATTTCCCGCCCCTCCATTGCACTAGACAATCATATGGAGTAAACTGGCGTCTCATGCCCGTCAACTCCAAATCCAAGGGAGACCTGCTGCAGGGTACGCTGGACATGCTGATCCTGCAAACGCTGGTGCTGGGGCCCGCTCACGGGCACGCCATCGCGCACGCCATCGAGCGCGGCTCGGATGATATTCTGCAGGTGGAACACGGGTCGCTCTACCCGGCCTTATATCGTCTCGAAGACCGCGGCTGGGTCGCGACCTTCTGGGGAACATCCGAAAACAATCGCAGGGCGAAGTACTATCGACTGACCCTGGCAGGCCGCAAACAGCTCACCGCGGAGACCAGCAGGTGGCGGCGGATGGTTTCGGGCGTCGCCCGAATCCTTCGTCCGGCTGCCGGATAGCCCATGACCACCTGGCGCCGATTGTTTCACCGACCCGATCGCGACGCGGAACTCGCCCGCGAAATTCGCTTCTACGTCGACACGGCCACAGATGAAAACCTCGCCTGCGGCATGTCTTCAGAAGAAGCACGCGCGGCGGCTATCCGCAAATTCGGAAATGCGAGCCTTATCCGGGAGGAGATCTATCTCATGAACCGCATCAGCCTCATCGAAAAAGCCTGGCTGGACCTGCGCTATGGCGCGCGAATCACCTTCAAGAATCCGGCCTTTGCGGCCACCGCTGTGCTCATCCTGGCCCTCGGCATCGGCGGCAATGCCGCAATGTTTTCCGTAATCCGCGCCGTGTTACTGAAGCCTCTTCCCTATCGCGATCCCGGCCGGCTGGTGCAGGTGTCCGTGGATAATCCGCGTCTCACCATGCCCGGCGGCTCGTTTACCGCGCTGCGTTACCAGGAAATGCGCCGCGCGGCGAAATCGTTCGCGGCCCTGGGTGTCTACTCGCGCTTCACGGAAGATATGGCGCTGTCCGGCAGGGGCGAACCCGAGATGTTCAAAGGCGCGCGCGTATCGGCGAATTTCCTGGACGTCCTGGGCGTGCGCCCCGCCCTGGGACGCGCCTTCCTTCCAGAGGAGGACACGCCCGGCGGTCCGCCTGTTGCCATGATCAGCTCGGCATTATGGAAGCGACGCTTCGGCGCGGATCCGCATGTCGCCGGCAGGACCGCCATTCTCAACGCAGTTCCCTACACCATCATCGGCGTCCTCCCCGCGGCTTTTGAATTTCCGATTGCGGAACTCGACGTCTGGGTGACCAGGCCCACAGAAACATCCGCCCTGCCGGCGCGCTTCTGGCCATTTGTCAGCTCGCTGAAGGGCTTCGCGCGGCTGCGTCCTCAGACCAGCCTCGAGCGGGCGCGCGCCGAGGCCGAGGTCCTGAACCGCCAGTATCTGGCTGCCAATCCCGAGTCGCTCGATGGAAGGGCCGGCATGGTGCTTCGGCTGATTCCCATGCAGGAACAACTGGTAGCCGATGTGCGCCCCATCCTTTGGATGCTGTTCGGCGCGGTGGGCTGCGTGCTCCTGATTGCCTGCGCCAACGTCGCCAGCCTGCTGCTGACCAGAAGCGCCTGGCGGGCGCGCGAATTGGCCGTGCGCGCAGCTATGGGAGCTTCACGCGGACGCCTGATCGCCCAATCGCTGGCTGAAAGCCTGGTGTTGGCCGGCGCGGGTGGCGTGCTGGGTGTGCTGCTGGCCAAGTGGGCGTTGACGGCTTTCGCCGGCATGCCCGCCTTCAACCTGCCGCGCGCCGGCGAGATCCAGCTCGATGCCACGGTGCTGGCTTTCAGTGTAGCGGTCTCCTGCGTGACCGGAGTCCTGGCCGGCCTGCTCCCGTCGCTACAGGCTTCGGATTCAAACATCGCCGACCTTCTGCGCGAAAGCGGGGCCGCGGCCGGACGCGTCTGGGCCAGCCGGAGCTGGCGCTTTCATTTCAGCAGCCGCCGGCTGCTGGTGGCCGGCCAGATCGGCTTATCGATCGTGCTCCTGATCGGCGCGGCCCTGTTGATCGAAAGCATGGCCGCGCTGCGCAGCGTCAATCCCGGCCTGCAGCCGGCCAATCTGCTGACCGCCCGCATCGCGCTGTCGCCCACGCGCTACGACACGCCCCAGAAATCCGCCGCGTTCTTCGACGAAGTACTGCGCCGCACCAGAGCGCTTCCGGGCGTAAGCGGCGCAGCCTGGGCCCTGGCTATCCCGCAGTCGGTGCTGCTGCGCACCAATGTGCAGGTTGGCGAAGCGCCCGAAGGCGACGTGACCAAGTGGCCCATGGCGCAGTTACAGAGCGTCACTACCGGATACTTCCACACGCTGGGAATTCGCATTCGCCAGGGCCGCGAGTTCGACGACCGCGATAACCGGCCCGGCGCACAGCCAGTGGTGTTGGTCAACGAAACCTTCGCGCGTCAGTTGGCCCCGGGCGCCAACCTGCTCGGCCAGGTGATGCGGGAAGGCATGGACCGGTCCGGCTGGATGCAGATCATCGGCATCGTAGGCGACGTGCGCGAAGGCGGGCTGGCAGCCGACGCGCAGCCGGAGTTCTACGTGCTGCCGCGCACGCACAGTTCGCGGAGCGCCTACCTGATGGCTCGCACGCAAGTCGATCCCATGCAACTGGTCTCTGCCATTCGCAGCCAGGTGCTGGCGGTGGACCGGGATCAGCCCCTCTCGAACATCGCGACCATGGATCAGGTCATCGAATCAGGCATGGGCCGGCGGCGTCTGACAATGCTGCTGCTGGGCTTCTTCGCGGCCATCGCGCTGCTCCTTGCCACGGTCGGAATCTATGGGACCATCGCGTACTCCGGCGCGCAGCGCACCCAGGAGATGGGTATCCGCCGCGCGCTGGGCGCCCAGGATGGCGACATTCTTCGGCTGCTTCTAGGGCAAGGTCTGATGTTGGCCCTGGCCGGTACGGCGATTGGGATCATGGGCGCCCTGGTGCTCACGCGCGTGATGAAAGGATTGTTGTTCCACATCAGTCCGGCGGATCCCTCAACCTACGCCGGCATCGCCTTGCTCTGGATCATGGTGGCCGCCGCCGCGAGCTACGTTCCGGCGCGGCGCGCGACCCGCGTCGATCCGGCCCACGCCTTGCGCGTCGGTTGAGATACCGATCCTGATACCATGCTCTCGACGGTGGAGTGTTCCAAGCCTGGCGTGGATCGGGCGCTTGCGTTCGGTTTCGCCTCTCTGGGGCTACCCCAGGGGAACGTGTATAACTGACCATTTCGTCGCGTGAGCGGCACTGCGCGCTGCGCAGATAGGCTCACGCGGAGTGAGACTCGTTGGAACATTCCGCCGCCGCTTCGCGAATGCCAAATCCGACTCTTCTGCGGGTGTTGGCCGGGTCGCTGCTCGCCGGCGAACCAACGGTCGAACAGATCGTCGAGCGTTGCAGCCGCACGCTCGGCAGGCGCTGGCGCTGGCTGCGGCGGTTGGCCGGGCGATTCGTCGCGGCTTTTGCCGGCCAAGCGCGTCCCCGCCGCCGCGATGTGATCCGGTTCCTGGCACACGACCGCGGTTTTCAACGCGCCTGTGCGAAGTATCCTGACCAATTGCGGATCGAGCGATGGGTCGGCGAGCCCGCCGGCATGCAGCCGATGGCCGCGGCCGCCGGATGGGACATTCCCGCCATCGAGTCGACCGGGGCGTTAGCGCAGTGGCTTCAACTGGAACCAGGCGAGCTGGACTGGTTCGCCGACCTCAAGGCGCTCGGCTATAAGCGCGCTAACCAGCGCCTCCGGCATTATCGCTATCGCATCCTGCCCAAGCAGTCCGGCAATGTGCGATTGATCGAAGCGCCCAAGCCGCGCCTGAAGCAACTGCAGCGGCGGATCCTAACTGGAATTCTCGACAAGATTCCGTCTCATCCGGCGGCCCAGGGCTTCCTGAAGGGCCGGTCGATCAGGACGTTTGTCGCGCCACACGTGGGGCAACGCGTGGTCCTGAGGATGGACTTGCAGGACTATTTCCCATCCATCGCGGGCGCGCGTATCCAGGCCTGTTTTCGTACGTTGGGCTATCCCGAGACCGTGGCCGATATGCTCGGCGGCATCTGCACTAATGCCACGCCGCGCGATGTATGGAAGGCCGCAGGTTCCGGTATCGATCCGTCGCAATTACGGGATGCGTGGGCCCTGTACGCGCGCCCGCATCTTCCCCAAGGCGCGCCCACCTCGCCCGCTCTCGCAAATCTCTGCTCTTACCGAACCGATTGCCGCTTGGCCGGCCTGGCGAAAGCAGCCGGCGCACGATACACGCGCTACGCCGACGACCTGGCCTTTTCGGGCGGTGAAGCCTTCGAGCGCCCGGTGGAGCGCTTCGCAACGCACGTCGCCGCCATCTTGCACGAAGAGGGATTCTCCGTCCATCACCGCAAAACGCGCATCATGCGCCAGGGTGTGCGGCAGCGCCTGGCAGGCCTGGTCGCCAACCGGCACGCCAACGTCATCCGGACCGATTTCGATCTCCTCAAAGCGACTCTCACCAATTGCGCCCGCCGCGGCGCCGATAGCCAGAACCGCGCTGCGCACCCAAACTTCCGGGCACACCTGGAAGGACGCGTGGCGTTCGTGGAGTCGATCAACCCGGCAAAGGGAAAACGCTTGCGCGCGCTCTTGGATCGAATCGTTTGGTCTTAAGCGGACGCCGGCTTCGTGATGCGTTTCTGCGCCAAGCGGCTCCACCTGGCCACCATTCTCCTCCGGTAGCGCGGTGCCGTGTTCACAGCTTCGACAACGCGCTGGTACATCTCGCGGGCCTCTGGCGCACGGTTTAGTCCCTCCAGCGCCTGACCGAGATAGTACAGACCCTCCGGATCGTACGGCCGCCGTTCAATGTATTCCGCCAGAAACCCGCGGGCATGCTCGAACTGCCGCGCCGTCAGGTAGACTGCCCCCAACTCCCGCATAATCTCATTCTGGCTGTGTTTGTCGTTCTGGTCGATCACAGTCTGGAAGTGCGCCAGCGCGTCTTTCAGCCGTCCCTGCTCGCGTGCGATGCGGCCCAATTGAAAGTGCGCATCCGTCTCCCCCGGATCGATGGCCACCGCGTTCTTGAACCGTTGCATGGCTTCCGTCAACTGGCGCCGCTGCTGATAGATCAATCCAAGCTGATACTGCGCCTCGCCGTCATGCGGGTTGACGGCCGCCGCAGCCAGCATCCGCCGGAAATTCTGACGGCTGCGCAGGCCCGCGCCCAGGTCGCCAATCTCGCGGCCGAGATAGTAATAGGCATAGAACAGGAAGAAGGGCGACGCCACCCATCCAAGCAGGAAATGCAGCGGTCCCCAAAGGAATACCGCCGCTACCAGGGGAATCCACGACAGGCACACCACGGCGGCCGCGATCCGGTTTTCCGTACCGAAGACGGTGCGCACCACGAAGAACATCAGGATCAGGAAATAGAGCTGCGCGGCCCCCATCACGATCACCAGAACGGCCTGGGGAAGCATCCAACGGACCAAAACCACCGGCAGGTTGGCGGCTGCCCACGCCATCGCCGTCGATGTCAGCAGAGCCGTATAATCGCGCCGGAAAACGCTTCCGAAACCACTCCCCAACCCACCCAGCAAGGTGGCCAGCAGCAGCACGCCGGGCACGTAGACCACGGCCAGCACCAGCAGCGGCATATAAAAGCTGATGGGCAACGCCGGCCGGAAAAGCAGGGCGACGGCCAGCCCTGCGATACTGCCGAACAGCAGGCTACCTTGATCCAGGATGGCGCCCAAGGCCGCCGACGGCTGCCAGTAAATCCGCAAGAGCAACTTGATGTTGTCGATCAACCCAGCAGGATACCAAGTCCGGCTTGCCAAATCCCCTGTGATCGCGCCATAGTAAATCCGGATGGCCTGATCATGGAAATCGGAATCCTGCGTTCTCCCGTCGAATTTCTCCACCACATGCTCGGCGAGCTTCCGCACGAGCGCGTGCTTCGTGAATACGAATACTGGTGGGAGACCGAGGGCAAGCAGATCTCGGACGCTACCGACCGCGCGGGAACGCCCTGGCTGCGCATGTTCGACCGCACCGGAAAGCGCGTCGACGAAGTCCTGTTCGCGCCGGAGTACTGGCGCTCGCTCCGCCAGGGATATAAAGCGGGCGTAGTGTGGCGAGCTTTTGACGATCAGTCGCTGGCCGCCTGCGCGCTGCTCGATTACATCACTTGTTTCTACGATCCGGGCCTGACCTGTCCTTACGTCATCTCGCTGGCCACCGCCGTGGCTCTCGACCAGCATGGCAGCGATGAGCTGAAGGCCCGCTTTCTGCCGCCTCTCCTGAGACGCGACGACACCGTCTGGCAGGGCGCCACCTGGATGACCGAGATTAAAGGCGGCTCGGACCTGGGCGCCAACGTGGAAACCATCGCGCGGCAGGCCGGCGACCGCTGGCTGCTTACCGGCGATAAATATTTCGCCAGCAATGCCGGCGCGGACCTCGCGGTGGTGGCCGCGCGGCCCGAGGGCGCGCCTCCGGGTGTGCGCGGCCTGGCTCTATTCCTGCTGCCCAAGCGGCGCGCGGACGGCGAACTGAACTACACCATCCGCCGGTTGAAAGACAAGGTGGCCACCCGGTCGGTGCCTACAGGCGAAGTGGAACTGCGCGGCAGCGAAGCCTGGATGCTGGGTTCGCAGCAATACGGTGTCCATTTCATACTGGAAGTGCTGAACCTGTCCCGTGCCGCCAATTCACTTGGCAGCGCGGCGATCGCGCAGCGTGCCCTGGCCGAATCGGCGGACTTCGCCGCGCAACGGGTGGCCTTCGGCAAGCCCGTGCTCGAACATCCGCTCATGCGTAAGCAGTTCGATGAGCATCTCGAGACGCTGCAAGACTCCTTCGCGCTCGGCTGGGAAAGCGTCGTGCGGCTCGACGAAGTGTGGCGCCAGAAGCCGCCGTATTCCGACCGCTATCATTTGTTTCGGCTGGTGGCGCACCTGGCGAAATACCGGACCTCGGACGTGGCGCCGCAGATCGCCCGCTGGGCGATGGAGGTGCATGGGGCGCTGGGCGTGCTGGCCGAATTTCCCGTGGAGCGCTGGTTTCGGGAGGCCATGGTGTTGACCATTTGGGAAGGCACCTGCCATCGCCAGATCCTGGACGGCATGGAGGTGATGGAACGCAAAGGCGCACATCGCCTGCTATTCGAGCAGTATCCCGACGAGGCTTTATTGCGCCGCGTGGAAGCTCACCTGGCGCTACCACCAGCGCGCCGCGAGGCGGAAGCCGAAGAGATGTTCCGCGACCTGGCGATATTCCTGGCGCGCGCGTGCCGCGCCAAGTCTAACCGAACGGCTGCTCTAATGACGGGCTCTGCTTCGTCAGCAGTTCCGCCCCGTCTTCGGTAATGTGCATGTCGTCTTCGAGCCGGACGCCAAACTCCCCCCGGATGTAAATACCCGGCTCATCGCTGAACGTCATATTGGCGGCCAGCGGCAGCGCGTCGCCTCTCACCAGATAAGGCCACTCATGGCCGTCCATGCCGATCCCATGACCCACCCGGTGGGTGAAGAATTTGTAGCCGGGTCCGTAGCCCGCATCCACAATCACCTTGCGGGCCGCCGCATCCACCGCCTCGCAGGGCACGCCCGGCCGCGCTGTGGCCAGAGCCGCGCTCTGCGCCTTATGCACGATCTCGAAAACCCGCTTCATTTTGTCTGACGGCTTCCCCAGCACGAACGTGCGGCTGATGTCGGATTGATAGCCTTCCACCGTGCACCCGTCGTCGATCAACACAATGGTGCCTTCATGGATCGTCTGCGGCTGGCGCGAACCGTGCGGCAGCGCCGAGAATTCTCCCACCTGCACGCTGGCAAAGCCGGGAAAACCCAGCGCCTGGTACGCGGATCCGATGGTTTCACCGAACTCGCGCGCGGTCATTCCGTCGCGCATGGATTTCCAGGCGGCCTCGTAGGCTTGTATGGTCACGCTGGAGGCCAGGCGCATGAGCGCGATCTCGGCCGGACTTTTGATCATGCGGCAGCCGGCGGTAATCTGCGTCGCGCTGGTCACGGTGGCCGACGGAGCAGCCTTGCCGATACTGTCGGCGAACACGAATGGAGTGCTCTCTTCAATGCCGATCTTGCCGGTGTTCAGCCCCCGCTCCTTCAAACCGAATGCCGCCAGCGCATACGGGTTGTCGTCTTCCTGCCAAGTGAGCACCTGGCCGCCGGCCATCGGCCCGGCGCTAATCTGCTCCCGCGCGCGGCCCTCTTCGAATCCGGGACACACGAAGAAGGCATCGCCCCGCGCCGGGATGATCATCATGAACAGGCGCTCACTGTTGCCCCAGCGAACGCCGCTGAAATAGTTCAGCGAGGTGCCGCCGGCCAGGCAGATGGCGCCGATCTTGTTCTCGGCCATCAGTTGCTGCGCGCGCTCGATGCGGGCATGCCGCTCATCCGTGGCGATGGGCTGCGCTTCGCCGCGCCTGTTTTTCAGTTGGGCGATGGCGGGAGCCGCGGGCAGTGCGGACAACGCCGCGGGCGCCAAGCCTGCGGAAACCAGGAAGGAACGGCGGGTGGGCATTCCTGTAGTTTATCCGATACGATACATTGGTCTATTGCGTCTCCTGGTGGCATTCTTCGCCCTGGCGTCAGCGGCCGCGCTCGCGCAGGGCAATTACGAAATCCAAGTCTACGGTTCGGACCTGGTTCCCCCGCACAACACCATGGTGGAATTGCACTCCAACTTCACCATACAGGGGAGCAAGACCATCATTGACGGTATGCTGCCCACCGAGCACCAGTGGCACGAAACGCTCGAAATCACTCACGGCTTCAGCGAATGGTTCGAGACCGGCTTCTATCAATTCAGCAGCCACCAGGCCGATGGAAGCTGGGAATGGGTCGGCACGCACATTCGCCCGCGCGTGGCAATTCCCGAGCGCTATCACCTGCCGGTGGGGATCAGCCTGTCGACCGAAATCGGCTATCAGCGCCCCATCTTCTCGGCCGATACCTGGACCTGGGAAATCCGCCCGATTATCGACAAGAAGTTTGGCCGCTGGTATAGCTCTTTCAACCCCTCGCTCGATCGTGCCTTTCACGGGCCCGACACGCGGAAGGGGCTGGAATTCTCGCCGAATTTCAAAATCAGTTATGACGTGACGCCGAAAATCGCGGGTGGGCTGGAGTATTACGGCGCGCTGGGCCCGGTCACCGGCTTTGACCCCCTCTTCGAGCAGCAGCAGCAGATCCTGCCCGCCATCGACCTCAACTTGAACCCCAGGTTCGAGTTCAATTTCGGCGTAGGAGTGGGGGTGACGCGGGGCACCGATCACCTGCTGGTGAAAATGATTCTGGGCTATCGTCTGGGAAAGTAGGCTTCTCGCCGGGACCCGCGCGCTATAATGAAACCCGGCATGCCTGCGGAAGACTCACAGCTTCACCGGTTGCGCCAGGGCCTCGGCCGCATGCGCGCGCGCATCGAGCTTTTGATCAACGGCAGCGCGCCGTCCGATCCACTCTATCTCAGCAACCGAACCTGGCAGCAGAAGCTCAAGAACGCCGCTCTGGTCTCCTCACCGGTGCTGATCCTGATCGCACTGATCCTGATCGCCTCCACCGATGTATTTAGAATTCACAAGGCCGATCCTTACGGACACACGCTGGCCGAAGTTCAGCCGGCGGCCGCGCAAAAGCGCCTGCCCGAGCCGAAGCTGGCGCCCGCGCCGCTCGAGGTCGTCAACATCCGGATTGCCAAGGACACTCAGCCGCCGGTGGTGACCGGCATTCTGCGCAACAACACGAATGCGAGAGTCAGATCCGTCGAAGTCAGCTATTTCCTCGCGGATGACGGCGGCAGCCTGATCGGCTCGGACATCACCGGCGTGCAAAACTTGCAGCCACACGGTAGCGTGACGTTTCGTTCTGCTCTTAAAATCACCAACGCGGAGTATGTGATCGTGCGCGAAGTGCGCTCCAATTAAGCCCGTCTACGGCTGATCGGGCAGCGTAAACAGATACGCAACCAGGCCGTCCATCTCCCGGTTTGAAAAGCGGTAGGGCGGCATGATGCTCCCCGGCGAAAGCGCTTGCGGGTTGACAAAGTGTTGGATCACCCAGCTTTTGGTACGGCGCCGCACGAGTCCATTCAACGGTGGACCAATGGTCATCCCTTCGCCGTTAACCTTATGGCAGCCGCCGCAGCCCTTCGATTGATAAACCAGACCCGCGTCGACCGCGAAATCCGGCGCATTCAACAGCGCTTCCGCGTTGGCAGGCGTGAGTTTCAGCAGGAAGGCCGCCAGGGCGTTCAATTGCGAGTCGCTCAACAGGATCGCCGGCATGGCGCTGCCGGGCACCATGGCGGCCGGATGCTTGAAATGTTCGATCATCCAGGCGGCCGATTTCTTAATGGGCACATTCGCCAGGTCAGGTCCGATGCGCTGCCTGCCGGCGCTTATCGCGTGGCAACTGGCACAGTTCTCCTGCCGGTAATATCCGATGCCGGCCAGCTCCTGCGGCGAAAGCCCCATCCAATCGGTGGGTGCGCCATAGTCAATCGCCACCACATTGTCGGGCTTGGGCGTGGTTGCCACCGCGGCCACGGTCAGCCCGGTCCAACCCAGCGCGGCCAGGAAAACTACGCCGATCGCCACGGTCCGGCGGGTGACCTTGATCATCTGGCCGCGATCCACAAACGGCGTGAGCAGCAGGGCCAACATGGCCAGTCCGGGAAGCACCACGCTGCCCACCACCTCTAGCGGCCCGTCGAAGAACTTGAGCGTCTGAAACAGGAATAGAAAATACCAATCCGGACGCGGGATGTAGGCCGTATCCGTGGGGTCGGCCAGCCGCTCCAGTGGCACGCGCACCGCCGCGGCCATCACGAACAGAATCACGAAGGCGATGAAAATCGCGACGGTATCTTTGAAGGCCTGTTGCGGATAGAACTTCTTCTTGGGTTTAGCTTCATCACCGGGCGCCGGCGCGACGCCATGTTTGCGCACCAGGTAGATATGCGTCGCGATCAGCACTCCGGTGGCGGGAGGCAGCAGCAATACATGCAGCCCGTAGAAACGCGCGAACGTCACCACGCCGATGGCGTTGTCTCCTCCCAGCAGACGGCTCAGGTAAGTTCCCGCGAGCGGAATCCCGCCGGCGATCTTGGTGGCCACGACTGTGCCCCAATAAGCCCGGTTGTCCCAAGGCAACAGGTATCCGGTGAGGCCGTAGGCCATCGTCAGAAGCAGCAGGACTACCCCCACCATCCAGGTAGCTTCGCGCGGCTTCTTGTAAGCGCCATAGAGGAACACCTGGGTCATGTGCAGCACCACCACCACGATCATCATGCTGGCGCCCCAGTGGTGCAAGCCGCGAATCAAGTGTCCGCCGGTCACTTCCGTAAGGATGTAGCGCAGGCTGTTATAAGCGTCGCCGGGCGTTGGGGCGTAATTGAAGGCCAGCAGCGCACCCGTGAATGCCTGCGTCAGAAAAAGAAAAACCGCGATGCTGCCCAATACCTGATGCCATCCGCTGGACGCCGGTATCTCTTCGTACAGAAAGTTCCGAATGGCGGTTTCTATTCCGGTGCGATGATCCAGCCAGCTCACGCGTTCCCCTTGGGTTCGTGCAACGGCCCGAGCATCAGTTTGCCGTTCTCTACTTTGGTCTGATAGCGGTCCAGCGGCCGCGGCGCCGGACCGGAAACGACTTTGCCGTCGATGGCGAATACCGATGAGTGGCAAGGGCACACAAAACCGTGGCGATTGTCATCCCAGTGATAAGCGCATCCCAGGTGGGTGCATTGCGGGCCGAAGGCTACGATCTGGGAGTCCGCCAGCTTCACCACCCAGGCGGTGGTCTTTTCGCTCTGAATTTTCCATCCGTCCACGCGATTCTCACGGAAAACCAGCTCCATCGGTTCGCGCGGGTCGAGCTTGGAGACATCTCCGGCTTCCACCCATTCCGGAGCTTTGCGCAGGCGCGGAGGAATCAGGAGATAGACCGCGGCGGGGACCGCCAGTGCCGCCGCGATAAGGCCCCACAGGCCGTAGATCAGGCCGACGAAGAATGTGCGGCGCCCCACGTCGTTCTGCGCGCCACTTTGGTCCATCACCGGCATTCTCCCACGATAGGACGGAACGCCAGTCCGTTGTGTGGTGAATTTGTAAAGTTTTTGGCAAAGTTGCAATCCCTGAAAGACGCTAAGCTGTCATGGTATGGCCGACGACGATTTGAAAGCTGAATTGGAACGATTGCGCGCCGAGAATGAAGCGCTCAAAAAACCCGGGCGCGGCCAGATTTCCATGAAGGTGAGCGAGAAGGGCGCACTGTCCGTCTACGGCATGGGCCGTTTTCCGGTCACACTGTACAAGGAGCAATGGGAAAGGCTGCTGGCCGCCGGCGAGCAGATCAAGGCCTTCCTCAAAGACAACGATCACCTCTTGAAAAAGAAAGAACAGTAGCCGTCACGGCTCCCCGGGCGCTCCTACCCGGCAAAGCCCGGCTTCGTCACGCTACCTCGATCGGCAGTGACGGCTTCGAGCGTCTGTTCCAACGGGAACAGCTTTCCGTAATCGCCGTGGTACACCTCGTACACACCCGGCAAATTAGCCCGGCCTGCGATGAAAAGTCGCCTGACCGCGACCATACCAGAATGTCTGGAGTGCTACTCGATGAAGCCGATCTTTTTCAGCGTGGCGGCCGGTTCGGCATCCTCAAACTGCGTGAGCGCCATCTTCTCCCGGCCGTTCACCAGCGCGACTCCGGCCGGCGCGCTCACGTAGGGAAAGATCTTTTTCAATGGCAGGTGGTCGTTGGAGATCACGGCCTTCAAATGCGTGTCCTCGAGAAAGCCCTGCGCGAACTGCGGCACATTGATGGGCACGGCGACGATGCGGGTGTCGCCCCAGTTATAGTGCGACATGCGCTTGGCGGCATCCAGACAGTGCAGGCATTCGGGGTCGAAATAGAAAATCAGTATCTTCCCTTCCTGGAGCGAATAGGGCTTGCCGTTCACAGTGACCGCGTCCGGCGCCCTGGTGCCGGTCTGGGCCAGAACGTTGACGCCGTAAGCGCCCGCGGCCAGTACCGCGATTATGCCCAGGATCGCCAGCGCGCTACGCACTCCATGCGCCGGCCTGGCCCACACGCCCGCAAACACCGCAAAGACCAGCATGACGGCATCGCCGATGAAGAAACCCGGACCGACGGCGCGCTTCACCCAGGGGAAGCAGCTACATTCAGCCCCGCGCAGGGCGTTGTAGTTGTAGCCGATGAAAATCATGAATGCCACCAGCAGCGCGCCGCCCAGCCATGCTCCCCAACGGCGAAAGCGCGGCACCAGCAGCAACACCGCGGCCAGCGTCTCGGCGATTCCAAAGCCGATGGCCGCCGCCAGGCTCAGCGATTGAGGCACGCGCGCCTGCGCCATGCGTACCGCGGCTCCGGGAGCGTCGGTCAGCTTCCAGAGGCCTGAAGCCAGAAACACCAGCGCCAGCAGAATCGCGCCCAGCCACCCAGCCGCCGACTTCCAGCCTGGTAGCTCTAACGGAGCGAGGCCCTGATGGGGCTGTGCCATACTGTCCATGTTGTCTATTTTAACGAAATGATTGCCGCGCTGTTGTTGCTGGCCGCATTCGCCCGCGTGGATCTGATTGACGAGAGCGTCGAGATTCCAGCGAGCGACTGGCGCTACATGCCGCATCCGGTCAGCGCGGAGCCCGGCCAACTGGACTGCATCTTCCAGGCCGACCGGCCGGATGCGCGCGTGCGCCTGGTGCTGCTGACCCAGGCCGATCTGAACCTTTGGCGCGAGGGCCACGATCACGAAGAGACCGGCGCGACGCCCGTTGGTCCACGCGGCGTGCTGCGCCTGTTGGTGCACGATACCGGCACCTTCGTGGCGATCGAGAATCGCGGGTCCCAGCCGGTGCATGTGCGCCTGCACGTTTTTCTGGAAAGGCCCAACGTGCGGTATCTGTCGCGGAACCGGCAACTGGCGGTGATCCTGATCAGCTTCGGGGTGTTCTTTGCGATTGTGACCTGGTCGGGGCGGCGCCTGCTGCGCGGCATTCGACGTTAGGCAGGTTCCACAGCGTTTCGCGCGGCTTGAATGGTCTGGCGGATGTCGTCGTCGGTGTGCGCGGCGGAGACGAACGCCGCTTCAAATTGCGAAGGCGGCAGATAGATGCCCTGCTCGAGCATGCGGCGGTGGAAGGCCGCAAACCGGGTTGTATCGGATCGTTTAGCGGACTCCCAATCGGTAACGGGCTGGTCCGTGAAGAACCAGGTGAACATGGATCCTACGCGGTTCGTGAGGGCCCCGGGGAGCGCGCCGGCGACGGCCGCCGATTTGGTTTCCAGTTGATCGTACACTTCCGGGTGCGCCCTCAACTCTCGCAGCATGGCCCGGCCGGCGGCTACCGCCAGCGGATTGCCCGAAAGCGTCCCGGCCTGATAAACAGGCCCGACGGGCGCCACTTTGCGCATAATGTCGGCGCGCCCGCCATAAGCGCCGATGGGCAACCCGCCGCCGATGACTTTGCCCAGAGTGGTCATATCCGGGTGGATGCCGAAGCGCGCCTGGGCGCCTCCGTAAGCCACGCGGAAGCCGGTCATGACTTCATCCATGATCAACAGCGCGCCGTGCCTCAGAGTGATCTCGCGGAGAGCTTCCAGGAATCCGGGCTGGGGAGGCACGCACCCCATATTGCCGGCCACGGGTTCCACGATGGCCGCGGCGATGCGGTCGCCGTGCGCGCCAAAGGCGGCTTCCAGAGCTTCGACCGAGTTGAATCGCAGGGCCAGCGTGGTGTCGGTGAAGCCTCGCGGCACGCCTTGGGTATCGGCGATCCCCAGCGTGGCCAGGCCGGAGCCGGCTTTCACCAGCAGCGAATCGACGTGGCCGTGATAGCAGCCCTCGAACTTGACCGTGAGGTCACGGCCGGTAAAGCCGCGCGCCACCCGGATGGCCGACATGGTGGCTTCCGTGCCGGAGTTGACCAGCCGGACCATCTCCATGGAGGGCACCGCGTCGCGGATGGCTTCGGCCAGATCCACTTCCTGCTCGGTGGGCGCGCCGAAGCTGGTGCCAGTTTCGAGGGCTTGCCGCACGGCTTCGACGATCGCAGGATGGCGGTGGCCGAGCAGCAACGGTCCCCAGGAACCGACATAGTCTATATATTCGTTGCCGTCGACGTCGTACAGATGTGCGCCCTGGCCGCGGGCGATGAAAGGCGGATTTCCGCCGACGCCGCGGAAGGCGCGCACAGGAGAATTGACTCCGCCGGGTATCACTTGTTGGGCGCGGAGGAAGATGGCTTCAGATTTGGCGTGCTTCATGCTCGATGGGTGCGATGGATGCTCATGGCCGGGCTTTGCCCGGCACCAGGCGGCTGAGTCCCAGGCTCATGGCGATCTCGTACAGGCTGCCGTTGAGGTTGCGCAGCAGGCGGTCCTTCAGGCCGAGGTAGGGCTGTGTTCCGGCGAACAGGTCTTGCATCAGACCGCGGAAGCGGCTGCTGCGGCGCGTGAACTGCACCATGCGCTCGGGGACCGGGCCGAACAGGAAGCGCCCCAGAAAAACCCGCTTGGCCAGCCGTGAGCCGAACTCCAGGTCGGCGGCAAAATCGCGGCGCAGCATCCGCCGGTACGCTTGCAGCTTTTCCGCCAGACTTCCGATTTCCGAGAGCAGTGCCTTGGCAGCCAGGTCCGCGGAGCGCAGCGCGTAATAGATGCCTTCACCCGTGATGGGATCGACCAGGCCGGCGGCGTCGCCCACGGCCAGCCAGCCATCGCCGGCGACACGGTTCTTGCGCCAGGCCGGCGGCTCGAGCGAGGGCAGCAGATGACTGTAAAACGCGGCGCCCTTCCAGCAAATGCCTTTCTGGGACAAGTAATTCTCGAGACGCTTACGCAGCGACGCGGCGGGCTCGCCCTTCCCGCAGATGCCCGCCGAAAGATGCCCGCAGCGCGGGAAGATCCAGATATAGCCCTCCAGGTGAGGCAGAAACTGGATATCGATCTGGGTCCGGTCGCCGGGGATGTAGTAGCCCAGCGCGGACATCGCGTCGCTGGCCGTCAGCTCGGTGCCAAAATCCCGCAACGGATTCCGCGCGCCGGTGGCGATCACGCAGAAATCCGCATCCAGAGCGCCGGCGTTGGTGCGGAGACGCCAACCCGAGTCCGTGCGCGCGATCTCCAGCACGCGTGCTTTCTCGATGCGCGCGCCGGCCCGTTCAGCGCGTTCCAGCATGAGGCGATTCAGATCCATGCGCGAATAGATCAACAGGGGCTCGTCCAGACGCAGCGTGGCATCCTTGGCGCGCGGCGCAGCCAGGATGGTCTCCGTGATCAGTTTCTTGGGGGTGTTGTTTTCGATGAGAAACGGATAGGTATTGTATGCCTTATAAGTGAGCCCGCCGCCGCAGGGTTTTTCCCACGCCAGCTTCTCGTCGAAAACCACGGTGTTCAGACCCGCGGACGCCAGCCGCTCGGCGGCAAACGCTCCGGCCGGACCACCACCCAATACGGCAACCAGCTTCATTTGGATGCGCCACTTGGTGGGACCGTGGGATGACCAGGCGGCAGCGCGCCCGCGGGACTCCCGTCACCTCCGGGCATCGGCATTCCGCCATGGGGATCGGCGCCCCCTGCGCCGGCACCGGCATGCGGGTTCTGTCCGCCGACAGCACGCGGTTTCACCACCCAGCGGTCGCCCTTTCTCTCCAGGGTGTATGGTATCGACATTGGTGCGGCGGGGCCGCCTTTCGGCGAAAAGGTCACCATGACATCCACCGTATCCTGACGGAACACCATGGAGCTGACCGACACGTTCATCGACGCGAGATTGAGGCCCTGGCGCGTGGAGAGGTAATCCAATACACCCTGTTTGACGGCGTCCTCATTCTGAATATTGTGGTGACAGGCTGCCAGCGCCAGGCAGGCGAGCACGGGGACAAGACTTCTCACGACCTTGATTATACCTGTGGCGCGGCTCTCGTGCCCGGTAAAGCGTCCGCTATCCTCCGTTCATACGCCCAGTCTTCAATGCGCAGATACGCGCGGATGGCGTGCGCGGCGGCGCTGCGCAGCGGCTCCGGGGGCCAGGGGATTACACGGCGGTTCACGAACGGGCAGGCGGTATTCTCTGTCTGACGTTCCAGCAGCAGGTCGGCCAGGGTGATGGCGTTCTGATGGGTGGTCGAGACGCCATGGCCGATGCAGCCAAGGCTGTAGACCGCGCGCGGGTCACCCAGATAGCCTAGTGCGGGCGTAAGATCGAGCGTCACGGAAAACGGGCCGCCCCAGCGATGAGTGACCTTTACATCTTTGAGCGCGGGAAACAGCAGATGGACGTGCTCCTCCAGGTGGCGCCAGGCGGATTCACTCGAATCCAGATCCATGTTGGCGCCGGAGCTGAGGCCGACCGGTCCGCCACCCATGGCCAGGCGGTGGTCCGGCGTAATGCGGTAGTAGTGGATCAGGTTGCGGGCGTCCTCCACTCCGTTGCGCTCTTGCCAGCGTATCTGGGCGAAGTGCCGGTCGCTCAACGGCTCGGTGGCGATCATGTAGGTCCACGCGGGCGCCTGGCGGTTGCCCAGTTCGGGAAAGAGATGCGAGTAAGCGTTGGTCGCGAGCACCATCTTCTCGGCTGTAACTGTGCCGCCGGTTGTGCGCAGGCGGAACTTGGCGCCGCGTTTGATTTCGGTGACTGGCGTGCCCTCATAGATCTGCGCACTGCGGGCCATGGCCAGAAGCTTTTCCTGGCGAACGAGCTTGGCCGGATTGAGCAGACCCAGGCGCGGCTCCCACCAGGCGCCCAGATACAGATCGGAATTCACCTTGGCGCGCGCCGCGTCCCGATCCAGCCACTCCATTCCTTGAATACCCAACTGGTGCGCCAGGTCGATGTCGTGCCGGATGCGCTTGACGTATCCGGGCGTAGTGGCCATGCGCAGAAAGCCGGGACGGATGTAGTCGCAATCCAACTGATTGTCGCGAATCAGGGCCTCCAGCCCGTCCACTGCGCGCTCCATGTACACATGCGCGTCACGAACGAACTGTTTGCCTTTCAGCATGGCGGTGGGGCCGATCCCGAGCCCGACGACGGTCATGGAAAACGAGCCGTTGCGGCCACTGGCGCCATAGCCGATGAACTGGTGCTCCAGTACGGCAACGCGCAGCGCGGGTTGCTGTTTCAGCAGGGTGTGGGCGGTGGCGATGCCGGTGAAGCCCCCGCCCACGATGGCCACATCTACGGTGATATCTCCGGACAGCGGCGGGTTAGGTTCATAGGGCCCGTATTCAGCCAGCCAGAGTGACAACGGCGATTGAGGCAGTGAAGGCACGCGAACGCAGCTAGAACGACAGCGTGCCGGTGCGCGGCTCTTCTTCCGGATTCGGAAGATATAGCGTCTTGCAGTGCTCGCAGCGATAGATTTCGGCGTCGGCGCCGAACTTCTGCTTTACTTCGTCGCCAAAGAAATACCAGCGCTTCAAGTGCCCGGCGCACAGCTTGCCTTTTTCGTCCTTCTCGCTGCAGGCGCGCATGCGCGGGACGCGGCGCTTCACCTTAGTTCCGTCGCTGAGCGTGGCTACCAGTTCGGCGACCGGAACCGGCTTATCGGAAACGGCATACTTCGGATTCGCCATAGAGAAGCCCGAGTATAACACCCGCTCACGCGGACGGCTCGAGCACCCGGCGCAGCAGCCGGAGACCTTCCAGAATGGCGGTCCGCTCGGATGGCTGCGCGCGGCGCAAGGCGGCGGTCACTGGATCGCGGGCGATGGCCGGAAACGTGTCGCGCATGTACTGGCGCACGGCCTGCGAAACCACGATGGTGCTGGCGCGGCGATCCTCCTGGTTCGACTGGCGCTCCGCCAGCCCACGCTGTTCCAGGCGATCCACGATGCCGGAAACGGTGCTGTGCGCCAGCCCCACGCGCCGGCTCAGTTCCTTCAAGCTCAGGCCCTCGGCGTGGAACAGCGCCCGCATCACGCTGCGTTGCGGAGCTGTCAGATTGCCGCGCGCGAACTCGGCTTCCACAGGCTTTCTGAGGATGGCGCGCACGGCGCCCAAATGCTCTTCGAGCTCCTGCACCATGCGGGTGAGTTCCGGTTCCTTCGACATATCTTCCGCCACCTAGAGGACGAACGGGATGAGCGCCTTTACGTCGCGCTGGTAGTCGATGTATGCGGCGCCGAACTGCTCGCGCATGAACGCCTCTTCGACCCGGGATTTGGTACGCCATCCGACGACTGCCAGGGCCAACCCGAGCAGGCCGCGCCACTCACCGACCACCAGGGAAGTCCCCAGCGCGGCCAACAGGAAGCCCGAGTAGATCGGATGGCGGACGACCGCGTAAGGTCCCCGGCGGATCAGGGTGTGATGCTGCTTCACAGTTACGGTGGCGCTCCAGTTGCCGCCCAGCATCAGGCGCGCCCAGATACTGATGGCGCATCCGGTTACACACAAGACGAAACCGGTCCAGGCGATGGCGGGCCGGTCAGGGACGAATCGCTCGCCAAGCGGACCCAGCGCGAGAGTGGAGCTAAATAAAAGGGCGAATGCCGCGATCATGATTGCCAGGTGCGCGAGCCGTGAGCCTACGGGCTCACTGCGCGCGGTGCGCTTGGACACCACAGCCGCCAGCAGCCAGACAAACCCGACAACCACCCATGCGGCTCGCGTGCAGTAATAAATTTCGGGGTACATGGCTAATCCGTCTTATACGACGTGTCGTATACGACTTATATTAACAGCACCCGGCAATTTGCACAAGAGGCGCTTTGTACGCTATCCTGTTTGTTTACGAAACCTCTGTAAGGATTAGTTTGCTCTCCGATGGCCAATCACTTTTCCGCGATTAAGCGCGTGCGTCAAGACCAGAAGCGCACCGAGTACAACCGGCAGTTTAAGACTCGCCTGCGCCACCAGATGCGCGCCGTGCGGCGAGCGCTGACCTCCAAGGATGCCAAGGTCGCCGCGGAGCTTCTGCCCGCCACATTTTCCATGATCGACCGCTCGGCCAAGAACGGCATCATCAAGAAGAACACCGCGTCCCGCTACAAGTCCCGGCTGCAGCTTCGCGTGAAAGCGCTGGCCCCCGCGCAAGCCAGCTAAGCGACAGCCCGCAAGACGGCGCGTGGACGGTATGCGAAGGTATTGAGGCGCCCAGGCGCCTTTGCGGGCTAGCTGACCTACCCTGTCAACCGTAGAATAAACTGCTCCATCACGATGCGGTCATCGGGCCGCGCGCTGCGCAGGTTTTTGTCAGCCTCGAACGTCAGCCGGATGGCCCGTTCCAGTTGCGGCTTGGAGAACTTCGCCACCGTCTGAAACACTTGTTCCGCGCGAGATCCCCACATAGCCACGCCCATTTTGGAGAAGTGCCCCTGGATTTGCTGCGGGCTGCGCAATCCGGCCTCCTTGGCCACCAACGCGGTGCGGAACTGCGCCGAGAGAAACGACAGGGCCAGCGGCAGGTATTCGCCGTCACGAAACAGGGTATCCAGGATTTCGAACGAGCGCCAGCGGTCGCGCCGCCCTAGTGAAGCCACCAGAGCGAATACGGTAGTGGCGCGCGCATCGGGCACCAGCAGGGCCAGGTCTTCCTCGGTGACTGGCCGCCCGTGTGCGTAGAGCGACAGCTTCTCCAGTTCCACCGCAATCCGCGACAGATCCGCGCCCAGAGCCTCGACCAGCAGTTCCAGCATGTCCGGATCGATAGCCAGGCCCGCGCGCGGCGCCATGGCTGCCGCTTCCCTACAGGCTTCGTCCGCCGAGGCGCGCCGGAATTCGACCGGATCACCCACGGCGGCGTAGAACTTACGCACGCGGTCCTGCCTTCTCTTGTCCTCGCCTTCAAATTCAAAACGCGGTGCGTCGAACAACAGCACGACACCCGGCGTGGGATCCTTCATGTAGGCCGCCAACAGGCCGGCGGAGCCTGCCGCGGCTTCCCCCTCCTGCGCGTCGTCATCGCCGCGCGCCGGAGCCAGCGCCGTCTCCGCATTTGCCACCAGGATCACCCGCTCGGCAGCGAACAGGGACAGAGAGCGCGCATCGTCGATCACCTCCGCCAGCGCCGTATGGGCCAGGTCGAAGTGCGTTACCCCATTCTCCTGCGCGGCACCGCCCAGGGCGGCATTCAGAAGCGCCCGGCGCGCGCGCCGGCGATGGTAAGCCTCCGGCCCCAGGAACAGATAGGCGGCTGCCAGGTCGCGCCTCTCCATACGAGCCAAAAACTGTGCGGGAGTCATGCGGTCAGAAATTCTCCAGGATGGAGGTGACCACGTCGCGGGCCACATCGCGGCTCAACCGCAGGATACCGGCGCCGCTCTCGTCGAAGTAGGCCTGCGGATCGATGCTGATCTCGTACCGTTCGCGATATTCCTGGGACGGCCGCGTGAACAACACTTTGCCTGTCGCGCGCTCCGTGAGCGTGATGCGCAGATAGGCGAGGCACTGCACCACCGTGGCCCGGCCGGAGGTCTGGTCGGCGATGATCGGATAGGAAACAAAGTTGACCACCGCTCCGTCCAGCACGGCATCCGCGGTTTTGGGATCGGTCACAATTTTGTAATGCGTGCGCTCGATGAATTCGCGCGTGATATCGGCAGGCAGGCGCTGCGCCAGCTTATAGCGGATGGTCTTGTTCGCAAAAGCCGGTATGGCGATGGTGTGGATGGTCTGCGGCATCACATCGGAGCGCCCGGCCACGTGGTAGCCGCAGGACGTGGCGCACAGCAGAAAAACAAACAGACCTGACGCCCCGCGCTTCATGAAAACTGTCTCCCCACCGCCACGGCATTCTCGGCCGACAGGCGCAGATTGTCCGCCACCAGCCAGCACCAGCATGCCTGTGGCGCATTGCGGTCCATGACAAGCGCGCCTATCGCTACACCGTCCTGTCCGGCCGTGCCCACCGACGTGGGCGGGTCCAGGTCGGACTTCCGCACATCAATGTGCTCGCCTTCAAGCGCCGATTCCACCGCCTCCACTCCGGGATTCTCTACAAACTCCACCCACAGCGAGGCATTGTAGCCATGAAACACCGGCGCCTGAATCAACCGCAGCGAGGGCATGGGCGGATTGCCGCCCGTTCCGGTGGCGCGCGAAAGCAGCGTGGCCAGGTGCCGCTCGATGCGCAGCTCCGCCGATTCCAGTGAAAAAGCCGCCTCCTCGCCATAGCGCGCCAGCATGTTGAAGGCGAGCTGCTGGTCAAAGATCTTCTTCGGCATGCTCTTGAAGGACAGCAGGCTGACGGTCTGCTGCTGTAATTCTTCGACCCCCGGCGTGCCGCGTTCGCTGGCCGGCTCGAAGATCTGGATGACCGAGCGCCTGATAGGGAATTGGGCATGCAGCGGCTCCAGCACCATCGCGATGGCGATGGCCATGGGATGCGCGATCGAATGCACGGCATCTTCCGGCGCGCGAAATCCGGGGCCCTCCACAAAGGGCGCCCGAATAAAGGATCGCGGGTGGTCTTCCGCGGCGTGGGTCAGGTCGATCATGATCGCATCTCCACCCGCGTCGAGCGCCCGCAAAGTAGATTCCGGCGATCCCGCCAGGAATACCACACCGGCCTCGCGCAGCGTTTGACCTTCCAGGGCCTGCACCAGGGCCGGTTCGTCATCCTGTACCGTCAGGGTGCCGGCGGTTTCGGAAGTGTCGGCGATCAGTTTTAGATCCACCGGCAAGCGGCCCGTGGCCACCAGGTCGCGCACCTCACGCCCCATGAGCGATTCGCTGCCGACTAGCGCCCAGGTGCGTGCGCTAGCCAATCTGGTGCTCCGGAGCGGGGCTGGCGGGGGGCCGGCGCTGCACGCGGCGGCGCACAATGCCGCCCAGGCGGATTGCAATGCCGCTGCCCACATAAATGACGGCCATTAAAGGCAGCACCACAGTGCCGTAGTTCCAAATCGCGAACACCAGCCCGCCCACCACGATGATGATCAAGGGGGTGTGCGGCTGGCGCAAGCTGATGCCCTTAAAGCTGTAATAGCGCCAGGTACTCACCATCAGAAATCCCAGCAGGGAAAGGAGCCCCAGCCATATCACGGCGAACGGCCAGGAGCGGATCGGCTCGGAACCGGACCCGTACACCACCGCTGCCACTGCGCCGGCCGCACCGGGAATGGGCAGGCCCACGAAGTATTTGCGGTTGGGACGGCCGGGGTTCTTGGGAATGGGGTTCTTCTGGACGTTGAAGCGCGCCAGACGGGCAGCGCCACAAACCAGGAACAAGAACGCAATGAAATATCCGGCCTGAAACAACTGGTGCTGGAGCTGGGCAGGCAGGCCGCCCTCCACGAACTGAACTCCCCAGGCAAAGGCCAGCACCGCAGGGGCCATGCCGAAGCTGATCACGTCGGCGAGCGAATCCATTTCGCGGCCGAAGTCGCTGGTGGTGTGGGTCAGGCGCGCGATCATGCCATCCAGCCCGTCCAACAGCACGGCAATGCCGATGGCTTTGGCGGCGACCTCAAAGTGCTCCGCGGCGCCGACGCCTCCGGCGGCCACGGCGCGAAAAGAACGCAAAATGGAAAGATAACCCAGGAAAATGTTGCCGGCGGTAAACAGGGTCGGCAGCGCATAAGCCGCCCTTCTCGGCCGCCGGTCCGGCGAGTGGCGATCAATCAGCGGGTTGCTAAGCCGAGGCATGCGCCAACTCCTGCACAGGCTGCTGCGCGGCCTGGATTCGCTCTCCGGAAAAATCGCCGCGCCGCGCAATCACACTGGACCCGGCCAGGACGCGCATCCCAGGCTGCACCACCACCTCCCACTCCGGTCCGAACAACACATCCACGCGCGATCCGAACTTGATCAGGCCCACGCGCTCGCCCTTGGCGACCATGTCACCCGGCTGCTTAGTGAATACAATGCGGCGGGCAATTAACCCGGCGATTTGCTTAAACACAACGCAGGTGCCGTCGCCGCGCACGCTGACCACATTCTGTTCGTTTTCCTCGGAACACTCTTCCCGGCTGGCCACGTGAAAGTGGCCCTTGCGATATTGGACGTCGGCGATAGCGCCCCCGATGGGCGCGCGATTCACATGCACGTCGAAAATGTTCAGGAAGATGCTGATGCGCACCTGGTTATCGGCTTCCTGCTTCACCGCCACCACTTTTCCGTCCGCAGGCGATACCGCCACGGGCCCGGCCGGAATTACGCGCTCCGGATCGCGGAAGAAATAAAGGCAGAATACAGCCAGAATGTACAGCGGCAATCCGAACCACGCATTGGTGAGATAGGAGACCAGCAGACCGCCCACGGTCAAGCCCAGCGCGTAATATATGCCGTCCAGGACGATCATCCAAACCCATTCTCCCACAACATTTGTTACACGCTGCGTGCCGCTGTTACACGCTGGGTGCCGCGACAATTTCCAAACGTTACCAATCGGTTTGTTATATATTGGCGACATCGACGCCCGGCTCCCTGGTGGCCGGCAAGTATCAGATCCCGGTAGGGTGGTTCGACCCGTCGGAGGGCTGGTTTACCGTTGATTAGAACCGGAAGGCGCGGCGTCGGCAATCGGCGCTCCGATTAATTCGGCCACCTTCCTGCGCAGCGTCAGGTTGAACTCCTCGCGGGCATTCAGCTTCAATCCCACAGTCGAAATGGGATCGCCGATGCGTACAGTTACCGGATGCGGCCGCACGTGGCACGACGCCATGGGCAGCACTTCACGCGTGCCGATGATCCCGACCGGCACAGCGGGCACGCCCGCCTTGATCGCCAGGTATGCGGCGCCTTCCTTGAAATCGCGGAGCTGGGTGGGGGAACGGCCGCCCTCCGGGAACAGCAGCACCGAGATGCCGCGCTCGCGCACCAGCCGGGCTGCTTCGCTGAGGCTCTTGATGGAGGCGCGCGGATTCTCCCGCGCCACCGGCAGATGTCCAGCGCGCCGAAGGTGTCCACCCAACAGCGGAATCCGAAAGAGCCCTTTCTTGGCAAAGAACCGGATTTGCAGAGGGATCACCGCCAGCACGGCCGGAATATCGAAGTAGCTCACGTGATTGGCCACCAGCACGTAACTGGCGCCGGCCGGCAGCTTCTCCAGTCCCTCCACGCGCGTCCGCGATCCGCTAATCGCCAGCAGCATGCGCCCCCACAGGCGCGCGATCTGGTGCTGCGTGCGGCCGCTCGCGTCAAACATGGAAGTGAGCAGCGACAAGAATCCCAGGATCAGGGTCGCCGCGATAATCAGGGGATCGATCAGCAGGTAAGCGCGCAAACGGCTCCAGAGCATTGCAGTAGGTCAAGGCGCCAAGGGGAGTATAGCATCGGGCGCCAGCAGGGCGCGGGCCTCGCCCACCAGGAACAGTGAACCTGTGACGAAGATAGTGTCGCCAGACGCGGCGGCGGACGCCAGCGCCAGCGCTTCCCGAATGTTTGCGGCCACCTGAATGGAACCGTGATCGGCCAAATCCCGGATGATCTCCGGCCGCAGCGCGCGGGCCTGCGCAGGAGCCGTAACGATCACGTGGCGGGCGCGCGGAAACAGGATGGCCGCCATCTCGGATACCGACTTGTCGCGCATGGCCCCATAGATCAGCCAGACGCGGTGAGTGTCGTAGAAGCGCTCCATGTAGGCAGCCAACGCGCGGGCGCTGGCCGGATTGTGCGCGCCATCCAGCACGATCTCCGGATTATTTGCCACGCGCTCCAGCCGGCCCGGCCAGCGAGTCTGCGCAATGCCCTGGCGGATGGCTGTGGGCGATACGCCCAGGCGCTCGAGCGCCGCGATAGCGGTGCGGGCGTTTTCCACCTGATGCTCGCCGGCCAGCGGACAACGCACCAGCGCCCCGCGCCACGTGAATTGGCTGCCGCGCGCGTCGAGCATGACACCGGAAATCTCGACCTCCGCGCTGTGCGTCACCGGAACGCCTAGCTGCGCGGCGCGCGCCTGCAGCACCTCCGCCGCTTCCGGCCGCTGCCACGCAAAAACCGCCGGCACGCCCGGCTTCAGTATCCCAGCCTTCTCCGTGGCGATGGATTCCAGGCTCTTGCCTAAAAATGCTTCATGATCGAAATCCACTGGCGTGATGGCGCACAGCTCCGGCGTGACCACGTTGGTGGCGTCCAGGCGCCCGCCGAGTCCCACTTCGAGCACGGCATACTCGACTCCCAAGTCGCGAAACAGCACCAGCGCCATGGCTGTGACGGTCTCGAAGTAAGTGGGGTGCAGGTCGATGCGTTCTTCCCGCAGCAGGGTCTCCGCGCACGCGTGCACTTCGTCAAACGCTGCAGCGAATTGGCCGGCACTCACCGAACGGCCCCCGATCTGGATGCGCTCGGCAGGCTCCACCAGGTGCGGCGACGTGAACAGACCCGTGCGATGTCCGGCCATGCGCAATCCGGACTCGACGATGGCGCACGTGGAGCCTTTCCCGTTGGTGCCCGCCACGTGCACGATGCCATATGCCTGCTGGGGCTTGCCGAGCGCCTCCAGCAAAACGGCAATCCGCTCCAGACCCAGTTTGGCGGTCTTGATCTCGTTGCCCAGAGCGTAGAGGAAGCGGACGGAATCAGGGTAGTTCATTCCAGACGTGCGCGTCAGGCGGCGGCCGCCGCTAGTCCACGAAGAACCGCAGCGCCGTGGCGATGTAGCTCTTCAACTCCAGCCGCGGCACCACCGCGTCCAACATGCCGTGCTTCAGCAGAAACTCCGACCGTTGAAACCCTTCCGGCAGCTTCTGCCGTATGGTTTGCTCGATCACCCGCGGCCCGGCGAATCCGATCAGCGCGCCCGGCTCCGCGATGTTGAGATCGCCCAGCATGGCGTAACTGGCGGTGACTCCGCCGGTGGTGGGGTCGGTGAGCACGCTGATGTACGGCACGCCGGCTTCATCCAGACGCATCAGCGCGGCGGATATTTTGGCCATCTGCATCAGGCTGACCGCGCCCTCCTGCATGCGTGCGCCGCCTGATGCCGAAACGATCACCAGCGGCATGTGCCGCGAAATGGAGCGCTCGATGGCGCGCGTGATCATCTCGCCCACCACACATCCCATGCTGCCGCCGATGAAGCGCGCCTCCATCGAGCAGACATTCACCGCCCTCCCCGCAATCGCACCGGACGCGGAGATCATGGCGTCGGAAAGCGACGTGGCCGTCTTCATAGTGTCCAGCCGCTCGCGATAGGGTTTGGAATCGAAGAAGTCCAGCGGGTCAGACGAACGCAGGCCGGTATCGAACATCTCGTAATCGCCGTCGAACAGGAGCTTCAGCCGGGCCGTCGCGTCCATGCGCATATGCGCGCCGCATTTCGGACAGACATTCCAGTTGGACTCCAGGTCCTTCTTCCAGATAATCTGCCGGCAGCCGTCACACTTCAGCCACAAACCCTCCGTCCGCAACTTGCGCGCGGCCTCGTTGATAGGGGCTACTTTTTCCGGCTTCGAATTTTCCTTCTTGAACCAGGACATGTCGATCCGACCACCTTAGCGCGGGTAAGGATGGCCCCGCAACGTGGCGAAGGCCCGGTAGATCTGTTCGGCGAGCATCACGCGCGCCAGCTCGTGCGGAAAAGTCATGCGGGAAAGCGAGAGCAAACCGTCGGCGCGGCCCACCCAGGCAGGGGGCAGACCGTCCGCTCCTCCCACCACGAAGACCAGGTCGCGGCCCTCCATCTGCGCTTGTGAGATCACTGCCACGAAGGCGGGGGTATCCATCGGTTTGCCGGCGGGGTCCAGCAGGATACGCCGCGCGGCCGGGTGTTTGGCCCATGGATCGGTGCGTTCGGGGCGAATCTCGCGCATCTCACAGGCGCTATAGCGAGCCGAACGGTCGACGTAATCCGCAGCCAGGGCATTGAGGTGTGCATCGCGCGGCTTGCCGATGTAGTACAGGAAAACCTTCACTCGGCAGGGATCTCAACGGCCTTGGCGTTGCGCCACAGCCGCTCCAGATCGTAATATGCGCGAGCCTTCGGCGAAAAGATATGTACCAGAAAATCGCCGTAATCGGCCAGAATCCATTCCGCTTGATTGTAGCCTTCCAGACTGGATGGCAGTTCGCCGACGCGTTTCAGGCGCAGCCCTACCTCGTCGGCGATAGCCTGTACGTTACGCGCATTGGCGCCCGTACAGATGATGAAGTAGTCGGCAAATGCGGTGATGCCGGTGAGATCCAGTACGCGGATTTCGGTAGCTTTCTTGGATTCGGCGGCGCGGACGGCCACCAGCCAGGACGGCGCTTTCGATGAATCGTTTTCTGGTTCGACGGGCTTCAGTTCAACCTTTGTCAGAACACGCTCCCTGACCGTATCGTACTACAATAGAGGTTCCACCTCATGCGTCTTCTCCTGCTATTAACGGTCGGAATAGTACTTTTGCGTGCCGACGGTCTCGAAGACCCCGAGGTCCTCCGGGCGCGCCTGGCCATACAACGCCTCCGTGCGCTGGTGGACGCCGGCGCCATTCCGCGTCTGCAACTGGAACAGGCGGAAGACGCCTTGGGCGATGCGCAGGACCTGGCAGTGCTGCGCCGCACGATGTCGAGCACGGACCTCACCGAGGACCAGGCCGGCGAAATGGTAGCCGCCGCCAAGCGCCGCCTCGACCGCCGCCAGAAGAACCTGGATCGAATCCGGGGCCTGATTGATTCCGGCATCGCCGCCCAGAACGATCTGATGCCACTCGCCGAACAAGCGGACTTTGCGCGCCAGGAATATAACCTGGCGGTGGACCGCGCCAAGTTGTGCCATGAACTCGTCGAAATGGCGCGCGCTGAACAGATGCGGCAGATAAACAGGCCGGACGCTCCGCCCACTCAGGACGCCGTCCGCTTCGATGGCGCCGGCACCTTCACCGGCGGCCAGTTTCAACAGCTTTCGACCGCCTTCGAGCGCCGCTTTCAGAAACCTCTGCCCGTAAGCGCCATGGGCGAGACCGCCGTGCACCGGGCACTGGGATTCGATCACCGCGGACGCGTGGATGTAGCCTTGAATCCCGATCAGCCCGAAGGCATCTGGCTGCGCCGATACCTGGAGGCGCGGCGCATTCCCTATTTCGCTTTCTGGCACGCGGCGGCCGGGAAGGCTACCGGCGCCCATATCCACATAGGTCCGGAGAGCACCCGGCTCACCGCGGCGGCGGACTAGAGGCCAGGTTGAGTTCCCTTCGCGTCCTCATCCCGGAAGAACAGATTCAAGCCCGCGTGCGCGAAATGGGAGCGGAGATCGATCGCGATTACGCCAACGGCAACCTGCACCTGATCTGCATCCTGAAAGGCGCTTGTTTTTTCATGACCGACCTGGCGCGCGCCCTGCACCGCGACGCCTATGTCGATTTCATGGGCATCTCCAGCTATGGCAAAGGCAAGTCCTCCTCGGGCGAAGTCAAGGTGACCAAGGATTTGGACATCTCCGTGGAAGGCGCAGACCTGTTGATCGTCGAGGATATCGTGGACAGCGGAGTCACCCTCAACTACCTGATCCATGTGCTGGAGCAGCGCAAGCCGCGCTCGATTCGCATCGCCACGCTGCTCGACAAACCAGATCGCCGCCAGCGGCCGGTGAAGGTCTCCTACGTGGGCTTCCGTATTCCCGATGAGTTCGTGGTGGGTTACGGTCTGGACTACGCCGAGCGGTATCGCAATTTGCGGGATATCTGCATATTGGACAGCGCGGGGTGAAGTTTTGTCGCGGTCTGTTTGGCGCGCTGTTTATGAGGTCAATCCTGAACCTGGCCAATGCGGAGCCGGCCCGAACCTCTGTTCACTCGTACCTCAGCGCCACCATGGGATCCACCCGCGTCGCGCGCCGCGCGGGGATATAGCTGGCGGCCAGCGCCGCGCCGATCAACACCGCCGCCATCAAAGCGAACGTGAGCGGATCGAACGAACTCACGTGGAACAGCTGGCTGCGCAGCAAACGGCTGGCGATCAGGGACACCACCAGCCCCACGGCGGCGCCTGCCGAAGCCAGCCGCATGCCCTGCCCCAGCACCAGCCGCAGGATCTCGCCGGGCCGCGCCCCCAATGCCATGCGCACGCCCATCTCCTGCATACGCTGCGTCACCGCGTAGCTGATTACGCCGTACAATCCGATCACCGCCATGAGCAGGGCGATCGCGGCGAATACTCCCAGCACCGTTACCACGAAGCGCCGCGCCGCGAGCGAACTGCTGACCATATCCGATAGCAGCCGGATCTGCGAAACCGGCTGGGTGGCGTCCACCGCGCGCACCGCGTCGCGCATGGCGGCGGCCAGCCGCGCGGGGTCCCCGGGCGTGCGCATTATGAAGCTCGAAAAGGGCGGCGGCACCTGATAGAGCGGGAAATAATACTTACCCTTGACGTCCTCCCCGCCCAGGTCCGCCTGCTTCACGTGCCCCACCACCCCGACGATGGTGGCCCATGGCGCCGAGGAACCCCGCCGAATATGCTGGCCGATGGGGTCCTGATCCGGCCAGTATTGCCGCGCCAGGATATCGTCAATGACGGCCACCGCCTGCGTATCCTGCCGGTCTTCTTCGCCGAAGACGCGTCCCTTGCGAATGGGGACCTTCATGGCCGCGAAGTATTCCGGGCTGACGAACCCGATATCGCCGTGCGGACCCGGATCGCCGGGCGGCGACGGCCGTCCTTCGATGCCGAAGGAAGCCGATCCGCCATCGCCGCTGAACGGCACGGGCACTGCGGCGGCGACCGAACTAGCCCCAGGGGTGGAAGCCAGGTTGCCGAGCACGGCGCGATAGAATGCGACGCGCTTGTCGGGTTCGGCGTAGCGCGTGCGCGGCAGCGACAGGCCGCCGGTGATCACGCCGCCCGGCTGAAATCCGGGCGAGACGTCCTGCAGGGCGGCCAGGCTCCGCAGGAACAGGCCCGCGCCCACCAGCAGCACCAGGGCCAGCGCCACCTCCGCGGCTACCAACATGGCCCGCAAATGCTGCCGTCCCAAGCCCGACGTGTTCGCGCGGGCACCTTCTTTCAAGAGCTCGTACCGGTCAAGACGCGAGATCTGCCATGCCGGCGCAATGCCGAACAGGATCCCCGCGCCCATGGCGGCCAGCACTGTGAAGCCCAATACGGTTGCGTCCATGGTCACGCTGACGGCCACCGGCAGGCCCTCCGGCGCCAGCGCCAGCAGGCCGCGCAAGCCCGCGAACGCCACTCCCAAACCGGCCAGCGCGCCGCCCAAGGCCAACACCATGCTTTCGGCCAGCGACTGTCGGATCAGGTCCCAGCGGCCCGCCCCCAAGGCGGCCCGGACCGCGATCTCGCGGGCGCGGCCGGAAGCCCGCGCCAGCATCAGACCGGCGATATTGGAGCAGGCAATCAGCAGCACAAACCCTACCGCGCCCAGCAGCACCAGCATGGGCGTCTTGGTATTGCCGGCGACGAAGTCCGTGAAGGGCATCAGAAACATGCCCCAGGCCGAGTCCTTGGCGTAGGTGCCGTTTTGCGTGCCGCTGTTCCGGAGGCGGCTGCCCAGCATCTCCACAAAAGCGTTGGCGCGCGCGAATGGCAGGCCCGGCCGCAGGCGCCCCACGGCGTTAAAGCTCTCGTTGAAGCGGTTGCCCTCGGTGTATTGGGTGTCGGCCAGCCCCAGTGGAGCCCACAAATCCACGTTCACCGGCCAGCGGAATTCCGGACCCATAACGCCCACGATGCGATAAGTCATCTGGTTCAGTTCGATGGCGCGCCCTACCACACCGGGATCCTGACCGAACAGCCGCTTCCATGCGGCGTACGACAGCACCACCTCCATATTGGCGTTGGGGCGATCCTCTTCGGCCCGGAATGCCCGCCCTAGTTTGGGCTTCGCGCCGAATACATCGAACCAGCGCCAGGTGACGTTGGCCCCCCGCAGCCTCTCGGGCACGGTGGAGCCGGTATAGTTGAAATCGCTCCCATTGATGAGCGCCGCGGATTCGAACTGCTGGGTACTGTGCAGCACATCCGCAAAGTCGGGGATGGAAACGCCGATGTTGTTGAGCGCCAGTTTCTCATAACGCACTCGCAGCGCCACGATACGCTCGGGGTGCGCCACGCCCGCCGGATTCAGCAGTACCTGGTTCACCACGCTGAAGATCGCCGTATTGGCGCCGATCCCCAAGGCCAGGGTTGCCAGCGCCACCATGGTGTAGCCGGGAGTCTTCAGCAGTGTCCTGAGGGCATATCGGAAATCCGTCCAGGCTGCGCGCATACTTCTAATACTACCGGCGGTTCATTTGGTTACGAGGCCGTCATGATATCATGAGAGTGAAGTTCCAACTAGAGGAAGGAGCCAGATGGGTCCAGTAGGTGTGCCGGAAATGGTCGTCATTTTCCTGCTCGCGCTCGTGCTCTTCGGCCCCAAGAAATTGCCGGAGTTGGGCCGAACAATTGGAAAGGCGATCAGCGAGTTCCGCCGCGCGCAGAGCGACCTGAAAGCCACTTTCGAGCGTGAGATGCGGAATCTGGAACAGGAAACCCAGACCACGAACGAAATTGCCGGCGGATATCAGTACAACAATAATTACAATTACGACTATTCTTCGAGCGACGCGGGAGCCTACGGCGAGCCGTATGGTTCATCCACTACCGAGCCGCAAGATAACACCGTAACCAGCACTTCCACCATCAGCGCATCCGCAACTGAGGGCGCTGAGCCTTTAGCAATTGCTGCACCGGAGGGCGCCATCGCCCACGAAACGGGCCCCGAGGGCACCCCGCACGGGTCCCCGGAAACCGTTCCGGCGGCCAGCGCTCCGGCAGCTACTGAGCACAACGTTTAGTCCTCCGTAAATGGCTTCTCGCGAAGATGACAATGGAGCGAAAGCTCCAACAGGGAAAGTGACGCCTCCGCCCGGAGCGGTCACCGCTGTGACCGCCACCCGCGGTGGAGGAGGCCGCACGCCGCCGCCGCCCGATCCACCAGATTCCGAAGAAGAAGACGACGGCATGCTGCGCATGTCTTTCCTGGACCACCTCACCGAACTGCGCTCCCGCATCATCAAGATGATGGTCGGCGTGCTGGTCGCCTACATGATCAGCCTGACCTTCTGCAACGAGGTTTGGCACCTGGTGGCCGCGCCCGCTTTCGAGGCCTTGACGCGTCTGGGCATCAAACCGCCGACGTTGAAGGCCATCACCCCCATGGAACAGTTCAATGTCATCTGGGTGAAGCTGCCAATCCTGTGCGCCATTTTTATCGCCTCGCCCTGGATCGTCTACCAGGTTTGGGCGTTCATCTCTCCCGGACTCTATAAGCGCGAGCGCCGTTATGCCGCCCCCTTTATTATTTGCTCGGCCGGTCTTTTCATCATGGGCGGAGCATTCGCTTATTTCATCGCCTTCCGATTTGCGCTGACTTTTCTGCTGGGGATCGGTGTTGGAAACGGCGTCGACCCGATGGTCTCCATCGACGAGTACTTCGACCTTTTCGTCAACGTCACGATGGGAGTTGGGCTGGTCTTCGAGATGCCGGTCCTGATTTTCTTTCTGACACTGCTGCGCCTGGTCAGTCCGAAGTTTCTGCTGAATCACAGCCGCTATGCAATTCTGGGAATCTTCATCATCGCGGCGATTGTGACTCCCACCCCAGACGCGTTTAATATGATGCTTTTCGCCACCCCGATGTGCCTGCTATTCTATGTAGGTATCTTCGCTGGTTACTTACTTGTTCTCAGGCGCGAAGGGCGCCGGTTTCCGTGGAGCAAAGTGTTAATGGTCGGCGGGATTGTATTGGTGATTTTTGGTGCGCTACTCTATTTTGCCGCGATCCATTATAAGTTGCATCCAGTCCCGCACTGGCCGTTCCTGGTCCGCTAACGCAGCGATCCTTACGGATCCCGGGGGCACAGAGAGCCATGGATCTGAATAAAGCAATCCGGGAGCTTCACGCAGAGCTGACTAAGCTCAACCAGCTCATCGCGGCTTTGGAGCAGTTCGAGAGTACCGGTACTCTCCCGGTTCCGACGCAACGCGGCCGCAAGTCCATGGGTGAGCAAGAGCGCCAAGAGGTTTCCGAGCGGATGAAGAGATACTGGGCCAGCCGCCGCAAGCGCCGCGCGGCCGGGAAGGCTTAGCGCCGCTTCAAGAGCCGGGCGGCTCGCCCACGCCATTTCCTGTAGGCCGTACGCAGCAGGTATCCCCGATGATCCTGCCAGGCTTTCGACATAAACTTCGGCCTGAAGAACCATAGCCAAAAGTATTGTGTACCCGAGCCATAGCTATATCTCATCTCGAAGTCACAGCGCAGTGCCATGTCGCGGGCATCCTGTTCGGAGAAAGTAACTCCCAACCAGGTATCATCCGGGGGATTGTCCAGCTCCTGCGCGCCCTGTATCTGAAACTTAAACAACCGGCCGGACCGTAACCGGCGGCGCACCGCCCGCACATAACTTTCGATAACTTCGTGACTGGGAATATGCTGGAACACAATCGACGAAAACGCAAAATCAAATCGCCTATTTCCTAGTACGTCTAGATCTTTGCCGCTGTTCTGAAAGATACGCACATGCGGTAAGTCGGCTACCGCGGCGCGCGCCTGCCGAACCATTTCGCCGCTGATATCCACCCCATATACTTCGCCGAATACCTGCGCCAGCGCGCGCGTGACGCGTCCTGCTCCGCAGCCGATTTCGAGCACACGCATCTGCTTCGGGTCCTTCCCCTGGCAGATGTTGATCATATCGGTCAGGATTTCTTCGGCAACGGTGCGCTCGCCGGATTGGAAGAATTCGGCATCGGTCCAATCCTGCCGCTCTGTGTTCACATAGAAGCGGGCATTCTCGCGGGCGCGCTGGTCCCATTCGCGCTGCATCTTGTCCAACTGCGCGCTGAGATCGCGTTCCGGCATCATGATATATTGTAATCGTCACCCCATTCCGCGTGGGCGAGTAGCTCAGTTGGGAGAGCACGGCGTTCGCAACGCCGGGGTCGTGGGTTCGAATCCCATCTCGTCCACCAATTCCATGCACCCGGCCCTGGTCCTCTTCGATATTGACGGCACGCTGGTGCGCCGCGCCGGTCCGCATCACCGCCAGGCCCTGGTCGACGCCGTGCGCCGCGTTACCGGCCTCGAAACCAGCACGGATCACATACCCGTCCACGGCATGCTCGATCCCGACATCCTCACCCGCATGCTGCGGGATGCCGGCGCTTCCCGGACATCCATCCGGCGCGCCATGCCCGACCTCATCCGCAGCGCGCAGCGGATCTACGTGCGCAGCGTACCAAACCTCCAGCGCAAGACCTGCCCCGGCGTGCGCCTGTTGTTGCGGCGCCTCCAAAGGCGCGGCGTGTTGCTCGGCCTGGTCACCGGCAACCTGACGCGCATCGGATGGAAGAAGCTCGACAGGGCGGGCCTGAAGCCGTATTTCCGGCTCGGCGCTTTCGGCGAAATGGCCAAGGATCGCGCCGGCCTGGCCCGCCTGGCGATCCGCCACTCGCGCGCGCAGGGCTGGATCGGCCGTCACACGCCCGTCTCGCTGGTGGGCGACGCACCCAGCGACATCATCGCGGCCCAGCGCAACGGCATCCGTTCCATCGCCGTCTACACGGGGATTTCCACAAGGGATGACTTGCTGGCCTACTCGCCGGATATCCTTTTGGAAGATCTGCGCCGCCTCACCCTGCGCACCCTCCTGGACGCTGCCCTCGAACGGCCGCGGGCCAACGTTCCAAATCCCCTTCGGCGCGGCGCGGTGGACTGCCGCCGGGACGGTACCGCGTAACGAGGCGGAACAAGGCTTACATCGCTCGAATCACCGCATCGGTGAACTCAGCCGTGCCGGCCGCGCCGCCCACATCCCGCGTCAGATGTTTCCCTGCGCAGTACACACGCTCGACGGCGCTTTGCAGCCTGGCCGCGGCGGCCCGCTCTCCGATATGCGCCAGCATCAGGGCGGCCGATTGCATCAGCGCCGTGGGATTCGCCAGGCCCTTTCCCGCAATATCGGGCGCCGTACCGTGCACGGCTTCGAAGATGGCGTGGCGGTCGCCTATATTGGCGCCCGGCACGATGCCCAGGCCGCCAACCAGTCCCGCCGCCAAATCTGACACGATGTCGCCATACAAATTCGGCAGCACCAGCACGTCAAAGGTCTCCGGCCGCATCACCAGTTGCATGCAGGCGTTATCCACGATCAGCTCGGTGTATGCGATATCGCTGTAATCGCTGGAGACCGCGCGGCAGCATTTCAGGAACAGGCCGTCGCTCATCTTCATGATGTTGGCTTTGTGGATAGCGGTCACTTTGCGCCGCCCTTCGCGCCGCGCCCATTCGAAGCTGGCGCGCGCAATCTTCATGGAAGCCGTTTTAGTGATGATCTTCAGGCTCTCCACCACGTCCGGAATGACTTCGTGCTCCAGGCCCGCGTACAGGTCCTCGGTATTCTCACGAAAGATGGCCAGGTCGAGCAGCAGGTCGCTATAGCGCGTCTTCAGGCCGGGCAGCATGCGCACCGGCCGGAAATTCACGTACAGGCCCAGTTTCTTGCGCAGCGCCACGTTGATGCTCGGATGCCCTCCGCCGATGGGCGTGGCGGTTGGCCCCTTGAGACCGACGTGCGTGCATTCGAGCGAGGCGAAGACGTCGTCGGGGAGCAACTGCCCCAGGTCTTCCAGCGCTTTCGCGCCGGCCTCCACGCGCTCCCATTCCACATCCGCCCCGGTGGCCTCCACGGCCCGCGCAGTGGCCGCGGCAACTTCCGGTCCGATACCATCGCCCGGTATCAGGGTGATTTGGCGCGTCATTCTCGCTATTATAACGACGGGGCCACAAATGATTCCCGATTGGCCGTCCGAGCGCGGGCGCATGGTGGACCGCCAGCTTCGCAAGCGGGGCATCCGTGATCCGCGTGTGCTGGACGCCATGCTCTCCATCCCGCGCGAGGAGTTTGTTCCCCCGGATTGCCGCATCTGCAGCTACCAGGATGAACCGCTGCAGATCGGTTACGGCCAGACCATCTCGCAGCCCTACATGATCGCGCTCATGGCCGAGTTGCTCGAACTGACCGGCACGGAGACTGTGCTGGAAGTGGGCACCGGCTGCGGATACCATGCCGCGGTTCTCGGCGCGCTGGCTGCCCGGGTGATTACCGTCGAGTTAATCCCCGGCCTGGCCCGGCTGGCGGAAGAGAACCTCAAGCGGGCGTCACTCGTGCGGAATATCACGGTGGTTTGCGGCGATGGCTCGCTGGGCTGGCCGGACGCGGCGCCTTACGCCGCCATTTCGGTAGCCGCCGCGGCGCCGGATGTGCCGGAGCTCCTGCTGTCGCAGCTTGGCGATCCCGGCCGGCTGGTGATTCCGGTGGGCGACCGGTTCGATCAAGAGCTGCGGGTCATCGCGAAATCGGACGGCGTTATCTGCGAGCGCGTCGCCACATTTTGCCGCTTTGTGCCGCTGCGGGGCGGCGCCGGCTGGCGGTAAGTCCGGCGGCCGGGAGGACCCTATATTCGGTGTATAAGGTGCGTTACACTGTAATTTCCGTTATGTCAAAACTTATTTTCACCCTTGTCATGGCGGTGTCCACCGTCCTGGCGCAGAGTGCCGCGCCGCCAACTCTGATGCATCTCTACCCGGTGGCGTTCGACGCCGCGGGCGAGCCGGTCACCGACCTGACGATGGCTGATTTCAAAATCAGCGATCAAGGCAAGCCGGTGACCATCTCCTTCTTTCGCCGGCCGCGCAACGGACCGCCCGCCGCCCCTGGGCCGATGGAGTATTCTAACCGCCCGAGGGGTTCCATGCAGCGCACCGTCGCAATCCTGTTCGACCTCATGAACGAGAGCCAGCCCAACCGGATGGACACCTGGCACGCCTTCACCAAATCGCTCCCGCAACTGGAATCCGGCGAAGGGGTGTATTTCTACCTTCTGAACCTGGAGGGTGAGTTGGTTCCCATCCACGGCATTGGACCTAAAGCCGCCGACGATCAGTCTTGGCCAAAGGATGTGGCGGAACCTCTGGACAAGGCCATGAAAGCTTACAGCCACGCTCGTCCGGCGCACATGGGCCAGGAAGACCAGGTGAAGAAGACTTTCCACCAACTGGAGGTGCTGGCCAATCAACTGGCGGCGTTCCCCGGCCGGAGGGATATCCTTTGGATCACGGATGGCGTGCAAAATGTGTACAATACCAAGCTGCCCTGCAACGGGGATTGGGTGGATTGCGCGCTTTACGTGCCGCATCTGGCCGTGACGCTGGCGAACGCCGCCGTATCGGTCGACCCGGTTTCCTACAGCCGCGACCTGGCCTCCGGCGTCTCGATCCACGAGGGACAGTTCAAATCCTACGGCGCCTTGCAGCCTAAAGCCGGCGCTTCCGATGCCTACGGCGATCAGCAGGCGCGGCCGCAAGGCGCGCAGGGAACCGATCCGTCCCGCGACCTGGAACAAATGGCCCGCTTGACGGGCGGCCGCCCCTACTTCCGGCAGGACATTCGCGAAGTTCTGAAGCAGGTCTCCAACGACGCGGTCAACGCTTACGAAATCGCCTACGATCCATCCACGGCAAGCTGGGACAATAAGTTCCACATGATCCACGTCACCTGCGAGCGCAAAGGAGTCCGGGTGCTGCTGCGGGATCGCTACTACGCGCTGCCGGATACACGTCCGGCTCTGGACCGGCAAAGGGCTGCGCTGGTGGCGGCTTATCAGAGCCAGTCGGACGCGGCGAACATCGGGCTGCGCGCCAAGCTGTGGCCCTCGGGCAAAGCTGTGCATCTGGAAATGCGTATCAATGCGTCCGACGTGCTGCTCAGCGAGCAGGGCGGCAAGGTCACGGGCGCGGTGACTTATCTTCTGTCGGATCTGGGCGCCTCCGGCCCGCTGGGAGATCCCAGCATGCAGAGTATCAACCTGGACCTGACCAAAGAGCAGCACGACATGGTGATGAAGGAAGGCATCCCCATCTCGCAGGACCACGCCGTCGGCGATGCGGTACAGCGCGTGCGGCTGATCGTGATGGATCAGAGCACCAACGCGGTCGGTTCGCTGACGTTTCCTGTGAAGTAGCGCCGCACCTGTTGCAGCACGCGGGCGGGATCCGGATCGTCCACCCGGATCACGTGTCCGCGCGGCCGCCAGCGATCGAACATACGCGCGCACGGGAAGCCGGCGAAGACGCTGATGAGCGGCGTGCCGCACGCCGCGGCCACATGCTGGCCGGCTGAATCGTACCCGACGTACAGCCGGCTGGCAGCGATGATCGCGGCAAAGCCCGCGAACGAGCCCCTCCAGCATTGCACTACAGCGCCGGATTGCGCGATGGCCCGCTCCACCCGATCGGCTTCTTCACCTCCCGCGCCCAGGTCGGCATATAGGGGCAGACCCGTTTGAGCCAGCAGTTTCAGAAGCTCTGTCTCGAAAGGATCGGGTATGCGCTTGGCCTGGTTCTCACCGACACCCAGGCTGATGGCGATGCCGGGTTGAATCGTGCCGGATGCCGGTTCTGCCGCCATGTACGGATCGGCACCGACGCCGAAGGTCTGCTCCGCCCAACGGCTGGCGAGCACCGGCAGGGGCTCATCGCTATCGCCGCCGTAAGCGCGGCTTTCGAAGAAATAGTAGCGCTCGCCCGGGCAGACGGGCAGCAACCCTAGCTGCGACAGGCGCGAGTCGGGATCGATGACGATGCTGTCCGGCACACTCAGCAGTTCGCGCAGCTGGGGCACGGCGGCCAGGCGCTCGCGCAGCGTGCCGCGGCGATAATCGACCGGCAGATGCCGGATGCGCGGATCGGCAGCGAAGAGTTCCCAGTTCTTGCGGGAACCGGCCAGGTGGATGGCGGCTTTCGGAAATCGAAGCTTGGCCGCCGCCAGCAAGACGCTGGTCACCGCTATGTCGGCGCCGAGCGTCACCCGCGACAGGACGAAGACCGTGCGCGGTTCGCCTGTAACGGGACGCGGCACGCGCACGCGGCGGTACCGCTCCACCAGCGCTGCGCTGTCGCCCGGCGCTATGGCCTGCGCGAACAACCGCGCGTACGTGTCGCACAGCGCCGGCTCGAAGCGATCCGCCAAACCTTCCACCACCA
>DATGGM010000236.1:0-1542 GCA_035308525.1 Bryobacteraceae bacterium
AGTTCTCGAACGTCGGTGCAACTGGCGCGGATAATTCTGGAGCGCCGCTATGGCGCTACGCCGCATCTCATCCCGCATGCACCAGATTTGGATCGCATGATGGCGGCGGCTGACGCAGCGCTCATCATTGGCGACCCGGCCCTGCGCGTCGATCCTGCCGCGCTGCCGTATCCGGCTTACGATTTGGGCACGGAGTGGACGGAGATGACCGGCCTGCCCATGGTATTCGCGGTGTGGGCCGGGCCGAAGAAAATGATCCGCCCTGAGGTCGAAGCGGTTTTTCAGGAGTCGTACGCCTACGGCCGCGCGCACATCGAGGACATCATCCGCATGGACGCTGTTCCGCGCGGATTCACGACGGAAATCGCGCGGGCATATCTCACGCGCCACATTATTTGCGAGCTGGGCCCGGCCGAATACGATGGATTGGCGCTCTATTTGAGTTACGCAAAATCAGCCGCCGAGGCGCGCGTAGTTTGACACCCGGCGAAAGGCTCTGATTAAATGAAGGGATTGCCTTGCGTTGCTCCTCAGTAGCTCAATGGTAGAGCATTCGGCTGTTAACCGAAGGGTTGTAGGTTCGAGTCCTACCTGAGGAGCCAGATTTCTAACCCATCGGCTCTACGCCGAAAACGGGGGAGGGCAGCCCATCTTCCCAGGGTATCGAGCGCTCCAGCAAGACCCAAACGAAAGAGTCCACCCTCCCGTTAACCGCCGAGCAGAAGCTGGCGGGCGCCGGCAACTCGGCGTCCCCGACCAGAAAAAGCAACAGGGCCGCCATCATCGTAAGCATGTGGAACCTATCGGCAACCCGCTCGCCATTGCTGACAGCAGGTGATCCCATCGCTGCTCGCGCAGTGCTGCCATAGGATCAACGCGAGTGGCCTTCCACGCCGGAGCAAAGCAAGCGGCTGTGGCTACGGCCATGATCAGTCCGGAAACCATAACAAAGGTCTCGGGATCCGTGGCGCTCACGCCGTACAGCATGCTGGCAGTGAAACGCGGCCGCCCACTGGATTCAGACATGCCAGCGGGTCGGCAGGCCCTACTCCGTGCCTGAATTATACCCGGCCTCTCCTGCTTTTTGCCTGGCCTTACCCGCCCCGCTGCAGATCGACGACAGTCATGATCGGAACGAGGTGCTGGCTTCCATGCCCATGGGGCCAGTACGCCACAGTCATAGCGTAGGAGCCCACAACTGTTGCCTGGCCGAGATCGTTGAGGGTCATCGCTACGGTTCGGAAAACGTCCCGTCTGTCCCCGGCGTTCCCAAGCGGCCCAGCTTTTCGGCGTGACGCAGCCGCGTGTCTCGGACCTGATGCGTGGCAAGATCAACCTGTTTGCCCTCGATGCGCTGGTGAACATGGCGACAGCCGCGGGCTTACGCATCGAATTGCGCGTGCGGAAAGCCGCCTAAGCTCGCCTAAGCTAACCGCGCCAATAATCCGGCTTCATCGCGCGTGTCCGCAATAAACTCGCGCTCGACCAGCGGCAGGCGGGCCGCCATCTTCGGCGACTGAGCCAATGCCTTTTCGCGTACCA
>DATGGM010000237.1:0-6478 GCA_035308525.1 Bryobacteraceae bacterium
ACGAATTTGCGCCCTGACCACCGACACGGTATTCGTGGAAACTTTCATAACCGACGACGGGACCGCTCCGTGCACGATGGAGTTTTACGAGACCACCGAGCTCGGCGGCCAGATCGATAACTGGTTCGGCCCCAGCGTGCAGTGCGCCGCGGCGTTATGCCGGTCCGCGGGATTCGCGCGCGTGCATCTGGAGTACGTGGCGCCCGACCGCCGCGCCGGATTCTCCTGCGGCCGCCGCTGGGAGCCCGCGCCCACGCAACCCGCGGAGCCGGCCCCACTACTGTATTCCGCGGTCAACAACCGGACCAACGACATCCGGTTCCATCCCGGCAAGGACGAATACATTTGCCTGTATTTCCGTAGCGAGACGGCAGATCTGACGCGCGGCCGGTTGCGGGTCGAAGTGGATGGCTTTGGCGCGCCGGTGCTGGTGCTGGCCCATTTGCGCGGCCAGGAATGGCAGGCGAATCTGCGGGTGCCGCCCGGCTTAGGCCCAGGCCTTCATCAGGTGCGGCTGCGGACCGACTCCAGCCCCTATAGCAACGAGTTTCCGATCGAGATGCAAGGGCCCGGTGAACGGCCGGCTTTCCAGCCGCGCCGGGTTCCCACTCCGGAGAGCATCACCCAGCCGCCGCCGGTGATTTACGAACTGAGCAATGGCATGACGGAGTCGAATGTGTTCGCGGGCCACCGCAACGAATACGTCTGCTGCCGGTTCCGCGCCGCGGAAACGCAACTCGACCGCGATGGAGTCATCCTGGAAGTTGACGAAATCGAACAACCGGTCCTGTTCCTGACCGATCTGGGAGACCGCTGTTGGCAAGCCAATTCCCGGCTGCCCGCAGGCTTGCACCCGGGACCGCATGGCGTGCGCGTGAGGACTCTCAAGAGCGCGTTCAGCGAGCCGCGGGATATCCGCTTGCAGCCGGAAGGCGACGTTTCTACACGCTGAAAGAGCTGCCGCAGCCGCAGGTGGACTTCACTTGCGGATTACTGAATTTGAACCCGGAGCCTTCCAGGGTTTCCACGTAATCCACTTCGGCGCCGTCCAGGTACAACAGGCTGGCCTGGTCGATGAAGACCTTCAGGCCGTCGAAACTGTAAGTCTTATCCAGCATGTTGGGCTGGTTCTCGAAGGCCATCGAATAGCTGAAGCCGGAGCATCCCCCGCCCACTACGGCTATCCGCAGTCCCTGCGGCTTGGGCTCCTGGCTGTCCAGGATCTCCCGCACTTTGCCGACCGCCTTTTCCGTCAATTGCACCATAGTAACCTTAAACTCCTTCGTGAAAGTTCTCTCCGCTACGCCTGCCATTATACAGGAGGCCGGCGCGAAACAGCCACCGGCCCGGCGGCATTCGCTACTTAATGGATGGTCTGCAATCCCTTAAGTTGCGGGAATCTGCTACTTTTGGGGGTGGAAGTTGAAACCGCACAAGGGCGGTCAACGTCCGAAGCGGTGTATGGGAACACTGAGCGGCGCGTTACCACTCCCCGCCTTCGGTACCAGGGTTGCGACAAAGACTCGAGTGGATTACCTGAATACCCAGGAAGGTGCGTTGGTCCGCCGCGCTCAGGCAGGCGAGGAGGCCGCTTTTCGCGAGATAGTCGAAAAGTACCAATCCAAGGTGTTTTCCATCATCCACGGCATCGTACGCCAGCGAAATGACGTGGAAGATATTGCGCAGCAAGTGTTTGCGAAGGTGTACCTGTCCATCCGGAATTTTGACTTCCGCAGTTCGCTGATCACCTGGATTTACAAAATAACGGTGAACGAGTGCTTCGATTACCTGCGCAAGAAGAAGGTCCGCAAGCTGGTCTATGAGAGCGATCTGAGCGAGGATGAAGTGCGCCGCGTGGAAAACGCCGATCCCGCGGTTGACCGCCATCCGGCCGCCGATCAGACCCTGGCCCGCCGGGATTACGTCTTGAAGCTCCTCAGCCGGGTTTCCGAAGAGGAGCGTATGTTGTTGATGATGAAGGAGGTTGAGGGCTATTCGGTAGAGGAACTGGCGTCCATGACAGGCATGAACGAAAACACCATCAAGGTGAAATTGTTCCGCGCACGCCAGAAACTAGTGAAGGCCGCCCAACGTCTTGATAGATTTCCCGGCCTGGTAGCCGGCTGATATAATCCCCCGGAAGCGGGCAAATGGAAAGAGACCCGTGGGGGAGTAGGAAGTTTGAACTTGTAAGGGAAGAAAGCTATGCATGCGGTAATCATCGATCATCTTGAGGAGTACTTGAGCGGCACTATGCCGCCTTGGGCTCAACACCGCTTCGAAGCTCACCTGGAAACCTGCGACACGTGCCGCGGGGAAGTCGAGGAAATGCAGGAAGCCACCCGGCTGCTTGCCTCCCTGAAACCCGCCGAGGCAGTAGAACCTCCGCCGGGCTTCGTGGCGCGGGTGCTGCTGGAAGTCGCCGCGGAGCCTCCGCCGTCATTTTGGTCTCCTTTCCGGGATTTTGCTTTCGGGCGCCGGGTGGTGTTCGCATCCTTGCTGACGATGGCAGTGCTCGGCACGGTTCTGATTTCGCGTGAAGAGGCCTATGCGCCCTCTCCGCCTACTCCCGAGGCCGTGATGGCTGACGGCGCGGCCGCCCCGAACTCGGACCAGATGCTGGTCACCCTCGCGAACTATGAGCCATAACGTGATGGCAAGAACCGCGCCGAGGCCCTTGTGGATCTCTCCCAAGCTCGCCGGCGTAGGGGCTCTGTTGTTGGTGTTTCTGTGTGGGGCGGTGGCCGGAGCCGTCGCCATGAATCTCGGCCATAGCGCCCTCCACCCACGCCCTTTCTGGGACAACAGCGCCAAGACCGAATACCTGAAAGAAGTTGCCAGGCAACTCGATCTAACCCCCGAGCAGAGAACCCAGATGGCAAGCATACTGGACGACTTCGCCAAGTATTATCAAACCGTTCTTTCCGACGGCAGGGCGCGTATTTTCAGCATCTTGAATGACGAGCAGAAGGTGAAGTTCGAGAAGATGCTCAAAGAGCGCCCGCGCACCTGAATCCGCTTTAAACGCTCCTTGACACGCAGTAGCCCGCTACCGCAAGATTCCTCTATGCACACTCTGCCGTCATTTCTGGGGGTCATGGCGGTCGCCGGCCTCACGATAATCGCGGGATGCGCCCCCGCGGTATCCCCAGAAACCCGGGTTCACCGCATGGGCGAACGCGTCACAGTCGGTTCGCTGGTTTATAACGTTTTCGAGGACCAGTGGAAAGCCAAACTGGGCGAGGGCGCCGACACACGCGTGCCCAAGGACCGGTTCTTTCTCTTGCGCCTCAGCGTGGCGAACGGCGGCGCAACCGAACTGATGGTTCCCACGCTCACTCTGCTGGACGATTCCGGCCAAACATACACCGAGCTCTCCAACGGCGAACAAGTTCCGCAGTGGACCGGTTTCTTGCGGCGCGTAAAACCCGCCGAGACGCTGCAGGGCTTCGTAGCTTTCGATGTCGCGCCGCGGCATTATAGACTACGGGTTTCCGACGAGAATAGTCAGAAGGCCAGGGAGATCGATATCCCGCTCAACTTCACGTCGGATACTCCCGATATGATGAACCCACAATAGGACACCTGCATGCTTCATCGCACTTTGCGCATGCTGCCCGCCGCCGTGCTGGCTTGCACGCTGTGCGCCGCCACGACGCCTTTGACAGTGGTCCACCCGGTGGTTTCGGACCGCGATGGCGGCGCCGCCACTCCATCCAGCTTTGTGCACGATCCCGGCGAAACCATGTTTTTCAGCTTCCAGGTGGACGGCTATCAGGCCTCGTCCCAGGATCGCGTCCACTTGACATACAAGCTGGAGGCTTTCGACCCGCAAGGCGTGCCCATCGTCGCGGCGGTATCCGCCGAGATCGAAGAAACTCTGGCCGCCGAGGACAAGAACTGGAAGCCCGCCGTTCACCAGGAAATCACCATTCCACCGCTGGCCGCATCGGGCACCTACAAGCTCGTGGTGGCCGTCAGCGACCTGATCAGCAAGGCCTCCACGACCAAGGAAATACCCTTCGAGGTCCACGGGCAGAAGGTCGAGCCCAGCGACAAGCTGGTGATCCGCAATATCCGTTTTCACCGCTCGGAGGAGGACCGCAAGCCGATGGAGAAGTCCGCTTACCGCCCCGGCGAAACCGTCTGGGCGCGTTTCGACATCATCGGCTTCAAGTATGGAGATGCCAACACCATCGACGTCAGCTACGACGTGGCCGTGGTCGCGCCCGGCGGCAAAGTGCTCTACTCCCAGCCGCAGGCCGACTCCGAACACAGCCAGTCGTTCTATCCCAAACGCTTCGTGCCGGCCGTGATGAGCCTCACTACCAAGCGTGACACGCGCCCCGGCGAGTATACCGTGGTGCTCACCGCGCACGATGGCGTAGGCAACCAGACCTGCGAGGCCCGCCAGAGTTTTACAATCGAGTAAGCACTTCTCGCGTCGCATAATCAATCATGCCAAACAGCCTTGTTTTGGGCGCTCGCCCGATCACTATCGAAGATGTGGAAGACGTTGCCCGCCGCGGCGCCGGTGTTGCGTTCGCCGAACGCGCCCGCAACCTGATCCGGCAGGGCCGACAGAAGCTGGAGGAGCGCCTGGCCGCGGGCGACCGCATCTACGGGGTCAATACCGGCGTAGGCGGGAACATCAAATACGCGCTGGATGCCGGGCAAACCGAACAATTCCAGCACAACCTGATGAATCACCTTTCCTGCGGCACCGGTGCGCCGCTGCCGCAAGATGTGGTGCGCGCCGCCATGCTGTTGCGGCTGGCGACCTTCGCCCGGGGATCGTCCGCCGTTCGCTGGGAACTCGTCGCAGGCCTGCAAGCGCTGCTCAATCATGGAATCGTTCCCGTGGTGCCGCGCTATGGGTCGGTGGGCGCCAGCGGCGATCTGATGCCCTCCGCCTACATTGCCCGTGCGTTGCTGGGTCTCGGTGAAGCCGATTATCAGGGGCGCCGGATTCCAGCTGCGGAAGCGTTGCGCGCCGCTGGTCTTGAAAGCTTGCGCTTCGCGCCCAAGGAAGGCTTGGCGCTGATCAACGGCACCACCAGCATGACGGCTTTCGCCGCGCTTCTCTGGGCCGACGCGCGGCACGTGCTGCGCGCTCTGCTGGGCGCGGTGGCGCTGTCGATCGAGGCACTGCAAGCGCCCTCCGAACCGTACCGGCCCTGGGTACACGAGTGCAAAGGCCATCCTGGCCAGATCGCCGTGGCTGCGTATGTGGGCGGGTTGCTGGAGGGCAGTGGATTCGTCGCCGAATCCAGCTCTCAGAGTTGCTATTCGCTGCGCTGCGTGCCGCAGGGGCTGGGCCCGGCCTGGGAGGCGCTGGAGTCCGCGCGCGCGGTGGTCGAGCGCGAGGTTAATTCCGCCAATGACAATCCCCTCATCGATCCCGAGACCGGCGATCTCTACCGCGCCGGCAATTTCTATGGCGGCCACATCGCCCGCCTGCTGGACACCTGGAAGCTGGATTTCGCCATCGAAGGCAATTGGGCCAACGCGCTGTTTGCCGTGCTGGTGGACGACAAGTTCAACGCTGGCCTGCCTTCCAACCTGGTGCCGGAGCCGGGCGTCAATTCGGGCTTCAAGGGCATGCAGTTGAGCATCACCAGCCTGGCCTGCGCCATCCGCCAGATGGCCGGGCCAAGTTCCATCCACTCGCTGCCCACCGAAACCTACAACCAGGATGTAGTCAGCCTGGGCATGCACGCCGCCGTCACCGCCGCCGACGCGCTCGAATGTCTGCGCAACGCTATCGCCATGGTCCTGCTGGCGTCCACGCAGGCAGTGGACCTGCGCGGCGGCCCGGCCCGTCTGGGCCCCGGCAGCCGGCGGGTATACCATGCCGTGCGCAGCGTCTCGGCGTTTCTGGAACGCGACCGGCCCATGGAAGGGGATATCGCCGCGCTGGCGGGAGAGATTCAGCGCGGATCGTTTACTTCCTGAGGGCCGCCTGAAATCTCCGCAGGCCCTCGCCGAACATCTCCGTGTTCACGCCCATTCCGATCCGAATATGCCGCGGCATTCCGAAGAAGCGGCCGGGGACGGCGGTGGTCTCAAAGTCCGCCCGCAGGCGCGCCAGGAACGCCTCCACGTCCACGCCCGCGAGGCGCAGGAACGCGGTAGTCCCGAAACCCGTGCGCGGCGCGGCGATATCCGGGTGGCGCAGGAGGAACTCCGCCAGCAGCGCCCGGTCCGCCTCCACGATCTTGCGCGCGCGGGCCCGGATGTAATCGAGCTGTTCCAAAACCGCCACGCTGAGCAGTTCCGCCGGGTGCGCCGGGATCGATCCGAACAGATCGTTCAGCCGCCACATGCCGCGCGCCAGGTCCGGATGCGCCAGAATCCAACCGCAGCGCAGCCCGCTGAGGCCGTAAACTTTCGTCAGGCTGTTGGTCACGACGAACTCCGGACCCAGCCGGTACGACGTCCGCGGCGTATTCTCGTAAACCGCGTCCAGGTAGACCTC
>DATGGM010000238.1:0-8239 GCA_035308525.1 Bryobacteraceae bacterium
GCCGGACAAAGTGCCGCGCGGCCGGCTGAAGGTGGTCGACAACGCGGTGGATACCAACACCGGAACGATTCGCCTGAAAGCGGTCTTCGACAATGGCGACCATTTGCTTTGGCCAGGCCAGTTCGTCAACGTGGTAATGACGCTGGACACGCAAAGCAACGCGACGGTGGTGCCCTCCGAAGCGGTACAGGATGGCCAACACGGTCCGTTCGTCTTCGTGGTGAAGCCGGACCAGACGGTGGAGCCCCGGCCGGTTAAGGTAACCAGTACGATCGGCCGGAAGTCGGTGATCGCCCAAGGCGTCGCACCCGGCGAGACGGTAGTCACTGACGGCCAGTTGCGGCTGTACCCCGGCGCCAAGATCCAACCCGTGGCGGCCGGCAAAGTCGATAACCTCACTCTTTGACGGCCCTGAAGGGACTCTGACCATGCACATTTCCCGCATCTTCATCGAACGCCCGGTAATGACCGCGCTGGTCATGCTGGCGATCCTGATGTTCGGAATCGTGGCTTTCCGGTCCTTGCCGGTGGCCGCGCTGCCGACGGTCGATTATCCGACGATCCAGGTGAACGCCGCGCTGCCGGGAGCCAGTCCCGAAACCATGGCCGCGGCGGTGGCCACGCCGCTCGAACGCGAATTCTCCACCATCGCCGGCCTGCAGAGCATGAGCTCCACCAACTCCCAGGGATCCACGCAGATCAACGTGCAATTCACTCTGGCGCGCAATATCGACGCTGCCGCGCAGGATATAGAATCCGCCATCGCTAAAGCGGAAGGCGTACTGCCCGCCAATATGCCGCACCCGCCTTCCTACCAGAAGACGAATCCCGCCGAGCAACCGATCCTGTTCCTTTCTCTCACTTCGGACACACTGCCGGCCTACACGGTGGATGAGTACGCCGAGACGATGCTTGCAGAGCGCATGTCCATGATTTCGGGCGTTTCGCGCGTGCAGGTGTTTGGAGGACAGAAATTCGCCGTGCGCGTGCAGTTGAATCCCGACGCGCTGGCCTCGCGCGGAGTGGGCTTCGACGAAGTGATGGCGGCCATCCAGCGCAGCAACGTCAATCTGCCCACCGGAAGACTGTACGGCGCAAAGCAGGCCTTTACCGTGGAGGCCAGCGGTGAATTGGCGCGCGCGGCGGCTTACCGGCCCCTCATCGTCTCCTACAAAAACGGTGTGCCCGTGCGGCTGGAGCAGCTCGGCAACGTGATCGACGGCTTCGAAAACGACAAGACGGGCGCCTGGTTCAACGGCGTGCGCAGCACCATGCTGGCCGTGCAGCGCCAGCCCGGCACCAACACGGTGGCAGTGGTGAACAACGTCAGGGCGCTGCTGCCCCAGTTCCGGCACGAGCTTCCGCCGGCTATCAAGCTCGAGATCGGCGGCGATGCGGCGGAATCCATCCGGGGTTCCATCAACGACGTGGAATACACGCTGGTGTTGACCATCTGCCTGGTGGTGCTGGTCATCTTCGTCTTCCTGCGCAACGTGAGCGCCACCCTGATTCCGGGCGTGGCCGTGCCACTTTCCATCATCGGCACGTTCGCCACTATGTATCTACTCGGCTACAGCCTGAACTATCTCTCCCTGATGGCCCTGACCCTCTCGGTCGGATTCGTGGTGGACGACGCCATCGTGATGCTCGAGAATATCGTCCGGTATATGGAGATGGGCAAGGGGCGCATGGAAGCTGCCTTGCTGGCCTCCCGCGAAATCGGCTTCACGATCATCTCAATGACCATATCGCTGGTGGCCGTCTTCATTCCCATTCTGTTCATGGGAGGCATCGTGGGACGCCTGCTGCATGAGTTCGCCGTCACCATCACAGTGGCCATCCTGATTTCTGGCTTCGTTTCGCTGAGTCTCACGCCCATGCTGGGCAGCCGTTTTCTGCGCTACAGCCACACCGGCCGGCATGGGCGGATGTATGGCGCTTTCGAGGCGGGGTTCCGCGGTTTGGCGTCCGGCTACGAATCCACGTTAAAGCTCGCATTGCGGCATCGATTCGCCACACTGATGGGGGGCGTGCTGCTGCTGGCTGGAACAGTATTTATGTTCTTCGGCATGCCCACCGGCTTCATCCCCAGCCAGGATAGTGGCTTCTTCTTCGGTTTTGCCCTTTCCGGCCAGGACATTTCCTTCGAATCGATGGCCAAGCATCTGCGCGCGGTGGCGGATGTGGTGCACAATGATCCGGATGTGGAGAACACCGGCGCCTTCATGATGGGCGGCAACCAGGTTGGCATGTTCGCCACCCTGAAGCCGCGCGCGGAACGCAAAGCTACCGCGGACCAGATCATCGACAGGGTGCGGCCCCAGACGGCGGCAGTCCCGGGAATCATGGTGTTCCTGCAGAATCCGCCGCCCATCACGGTGAGCGGACAGTTCAGCACCAGCGCGTATCAGATGACCATGCAGAGCACCAATTTGAAGGAGATTTACACCTGGGTGGAGCCGGTGGTCGCCAAGATGCGCGCGCTGCCCGGCTTCGTGGACGTGAATTCCGACCTGCAGATCGCCAGCCCGCAGGTTACCGTGGATATCGACCGGGATCGCGCGGTCGCGCTGGGCCTGTCGCCGCAGCAGATCGAGGACACGCTGTACGCCGCGTATGGCGACCGCCAGGTTTCGACGATCTACGCTCCGGCCAATCAGTACGCCGTGATTCTGCAGGTCGATCCGCGGTATCAGCGCACCCCGGAAGGGCTCTCCAAAATCTATGTGCGTTCCACACAGGGACCGCTCGTGCCGCTGGATGCCGTGGTGAAGCTGTCGCGGGGAGTCGGACCGTTGACCGTCAACCATTTCGGCCAGTTGCCGGCGGTGACTATATCGTTCAACCTGCTGCCCGGCTTTTCACTGGGCAACGCGGCGGAACAGGTTCGGAAGCTTGTACAGGACTTGCGCATGCCCGCCACGATCAGCGTGAACTTCCAGGGCACCGTCAAGGAATTCCAGCAATCGTTCCAGGGGCTCTCCGTCCTGCTGATCGTGGCCATCCTGGTGATCTACATCGTGCTGGGGATTCTGTACGAGAGCTTCATCCATCCCATCACGATTCTCTCCGGGCTGCCTTCGGCGGTGTTCGGCGCGCTGCTTACGCTGCGTCTTTTTCACAAGGAACTGGATCTCTACGCGTTCGTGGGCCTGATTATGCTCTTCGGCGTGGTGAAGAAGAATGCCATCATGATGATCGACTTTGCTCTCGAGCAGCAGCGGGTGGAAGGCAAAGCGCCCTTCGAGGCCATTTTTTCGGGCTGCATGCTGCGCTTCCGGCCCATCATGATGACCACGGTGGCGGCGCTGTTCGGCACGCTGCCGATCGCGCTGGGATACGGGCAAGGCGGCGAAGCCCGCCAGCCGCTGGGCCTGGCGGTGGTCGGCGGACTGGTGGTGTCGCAGTTCCTGACACTGTATATTACGCCGGTGATTTACCTGTATCTGGAGAGGTTCCAGACCTGGCTGCGCGGCAATCGGAAAGTGGCTGCACCGGTGGCCGCGCCGGAGCTCACGGCGCAGTAAAGAACCGTCCAGAACCGCTATTCGTAGCGCAGCGCATCCACCGGATCAAGGTTCGCTGCGCGTCCTGCCGGCCAGATACCGAAGAACAGGCCCACGCCGACCGAAACCATGATTCCCGCGACGGCCGCCCACAACGGCACGGCGGTCGGCAGATTCTTGAACACCAGGCCGGTAAGCAGCGATACGCACCAGCCCAGGAATAACCCGATCGCGCCGCCGATACCGGTCAGCACCACCGCCTCCGTCAGGAACTGCAGGACGATATCCGCCTTGCGCGCGCCCACCGCTTTGCGGATGCCGATCTCCCGCGTGCGCTCGGTTACCGAGACCAGCATGATGTTCATGACGCCGATGCCGCCCACCAGCAGCCCGATGGAACTCAGGATCACCATGACCAGCGCTACCGTTCCAGTGATCTTGTGGAAGTCCTCGATCATCTGCTGCGCGGTCGAAAGCGAGAAGTTGTCTGGCTTGTCATTGGGCACTTTGCGCCGGATGCGCAAAATCGTGCGTACCTCATCCTCGGCCTGGGAGAGCATTCCCGGCCTGGCAATCACCACCAGCATGTGCTCGGCGTTGCCCGGATACAGCTTGCGCATGGTGAAGTAGGGCATCAGGATGCGGTTGTCATCCTGGCCGGGAAAGCTCGCCGCGGGGCGCTGCATGATGCCAATCACCTCCAGCGCGTGCCCGTCCAATTCGATCCACTTTCCCACGGCGTCCACGCCCTGGAACCAGGCTTTTCCCAAGTCCTCGCCGAGCACGGCCACGGGCATGTGGTGGCTATTCTCCACGTCGGACAGGAACCGGCCTTGCAGCATGACGGTGCCCCCGGCAGCGTAGGCTTCTTCGGTGCCGCCGATGTCCAGCTGATAATTGTCGTTGCCCTTGTAACGGGCCTTGTGGATGATCTCCCAGCTTCCAAAAACGTAGGGGCTGACGCTCTCGACCGATGGGCAGCGCTCGGCAATCGCCTGGGCGTCGTCACGCGAAAGCATCTTGCGTTTGCGCTCTTCCAACGTAAACCCGCCAAAGCCGCTGCCCCGCAGCACAATGATGGTGTTCGGCCCGAAGCTTTTCAGGATATTGGTAATGGCGCCGTCCAGCCCGGCGATGATGGAGCCTACCCCGATCACCGCCCCGGTGCCGATAATGACTCCCAGCACGGTCAGGAACGACCGCATCTTGTGCTCGCGCACCGTGGTCAGCGCCAGTCCCACGCCCGAAGCCAGCGAACCTAAGGTCATCGTTCCACCCGCAATGCTTCAATAGGGTCGAGTCCGGCGGCGCGCCGCGCCGGATAGATCCCGAAAAATAAGCCCACTGCCGCCGAAAGCGTTACGCCCACAATCACCGCGCTGATGGGAATGTGCATCGGCACGGGCGTAAGAGCCTTCACGGCTATAGCGACAACCCACGCGAACAGGACGCCGATGACACCGCCGGCCGCCGAGAGCACCGACGACTCCACCAGAAACTGATTCAGGATATCGACGCGGCGCGCGCCCACCGACTTGCGAATGCCGATTTCGTGGGTGCGCTCAGTGACCACCGCCAGCATAATATTCATGATCACGACGCCGCCTACCACCATGAAAACCGACACCACCCCCACCGCGGTGGCGGCGATCGCGCCGGTCAATTGCTGCCAGACATTTACCAGGGAATCCGAGCTGACCATGCCGAAAGTGTCATCGTCCTTCGGATGCAGATGCCGGTACGCCCGCAACAGCACCTTCACCTCGTCCTCGGCCTGCTGCAGCACGGTTTGATTCTCGGCCACCAGATCGTAGCCGATGCCCGAGCGCGGACCATAGATCTTGAAATAGGTTTCGGCCGGGATGATCAGGAAGTTGTCGCGGGAGTTGCCGAACACCGTCCCCTTGGTCTTGGCCACCCCGATCACTTCGAAGGGGCGGCCTTCCATTACGATGGATTTGCCGATGGCATTGCTGGCGCCGAAGAACTGGTCCTTCAGATCGTTGCCGATGAAGGCCACCATGGCGCGCCGGTCGTCGTCGAACGGGCTGATGAAGCGCCCGTCCACCGGCTCGATATCCGAGATCACGCCGTAATTGGGCGTGCCGCCCGTCAGTTGCACGTTATCGCGGTGCTCCTTGCCGAAGTGCAGCGACACCGTGCGGGACACTGACATTCCCAATTCGCGCACCAGATGGGTATGCGTCCGCAGGAAGTCGAACTCCTCCTTGGTGAGTTCAGGGTTGCGCCGCAGCATTTCCAGGAATTTCTTGGGGTCCCACATGTTCATCATGAAGATGCGGCGGACCTTGAAGCCGTCCGAGCCCATGCTCGAAACATTCTGCGCCACGTACACGTTCATGCCGTCAATCACGGACATGACCGCGATGAGCGTGGTGGTAGCCAGGATGATGCCCAGCAGGGTGAGAAAACTGCGCAGCTTGCTGCCGTGCAGCGAGAGGACCGCTCCGGTCACCGCCTCGCCGAAGGACGCGTTAGTTCTCATTCAATTTCCAGACGATCCACTCCATTATCGCCTGAATCAGCCGGCCCCGGCGGGTCTTATTCTTCGCGCAAAGCGGCCATGGGGTCGAGGCGCGCGGCACGGTGCGCGGGAAGATACGCCGCCAGGCCGGTAGCCGCCGCTAACAGAAGCGCCGCGATGGCCAGCGGCGCCGCATCCTGCGGCTTCACGCCGTAGAGCAAACTGGCCACCAGGCGGCCCGCGGCCAGCGATGCCGCCAGGCCAAATACCGTCCCCATGGCCAGCATCGCGGCCACCTCCCGCAGTACCAGCCAGACTACGGCGCCGGGTTGCGCTCCAAGCGCCATGCGGATGCCGATCTCGGCATGCCGCCGCGCCACTCCGTATGCGGTCACGCCATACAGCCCGATCATGGCCAGCAGCAACGCCAGTCCGCCGAAAAACGCCGATAGCAGCGCTACCATTCTGGGCTGCAGCAGCGAATCGTTCACCTGGGTTTCGAGGGCGCGAAACTCCAGAGAGATGCCCCGATTCACTTCGCCGATAGCCGCGCGCGCCGCCGGAATGAGCGCCTCGACCGGCCGCTCGGAGCGGATCTCGAAATTCACTCCGGACCAGGGATTGGCATCCTGCGCGCTCGAGAGGTAAACCGTCAGCGCATCGCCCTCGTTAATTTCCGCGTACTTGGCATTCTGGACCACGCCAATTATCTGATAGTCATCCTGCTGCCCCGGCTGTTCGCCCGGTACTCCGATCGTCTTTCCCAGGGGACTCTGGCGGCCAAAGAACCGCCGGGCAACCGATTCGTTGACGATCATCACTTTGGGCGCGCTCAGATCGTCGTGCTCCGAGAAATCGCGACCCAGCAGAAACGGCGTGCGCAGCGTCTCGAAGAATCCGGGCGAAACCTGGTTGAAATAGACTAGCGTGTCGTCCTGGCCCTTGGCGGAATAGCCTTCCGGGGACACGTTGTTGTTCCACATCGAGTGGCCGATGGGAGTTAGCGCGGAACTGGATGCCGCCGCCACACCGGGGATAGCGCGCAGGCGCTCGACGATTTGCCGGTAGACCGGAGGACGCTGCTTGGGAGGAATGTTGGATTGCATCATGCCTGCTTGGATCAGCAGCACATTCCGGCTGGTGAAGCCCAGGTTGGTGTTCAGCAGGTTTCGGAACGTGCCGAGAAACAAAGTCGCGCCGACCAGCAGCATCAGCGACAAGGAAACCTGGCCGGTGACCAGCGCGCGGCCCAGGCCGAAGCGGCCCGCCGCCATGCCGCGCGCGTGTTCCTTCAAAACGTTATAGGGCGAAATGCTCGTGCCGCGCCACGCCGGGGCCAGTCCGAACAAGAGCCCCGTTAAGACGGCCACGCCCATGGTGAACGCCAGCACACGCACATCGGGCGCCGTATCCAGTTGGAGTTGGCTGCCGGTTGCGGAGATAAAACGCACCAGCAGGCGGCTCCCCCACACGGCGAAGAGCAGGCCACCCACCGCGCCCATCGCGGCCAGCAACAAGCTCTCCGACATGAGTTGACGCATCAGGCGCCTGCGAGCCGCGCCGATGGCCATCCGAATGGAGATTTCGCGCTGCCGGGCCGCGGCGCGCGCCAGCAACAGATTCGCGATATTGGCGCAGGCGATCAGCAGGACCAGCCCAACTACCGCCATGAGAGTGAAGAGCGCCTTGCGATAATGGTGGCCGGTATCGGAAAAGCCCGTGGCGGCGGGACGCAGATTGAACGAGCGCTGGAGATAGCGCTTCTGGCCGTCCGCGCCCCAATGCGGCAATGTCGCGCGATTCACTTCCGGCGCCAGCGCCTTCATCCGCGACTCGGCTTCCTGCACGGTCTCGCCCGATTTCAGCCTGCCGAGCATGCGCAGCCACCACCAGCTTCTGGCCGCCAGCGCGCTGCGATCCGTGTGCAGGATGGGCTCGCATCCGATGGGAATGGCGACATCGTAGTGCTTATCCAGATCCAGGCCCGTGAACCAGGGCGGCGTCACGCCGACGATGGTGAATGGATGCCGGTCGAGCCGCACGGTCTTGCCCAGAACGTCGGGCTGCCCGCCGAAATGCAACTTCCAGAAGTTGTAGCTGATCACCGCCACCGGGCCGGCGTGGCCGCCGCCGTGCAGATCGTCGTCGGTGGTGAACACTCGCCCCAGCATGGCGGGCACGCCGAGGGTCCGGAAGAAATCGCCGCTGGCCCACACGCCCTCCGCGAAATGGCTCTCGCCGCCATCGG
>DATGGM010000239.1:0-2247 GCA_035308525.1 Bryobacteraceae bacterium
TACAGCTCAAAGCCGATAGCCTCGATGTGGCCGCTCTGCTCGCCGCCCAGGATGTTTCCGGCTCCGCGCAATTCCAGATCGAGCGCCGCGATCTTGAAGCCCGCGCCAAGGTCGCTGAACTCCTTCAATGCCGCCAGTCGACGACGCGCCAGGTCGCTCAACTCGCGGTCCGGCGGAATCAGCAGATAGGCGTAGGCGCGACGGTCCGAACGTCCCACCCTTCCACGCAACTGGTAAAGCTCCGACAACCCGTGCCGATCGGCCCGGTTGATGATGATGGTGTTGCACAGCGGAATGTCCAAACCGTTCTCGATGATGGTGGTGGCCACCAGCACGTCGGCCTCATGATGCATGAACTTGAGCATCACTCTTTCCAGCTCGCGCTCAGCCATTTGCCCGTGGCCCACCATAATGCGCGCCGGCGGCACCAGTTCCTGTATCTTGGCGGCGATTTCGAAGATGCTGTCCACGCGGTTGTGCACGAAATAGACCTGGCCGCCGCGCTCCAGTTCCTGTTCGATGGCCGATTGGATCAGCTTTTCGTCCCAACCGGCGACCACGGTCTGAATGGCGATGCGGTCGCGGGGCGGAGTTTCAATCACGCTCATGTCGCGTAGCCCGACCAGCGACATGTGCAGCGTCCGCGGAATGGGCGTGGCCGACATGGTGAGCACGTCCACATCCTTGCGCATCTGTTTCAGCCGCTCCTTGTGGCGTACGCCGAAACGCTGCTCCTCATCCACGATGAGCAGGCCAAGGTTGGCGAACTTTACGTCCTTGGAGAGCAGCCGATGGGTGCCGATCAGGATATCCACCTTGCCCGCTTCCACCCGCTGCAGAATTTCTTTCTGCTGCCGGGCGGTGCGAAAGCGGCTGATCATCTCAATGGTGACGGGGAAGGCGGCAAAGCGCGATTTGAACGTCTCGTAGTGCTGGAAAGCCAGCACTGTAGTGGGCGCCAGCACCGCCACCTGGTGATTGTCGCTGACCGCCTTGAAAGCCGCACGCATGGCGACTTCGGTCTTGCCGTAGCCCACGTCGCCGCAGAGCAGGCGGTCCATGGGCTGCTGCACTTCCATGTCACGCTTGACGTCGGAGATGGCCATCCCCTGATCTTCGGTTTCCTGGAACTCAAAGGCATCTTCGAACTCGCGCTGCCATTCATTGTCGCTGGGGAAGGCGTGGCCTTCCACCATCTTGCGCTCGGCGTAGAGCTTGAGCAGTTCGTCGGCCATGTCCTGCATGGCCTTCTTGACCCGCGCCTTGGTCTTGGCCCAAGTGGCGGTGCCCAGGCGGCTGAGCGCCGGCTTGGCGCCCTCTGCCGAGCGATACTTCTGTACCAGGTCCAGGCGGGTGAGAGGCACGTAGAGCTTGGCGCCCTCCGCATACTCCAGCAGCATGAACTCAGCCTTGCCGTCCTGCTGGGCAATCTCTTTCAGTCCCTGGTAGATGCCGATGCCGTGCTCCACGTGGACCACATAGTCGCCCACGGCCAGGTCGCGAAAATCGGAGAGGAAAGTGGAAGTCTTGGATCGGGGCCGCTGCGGGCGCGTGACCACCGCCTCGGACTCATCAAACAGGTCGCGGGAGCCGAAGATGGCCAGCGCCGCGTCAGGCAGCAGCACGCCATCGGGCACGTAGGCTTTCACCACGGTGGCGGCATAAACCTCACCCGCAAAGTAAGCGGTCTCGTCGGCGTAGCTTTCGCCACCGGGACGCACCGGGCTGCCCAGGCGGTAGGGAACGTTGTACTCGGTGAAAATATCAGCCAGCCGCTCCAGTTCGCCGGTATTGGCGGCGGCAAAGAGCACGTGCTTACCTTCGGCAGTGAGCTTCTTCACTTCTTCCACCATGGCGGGGACGGAGCCGTGGAAGCGCGTAGTGGGTTGTGAACTGAGCGTCAATTGCTCCTCGCCGGGCCGGGCAATGCCCAGGTGCTCCCATTCCACCACCGCATGGCGGCGGCGGTGTTGTTGCCAGGCCTCGGGCGCGAAGTACAAGTCCTCCGGGCGGACCAGGTTGCCGACCCCGCTGCGCTCGTGGACTTCACCCAGGCGCTCCCAGAAATGCTCGAATTCGCTTTCCAGGGCGTCTGGTTCGTCGAGGACCACGGCCGCGCGCGGCAGCAGATCGAAGAGCATGGTGTTCGCGCCGGCAACCGGAGCGTAGAACTCCCAGCCAGGAAAGACGGTGACGCCGGCGGCCAGCGCCGCTTCTTCCAGGACCTGGTCCGTGCCGGCAACGCGC